>JAPYTO010000379.1:2395-5519 GCA_029941865.1 Fuerstiella sp. | reverse complement strand
TGCTGCCGATTCTGAACGAAAAGTCGTTTCAGGCTCAGCTTGTGATTCCCATGGCAACCAGCCTGTGCTTTGGTCTGCTGCTGTCAACGCTGCTGGTCCTGGTCCTGGTGCCAACCTTTTATCTGGTCTACGCCAGTTTGTTTGGGACACATGCGGTCGAACAACCCAAGCTGGCTGTCGATCAGCCAGACAAATCCGCTGCCCCGGCTACTCCTGCTTCGTAGCGGGTTTGGATCTTTCGTGAAAACGAGGAACCGTAATGCGCGTATCCTGCAGCGAACACAGTCTCATGAAATCGGCAGCACCTGGAGAGCGACATGGTTGACCTCACCAACCCACGGCTGATCTATGCCAAGGGGTTCCTGTTTCTGCTGTGTGGCCTGATGTCGGCATCGTTGTTGATACTGACAATGCCAGGCTGGCGAAACGTTGTCCTGTTGAGCATGACCGTCTGGTGCTTCTGTCGCTGCTACTACTTTGCGTTCTACGTTATCGAACACTACGTGGACGGTCGTTATCGGTTTGCCGGCCTGTTCGACTTTGCGAAGTACTGCATGAAGCGTCGCAACAGCAGTTCCACAGACGGAGACCGAACGTGCTGAAGGGGGCCTGGCCTCACCATCGTTAACTTCGTTCAGCGACATCCGAGGACCTACGGAAGAATCCACTCAGAGAGACTGCGAACCTTTGCTGACGGGACGGATGTTGTGCTTCACGACACCACACCGGATAAAGTCTGTTCAGTCTTTCAGCCAGGCGATTTATTTTCCGGCTGCGTGGGCAGGCCGTTTTCTCAGGCTGGAATGCGTCTGTCGCTCCGCGAGTCCGCGTATTCCGCTGTGGAGCGGAATTTGTTCGGAGGTGCACGTGACCAACGCATGCTGATGTGAAAAACACTTACTCCCGCGACCGAGAGTCGGTACGTTCTTTGGAAGAGTGCTCTACCCTGCCTGGCGTAGTCTGCCGACGATTCGTTCGAAGTCATCGTTGGAACCAAAGTGAATCACAATCTGACCTGCGTCCTTTTTCTTCAGCTTAATGTCGATCTTTGCTGCCAGATGCTCGCGCAGATGATCCTGTAGTGACAGGACATGAGCCGTCATTTTCGGCTTTGTCGAAGCCGCAACGTGTGCTGCAGATTCACCACCTGGTGCAGGGGTCTGCAGCATGGCCCGCACGGCCTCTTCTGTCTTGCGCACAGACAGTTGCTGTTCTTCAACCTGCCTGGCCAGTTCCACCTGAGCGTCCGCAGACAACGGCAACAGGGCTCGTGCGTGGCCACCGGAAATCTGATTCCTGCGAATCGCGATCTGTACAACGTCCGGCAGTTCCAGCAGTCTCAGCATGTTGCTGATGGTGGATCGATTCATGCTCAACTGACGAGCCAGGTCTTCAATCGTACCACCGAACGCTGCAAGGTAATCCTTAAACGCAGAAGCTTTTTCGACAACGTTCAGGTCCTGCCGCTTTAGATTTTCTTCAATCGCTGCTTCAAAGACCTGCTGGTCTTCAATTTCGACAACGCGACAGGGAACGGTCTCCATGCCCACCTGCTGACAGGCGCGCCAGCGTCGTTCGCCGGCAATCAGCTGATATCCGTCGCCTGTGGCACGTACCAGCAAAGGCTGCAGCACTCCATGTTTACGAATGCTCTCTGCCAGTTCATCGATCGCCGACTGCTCGAATTCACGGCGTGGCTGAAATGGATTCCGTTCAATCAACTCAACACTGACCTCATCCTGTTCCGGAGCGTGCAGCTTGATGGCTGGAGTTGCATCGGGAAGGTCAGTAGGGCCACTACCCAGCAGCGCGTTCAGCCCGCGACCCAGGCGGCGTTTCAGGCGTGGCTGTTCGGAATCCGTCGGCTCAACTGTCTGTTGATTGTCCATGAGTCGTTCTCTGCACTTCCATAACGGTGATTGCAGCACCATCTTTGGCAATGGCGGCGTATATCCACGCGAACAACATCGGCATTATCAAAACAGTCGATTCAGCCGTAACGCGGAGGTGATGGTCCGGTAGACTGGGTGGCTTGGGGGGCGCGAGGGGCTGGAAGCGAAGCGACCGTCGGGATTCGGCTACTGATTCTGATTGCTGCAGCTATGTCGCAACCAGAGTCATTCGGAAAGACAAGTTTCCGTTCAGACGGCATTTTCGCGACGCCCAACGAGAGCCCACGAGCCGCGTCCTGGCTTGATCAGGCCGTGAAGGACGGTGCTGATTTTGGTTGCCGCCGTGGCGCTTTCAGTCCAGTCCCTGAAGGAAATTCTTCAGGTCAGATTCTTCGTCGCCGAGATCGGAATCGTCGACACCATCGAATTCTGCCTCTTCGATGACATCTTCGGCATCGACCACGATGTCGTCCTCAAGGACTTCGACTTCGTCGACAACATCTTTGCCATCGTTGTCCAGAATCCCGCCGACGGCAGCTACGGTATCCGGTTCGTCGGCATGATTCAGATCGGGCAGTCCCAGCAACAGCATTCCGTCTGCCTCGATGCCGTCTGAGGACACATAGTCTGTTGTCGGTTCGTCTTCGTCCGCAGCCTTTCCTGCCTGTTCGATGGCGAAATTCAGCGCACTGCCGTCCTCATCAGGCTCATCACGATGTGCATCGGGGAGCGTCGCCACAAAATTGACATCGTCTGCGGAATCATCGACTGCCAAGCCGGCTTCTGCTTCGATGCGATTGTCAGCAACATGGACTTGCAAAGCTTCGTTCGCGACAACCTCTGAGCGAACACTTGCGACGAACCTGACTGGGCCTACGGCCAGAATCGCACCATCATCAAGTGTGTAGCGTTTGCCGGAACTGAGTCGCTTGCCGCCCAGATACGTACCGTTGCTGCTGTCCAGGTCTGAGACATAGGCACCGTCTGCGCCAATTCGCAGGAAACAGTGTCGTCGACTGACCTGTGGAGCAGAGAGTCGCAGATTGCATTCCGCTCCGCGTCCGATCACGATGTCATGGCGAATGGTGACTTTTTTTATGTTGGACGGCTGGTCCTGCAACTCCAACACTACCTTCATCGATGCGGACTCCAGAGGTGAATCAATTCTGTCGAAGACGGTGTCGTAACGAAGGGTGTCGTAACGAAGGGTGTCTTCGGCAGGTGTCGACTTG
>JAPYTO010000379.1:0-2295 GCA_029941865.1 Fuerstiella sp. | reverse complement strand
GGTGTCGTAACGAAGGGTGTCGTAACGAAGGGTGTCTTCGGCAGGTGTCGACTTGTGAACTTGCCTATCCAGCACTGGCATAGAGACGCTTCCTGTCTCCACGCCGTTGGAACTGATGGCAAGCCACCATCGCGGTTCTGTGTACTACTTACAAAGTGCCAAAACCCATTGTAACCTGCAACCCAGATGTTGCAAAAAGCCTGTTATTGCGGGTAATCCGCTTTTCTAAGTCAGCGAGATTCGGACCGGATTCTGGTTGCTTCGGGTCGGTGCGGCGGGCATGGCATGGGCTGTCGTGGAAGTTTTCGTGGAAGTTTGTTCAAATCCTGAATCGCGTAGTGCCGACCTGCAGCCGCTGTTAGAATAGCCGTGAAACGTGGTCCCGTGCTTCAAAAACACTGCCCGGATCGCTCGCCAAACCTAATGTTTTTCAGGGTTAACGCCTCGGTAACTGTGCAATTTCTATCCGCGTACGCTTGGTTTGCGGCTTCATGAAACGTCCGATCA
This sequence comes from Fuerstiella sp., assembly GCA_029941865.1. Lineage (GTDB taxonomy): Bacteria > Planctomycetota > Planctomycetia > Planctomycetales > Planctomycetaceae > Fuerstiella. Next base: position 1,788 of record JAPYTO010000379.1, on the reverse strand, counting down.
ATGACCGTCAACTGGGAATCCTTCACGAACAACACAATCGAAGCTGCCGAAGTGCGGCTTCTGGGGCTGGTTGATGTTGCGTCCGTGCTGGCATTGCAAAAGCTGATCGTCCACGAGGTCAAGCGACAGAGTCAGCTGAGTGCCGCGGTATTGATCTGCGAGCACCCACCGACGATTACCGTCGGCTGCGAAGGTTCGTTGCTGGATCTGCCCGTGGACCAGCGGGAACTGGATGCTCGGCTGATCGAAGTGCATCGGGTTCAACGCGATGGTGGGACGATTCTGCATCAGCCCGGGCAACTGGCCGTGTACGTCGTGGTCAGTCTGGACGAGTGTGGATTCGGCGAAAACGAATTCCGCTGGCGCCTGCAGGATGCGATCATTGAAACATGCCATGATTCCCGAGTGGTCGCGCGGCGTGATGGCGATGACCTGGATGTGGTCAATGGTCGCCACGGTCTGGTCTGCGAAACCGGCATTGGGCTGGACGAAGGAGTGACGTGTTTCGGAGCGTTTCTAAATGTCAGTGTGCGGCTGGATGAGGCTCGGCAGTTCGGGCGCGGGCTTCACGGCAAACGGATCTCTTCCCTGAATGCCGAACGCGTGCGACCGTCGATTATGGCTCACGTTCGTGCTTCGCTGATCAAACACATCTGCGAAAGTGTGGGATACCCGGAGTATCACATTCATACGGGACATCCCTTTCTGAAGAGAGTTCAGCGAATATCCGCTGCCGAAGGAAGAAGCTAGCGCAGCGTCAGTCCGGTATTGACGTGTGCCACTGGCTCTGCCAGTGCCGTGAGGCTCACGAAAACAAGTGTACCCCTCCCCCTTCATTTAATCACTGACACAGCACTGGCCTCGCCAGAAGCTGACTCAATTGCAACAGGTCCGTCGCTGCAGGAATCCGGAGTTCAATGACCAGTCTGCCCATCATTAACCAGCCTTCTGAACCACCCAAACGGCGTTTACCGCGCTGGCTGAAGCGTCCTTTGCCGCAACCCGGCATGGCGTACACGGACGACGTCATTTCCGATCTTAGTCTGGAAACCGTTTGCGAAAGTGCGAAGTGTCCGAATCGGTCGGAGTGCTGGAGTCAGCAGACGGCGACCTTTATGATCGGGGGCAACGTTTGTACGCGTCCCTGCGGATTCTGTTCGGTGCCGAAAGGAAAAACGACGTCTCTCGAAATCGACGAACCGGAACGAGTTGCCGAGGCGGCAGAACGGTTGGGCCTGAAATACGTAGTGATCACGTCGGTGACGCGCGATGACCTTGCCGACGGCGGCGCAGATCACTGGTACGAAACCGTGCTGGCGGTCCGCCGTCGAACGGGGGCCGATATCGAAGTGTTGGTTCCCGATTTCATAGGAAATCGCGCCGCTGTCAGTCGCGTGATCGAAGCCCGGCCCGATGTGTTCAATCACAACACCGAAACAGTGCCCCGCCTGTATCATCGTGTTCGTCGCAACGCCGAGTATCAGCGGACTCTGGATCTGCTGAAGCAGGTCAAGGACGAAGCACCGGACATGCCGACCAAAAGCGGGCTGATGCTTGGCCTCGGTGAAACGCGTGATGAACTGATGGACGTTTTTGCCGATCTGCGAACCGTTGGTTGCGACATGATTACGCTCGGTCAGTATCTGCAGCCGACTCGCGAACACCTCCCCGTAGAACGCTACGTTCCGCCCGAAGAGTTCGATGAAATCGGCGACCTGTGCCGCAAACTCGGATTCCGCATGGTGGCCAGCGGGCCGTTTGTCCGCAGTAGTTATCATGCCGGCGAAA
>JAPYTO010000378.1 GCA_029941865.1 Fuerstiella sp. | reverse complement strand
TGCTTTCTGTTCCGCTGGCGCATCGGGCATGTCAATGACCGCCGTATAGTCAGCCAGTTCCTGTTTACTGTCGCCCTGCCGGCCGTGCGTCACACCACGGTTAAACAAGGCCTGTGCTTTCTGTTCCGCTGGCGCATCGGGCAAGTGCCTTGGCAGATCGACATCTGGAGATCGGCGTGGGAAAGCGGGTAGGCCTGACAGCTCCCACTGAGGACACCTGAAGTGACGCGGTGCCCTCACTCAATCAGCAGCAGCTGGCGTTGCTTGGGCTGACGTTTCAGGAAGCGGTCGAATTCGGCGGGCAGCAGCTTCATTAATTCGTCGGTGGTCAGCGAATGCAGGTCCCATGTCAGGTCCAGCTGACTGAGAATATCGGCAAAGCGTTTGGCACTGCCGGGCCCCTTGCCGCTGCAGCCTCGCACGATGCGGTCTGTGTCGGCGTTGAAGTACAGCTGAGTTGCCACTCCGACAACGGCTTTGCAGGTGACCAACGATGGACGCGATGCGATCTGAGCCAGCAACTCCCCCTGTTGATGCACAGGTCCGCACAACAGGGCTTTGGCGCGATCGGGATCGTCGCGATGGGCGCGGTAGATCTGGTACGGACCAGCCAGCAGGTGGCGGTAGGCTCGGCGCGTACTGTCGAGTTCCGCGATCCAGCGATAACGGTCACCGGGCGAACGTTCGCCTTGAACAACGGGGCACAATTCATTGAACCAGAACAGACTCAGCCAGCACCAGAATCCTTTGTCAATTCGAAGTGTCTCCGGGTCTCGTCGCAACAGACGAAAGACGTGCTCCGCCACTTCCATGCGGGTGGTCAATTCAATCGGCTCGACGTGGATCTTCAGGTCAACAGCTTCCGACATCCGTTCGTCAGTCAGCGCATAGGCCGGCACACGTGAATTCGGGTTCTCTTTCAGACGTTCAAGGAAGTCCTCGAAACGTTCGATTCCGTCTTTTGTCAGTCTGCGTGCCAACATGTTTTTTCTCCGACCTGCGGTCCGAACTACAGCGTTTCACGCTGACTTGTGGCCGCGAAGAACGATTTTTCCACAGCAGTATCGTTACTCCCACGAGCCAGTGTCGTCTACGACAATAAGTAAACTGCTCTAAGAACCCTGTTCGGCTTCACGCCAGAAGTCCCGGAACAGTCGATCAGTTCCCCGCCACTGGCAAAAAGCTGATACCGCCGAGTCGATCCATTCATTGTCCAGCTCTGAATCCTCGTCTTCCGGAACACCACCCACGCCGGGAAACGACGCTGCAAATCGCAACCATCGTGCGGCCCAGTCGTCTTCGTCTTCAAAGTACCGATACTGCTCGATCAGCAGCACCCGCGTCAGGATCGCCCGCAAGACCTCCGGCAACACCAGCGACTGAAAAATGGGTGAACGCGCCAGCGAATGTTTGTTCGCCAGCCGGTAATTCACCAACAGTATCGGTTCGTCGCTGAAGTCCACCTTCCAGATTTCGCGGCCCAGATCGTGTCCTTTGACAGTAATCAGGGGAATACGTCTGGCGCGGTCCAATGCTTCATTTGTGGGAGTAATTCGGTCGGCCACGCCCAGCAAGCGGCCGTGGGGCTCGTCGATCGAGATCACCTTCAGACGAAACCGGACGCCGTCCAGCGTTCCGAATTCCGTCAGCCGGGTATTGGGCGGCGGCAGCGGCCGGGTCACAGTGCCGAATTCGTAGCGTGCCAGTTCCAGCTGACGATAGGCTTCGACAATGACAGCGGCAGTTTCCGGGAACCCGTAGCTTTCCAGATTCACTCGTGCGGAGAACGTGTGCTGTTCGTTATCTGCAGCAACGCTGATCTTGACGTGGTCCTGAGCAATTCTGCGGCGACCGGTAAAGTTGAGTCGTGGCATGTGGATTAACCCTTTCGATGGGCGGTGCCGCTGGCACCGCTGTCAGGGTTGAAACTGTCACGCTCTTTGATCTTCACGTCCAGATACAGGTCACGGTTCGCGTCGAAACCGGTGACCGCCACGTCAAACGCTTTGTCGACGACTTCAATCAGCATGTGGTTGCCGGTGAGGACTTCGACGTTGGCCGCGGTCGTCGCGATTCGAATGGGCGGCTTCTCCAGATGAAAATCCTGCGCCGAGTATTTCCGTAGCGGGCTTCCGTTGCGGCGGTCATAAGCAACTTTGACTTCGATACACTCAGGCTGTTCTGAACGTCGGTCCCCGAAAAAGATACGGAAGCCACCCTTGCGGCGACTGACGCGAAATGGTTTCGGCCGCGACGGTCCGGAAAGTTCTCGCGGGTTTCCGGTCCGGGCTTTTTCTGCGGCTGACTTTAACATTTCGTAGTCGACCAGAAAGCCCTGACGACTGTCGTCTGTGGCGATGGAAAACACATCCAGCAGCAGCCGAGGATCTTCTTCGCTGGGATCGCGTGCCAGCATCTGACAGATCTCGGCGACGGCGTTCTTCACGAAACGCAGCATGGCCGGTCCGTTGGTATATTTGCCTTTGAAGTGTGACGACGAATCACACCAATCTGTGTGAGCGGGATTCTCGGCGTCACCCAGCAGACGAGCCAACGGCGTGTCGTCGATACAGACGATGGCTCGCAATTCCCGAGTCAGCTTGCTGCGCACCTCCGACACCAGAATGCCCTCGCGAATAAACAGCGGGCGTTTATGGTGAGACCCATCGGCTTTCTCCATAAAGATATCGAAATGCGAAACCTGATCTTCGATGCCTTTCTGCCGCACCAGCAATGGCACACGCACCGCTACTTTTTGATAGCCGGAATACAGTTCACGAATTTCGTCGAAGACGTCCTCAGGAAACAGTTTTTTCGCCCAGCGGGGCGGCGCCGTTCGGTCCGGAAGATTCAGCCGCAGGATCCCGTTAAGTTTGCGATCCATGCCCCATGATGCCAGTTCCAGCAGGGGATTGACGATGCATTGCTGTGCCGGAGAAAATGTCTTGACCACGTCGACAATGGAATCGGCACTGATCACAAGCTCACTGTTCGGCCCTTCGACCGTAACCACGAGTTCGTGATTCAGAATCGGGTGGAAATAGTCTTCGGCGATGGCGTGAGCGACCTGGTCGGCCGTCCAGTCAGGATCGCAAAACGGCACCACCACGGACAGTCCGGGCTCACGATTGCGTTCCAGACAGAAATCGTACTCAAAGCGATCAATGAAAGCGTCGTCTTCCACTGGCTGTTGCACGCCGCTGTGACCGGTTTTCAGACCGAACCAGCCGTCCGGTGTGTAGTTGTTCCCTTGCACGGAATGCGAACGCAGGATCGACTGCCCCACCAACAGACGCCGGTTGTCGTCGTGGCGTACGGTGACCGCAAAGAACGATCGAATGCGACTGGACCGTGGAAAGACGAATTTCCCCAGTCCCCACCGTCCTCGATCCGCTTCTGATTTGTCCGACTGACCTTCGGCGCGGAAAAAGTAGTAAAACGGATTCCGGACATCTTCCACTTCGTGATACTGATCGACATCTCCGGTCAGGCCGGTCGTTCCACTGTCTTCGATGACCATGTATCGAACGGGTTCGTCTTTCTGCGGCACGTCACGCAGTCCGCAGTTGTTGGCATGAAAGTGAGACCAACCGCCTTTAAAATATGATTTGGCCGTCTCTCGGGGCAGCGCGTGCGTTTCTCCGGAAAGGAAAATTCGCACGACAACCGGCCCGGCACAGTCCGGCCGCTTGGCATCCAGAGAATTCTGCACAGACTCGCGGATCAGCGCACGAAGCTCCGTGTCAGCAGCGAAAAACTCGCCCTGAGTCGCTTCTCGGTTCTTGAATCGAGGACTCACTCGACTAAAACGCCAGCCTGGATTCACGGGATCCGTTCCTGTGGTTAGTGTGGTTCCACCCCTGCCAGCCAAATCGACTGCGGGTTTTTCACAATCATCAATCCACAGTACCGGTAAGACGACCCCTTTCAAGTTGCGCCCCTTCCAGCGATCGGGAAATGCTGATTCCAGAACGCAACGGACTGATACTTTCGCCCTGCTATCCCTTTTCCACTGTGCAGCCTGCCGTTGTTGCAGAATTTTTGGTGAAATCTGCTCAGCCAGCACGACACGTGGAATCCGCAAAGTCGTTTCTTTCCGCCCAGACTGCCATTTTGTCTGAAAACGAACACCGCCGAAAACTCGAAAAACAACAACATGCAGCTGACTGATTCCAATCAGATTCTTGTTACGGGAGCCACCGGCCTGGTGGGCAGCCATGTCGCGGAACAGGCACGGCAGCGTGGAATACGCGTCCGAGCCCTGTGCCGTGCCACCGCCGACACGGCGCTGCTGCAGGACTGGGGTGTTGAGATCGTGACAGGGGATCTTGACGACGTGGCGTCATTGCAGGCTGCCTGTGCCGGGGTCACTGTCATCGTGCACTGTGCGGCCAAGGTGGGAGACTGGGGTCCGACAGACGAATACCGACGAATCAACGTCGACGGCACCAGGGCGTTGCTGGACACAGCTCTGAAAACCGGATTGCTGAAACGCTGGGTTCAGATCAGTTCGCTGGGCGTGTATTCCGGCGGGGATCATTACGGCACAGACGAAACCACGGCCCCCAACACCGACGGCATCGACGGCTATACGCTGACCAAAGTGGAATCTGAGCAGCTTGTTTGTGATTACATTGCGAAGCAGCAACTTCCGGCCGTCGTGCTGAGGCCGGGTTTCATTTATGGGCCGCGAGACCGCACGGTGATGCCCCGACTCATGGAAAAGCTTCGCACCAGGAAGTTCGCGTATCTGGGCAATCACGACAAACTGATGAACAATACGTTTGTCGGCAACCTGTGCGAAGCCGTCTGGCTGGCCATCGAAAACGACGATATCGTCGGCAAAGTGTTCAATATTCGCGATCCGCGAGCCGTCACCAAAAAGGAATTCATGGACACCATCTGTCAGGCGGCTGGTTATTCAATCCCCACAAAGGTCGTCCCCCTGCACATCGCAAAGATTCTGTCGTGGCACATGGAAACGCTGTGGAAACTTCTGGGCAGGAAAGAGGCTCCCCTGGTCAACAGTGCCCGAATCAAATTCCTGGGTCGAAACCTGGATTTCTGCATTGAAAAGGCCAACCTGCAACTGGGTTACCAACCGTCGACCGATTTCCGGGACGCCATGCCTGCGACGGTGGAATGCTTCACGAAATCGTCAACGGACGGCTGAAGAACACGTGACGTAACAGTTTTTTCGTTTAACCGCGTGCACATCGGGCCGCGTTTTTCGGTCGCGGAAACGCGGGGCGTTGCGCAACGCCGTTAAGGATTCTCGCTTGAAGAAAAGCTGGGGTATCGCTGAGACGAAGAATTGTAAAGAAAGCCAGACTCCCGCATGTGGTGTGCGGACGGAAAACACTTCAGCCCGGAAAGGAGTCTGGCTATGTCACGGAAGACGGAATCCGCGGAGTCTGTCACGATTCGCAAAACGTCAGCGAAATTTACCCATGGCGACTTACTCAGGAAGGCTTTGACATGGGCAGTCAACGACCGCATGTTCGCGAACGTCCGACTGCATGGCAATACCAGGTGGAATCCGAAAC
>JAPYTO010000377.1 GCA_029941865.1 Fuerstiella sp. | reverse complement strand
CAACTTCCTAAACTTCGCTCTGTGGTTTAACTAACCCGCCTTCGGCGGTTGACGCCGTCTTCGACGGTCGATGCCGCCTTCGGCGGTTGACGCGAGCTAACGCTCGGAATTGAGCACCGGCTTCTGCTGGCCGGTGTCGTTGAGTGAATGACGACGTATTTTCACTGAAGAGAAGCCTGACCTGACATCATGCAAATCTGGATTGATGCCGACGCCTGTCCGTCGGAAGCAAAGGACGTCCTGTTCAAAGCGGCCCGACGAATCGGTCTTCCGCTGACATTGGTTGCCAATCAGCCGATGAATTTTCCGAAGTCGGATTTGATTCGCTTTGAACTGGTCAGAGCTGGTGCAGATGTGGCCGACCAACGCATCGTGGAATTACTGGAAGACGGAGACCTGGTGGTCACTGCCGATATTCCTCTGGCCGCCGACGCGATTGAAAAGGGGGCGTTCGTGATTGATCCGCGCGGCGACCTGCTGGACAAAAACAACATCGGATCCCGGCTGTCCACACGAAATTTTCTGGCAGATTTTCGCGCGGCGGGCGTCCAGATGCCGGGACCGCCTCCGTATACGGCGAAGGACAAACAAAACTTCGCCAATCAACTGGACAAACTGCTGACAAAAATGCTGCGTGTGACGTAATTTTCTCGAAGAATCTCGGCTGATGATAATTAGCTGCCACCCCGCAGTTCACAGCCGCCACTGTCTTCGCAAACGTCACATGACTCCTCCGCGGGCTTGCCTTCCGCCATTCCCAGACAATGTCGAATGCGGTCATCGATGATGGAAGACATTTTCGGATGCAGACCGAAGGGCGCAGTGACAAGCCATGCGACATCGGGAAACGGTCTGGCGGCTTCAGTGACCAGCCCAGGAATGTCTTCGCTCCAGTGTCGCCCCGGTGACAGAAAATAGGGGAAGACAACAACGCGTGCGGCCCCCTGTTCAACGCACTTGCGAAACGCCGTCGCGATGTCCGGCTGAGCCAGTTCCATGTGGGCCGGTTCCACGATCGCATAATTTGACTGAGCAGCAAAGATCTTCGTGGCCTGATACAGCATCTCGTTGCTGGCCGGTTTGCGCGAACCATGATCCACGATGACAACAGCGGTCACCGGCGGTCGCAGATTCGTTTGCGATGTATCGGACTCAACAGGCATAACGGTGAACAGGCTTGATCAAAATCTTTCGGATCCACTGTTTTCTTATTTCGCACGCGTCCGGATTGTCTCGAGCGTCAGTTCGCACCGACCGTCGAAGACTGGCCGAATTTGACTGGTAGCGGGAATCCCAACGTGTCTTCGTTCGGCTGAAACCCATTACCATCGACGTCGATGAAAACGGGATTGGTCAGTGCTGCCGGATGTTGCTTCCCCCATGTCGGCCCCGCAACGTCGCCCAGAGTTTCTGTGCGATGACCAGTAACGACGACGATGTGACTGTCCTGCTTCAACACGATGTCCAGTGATCGGTCAAATTTCAGGACGTCGTCGTGAAACATGTCGGCGTTGTGTCCGCGAGTAAACTGAAGTTCCTTTGCCACCTTGCCGTTGATCAGCACGAACACGGTGTCAACGTCAAACCAGTTTGGACATTGGACACGCACATGTGCGCTTACCTTCCCGGATTTCGCAACCAGATCCTGCCCGCTGACAATGACCTCGCCACCGACCGCGGCTTTGAAGCTGACTTCAAGATACGGTCCGTTGGACATGACCAGCCGCCCCTGCTTTGAAGCATGTACCATTTCCATCGGATCAATCATGGCCGGGTTGTCGGTACTGGACTGAATCCAGTTGCGCAACCAACCGCTGCCATGATAATTGTAGTGAGCGTCCGTGTTGACGACTCCATAGATACGATAACCCTGATTCAACAACTGCAACCAGTTCAGCATGCGGTTGTTGCCAAACGCTTTGCCGTTGCGCTGGTCAAATTGTGTCACGTTCAGAATCCGATCGATCGGATGAATTTCCATCACATCCATCAACGGGAACGACCGCGAATATCCGGAATCGGATATCCCATCGCCGTTTTTGTCGTAGAACAACCACCCAAGGTCCGGATGATCCTGCTGAATAAGTTTCTCGCTGCGGTCATCCCACAGGGCGATCCGTTCAATCTGCGTTTCCGGGCTTGAATCCGTCACGGGGCCGCCACCGTCCTGCGTTCTGGGCGTGTGCTTCATCGGGAACACGTTCTGATGATTGAGCGGCAGTGGTTGTCCCGTCAGTTCCATGCCAGTGACAGTTGCCAGAAACCTCTTCAATCCAAGTTCGGCGACGTGCCCCGCGTACGTGCTGACTCGATTATGTTCTGTACACGGTGCAAATTCGATGTTCTCTGCGGCCAGATTCAGCACACGGCCCTTCTGGCTGCCAGTGTTGTCGCCGGATGGTGAGCTGTGACTGTGAAAATCGCTGCTGACCCAACCTGGCGTCCTGACCGAATGTCGAAGCGTCGCTTCAAGTCCGATCGACTGGCCCGCTATGACCGTCAGTTTGGTGAAGACCGCATCATATTCCGGACCATGACTGACAATGACGTCGTAGTTGCCAGCCTGCAACGATGTCGTAAATGTGCCATCAGCAGTGTAGGCGAGGTTGCGAACAAAGTGTTCGGCGGAATCCGGTCCCCAGTTCGGTGTGGCAGTATCGCCCGCACCGATGAACTCGACTTTCGCGGGAATCGCCAAACCATCGCCATCAGTTATTTTTGCTACGACCCGCCCCGGCCGATAATCCGGGCTTTGCAGCTCGAATTTGTTTCCTCCGGATCGCACCTCAAGTGCAACGCTGTTGCGCGGCAGCAAGGCAACTCCGCCAATGGTTGCGTTGACAGTGTAAGTACCTTCCGGAAGCTTCAGCTGTGCCGCCCCGTTTTCGTCCGGTCTGACGGTCCCGCGGAGTTCCTTGCCACGACGAAATTCAATTCGGGCACCTTCTGCAGGATTGCCATCTGCGGTGACAAGAGTGAGTTCGCAGGGATACGAGACAACTGGAACCATCGCAATTTGTTCTGCCATCGCAAGTACGTTTGGCAGATTCCTGCCAACCACGATGTAACGTGTCAGGGTAAACGACTTTCCAGGCTTCATGACGACGGAGTTTCCGTCGGCTGGTTCGTACACGAGCACACATTCTCGCGAGTTGCTGTTGCTGCGAATCCGATATCCTGGCGCACAAACGGCATATGCCTGCTGCCAGTAAACATCATCAACATAAAACACATCATGAGTGCCGTTCGGTGAGCGCACCATGTCTTCCTTGCCGCCGTCAGCTCGCAAATCGTCCTCCAGAGAAAGCGTCCAATCACTTTTCGTAGTATTCGACCATGTCGACGTGACTTCAATCACCGGCTGGTCAGTGTTGAACTGATAGCGAACTTCACACTTTGGTCGCGTCTCTGAACCAGTCGAAGTCACGATGACTGAGTGTTCACCGACTTTCGCCGTTGAAAACGCAAACTTCCTTCGCCCCGGATAAAAGGAACCCAGTTGATCGCTTTCGTGTGACGTGGCCGCAAAGTCAATCAGACACCCGCCCACGTTGCGAACGGTCATGTTGCAGTTTCGCGTTGTCCCTGGAAATGCGATGACCGCTTTAGCGGACTTGTTCTGCAGCGCAAAGTCGCCGTAAATCGCGTCGACTTCTTTGCCGGCAGGCACCAATTGGTCGTAGTTTTCTTCTGTCAACAGCTGAGCGAAAAGCAGACCACCATCAAGAACGACAAACGCGAACAGGATTGCAGGAACAATTCCGGTACGAAGACAGGAAAAAGACATTCAGGAACTCCTGGGTGGACAAACAATTCAATCGGACTCACAGACCATACCGGAAACCGTTGATTCCGTCTCGTGGTCGACACAGAAAGCCCGTCGTTGACGAGTGCGCCGAAAATATTTTTCGGGCGGGGGCCTGTCAATTTCAAGAACGGTTCCTCCGAAAAAGACCGACCCTTTGCCCTGCCCGGTTCCCGTCGGGTATAAAACAATCAGCATGCCAACCACAGAACTCAACGATTGGTCTCCCTGTCCACACTGCGGGTCCGACCTGCCATCAAACGCCAAAGTCTGCCGAGCGTGTGGCTTTAGTGACGACTACGTAGATTCCGGCGACGATTATGACCCGGATGACGCTGACGATTTCGACTACGACGATTTCGTGGCCCGCGAGTTCCCGCAGCACGGCGAATCCAATTCCCCGGCCAGCCAGCGTCAAATGTGGATACGGCTGGTCATCCTGGCCATTGTCGCGTCGTTCCTGCTGAGTCTGATGTTCATCTGATGCGGGACAGCCCGCGAAAGCCGATTCAAGCTTCCACTCGAAGATTGCTGGCCCGCCGCTGCTGGTCGCTGCAAAATGCGTCCAGGATGCTGGCTGTCTCACCGAAACCTCTTTTGTCAGGCAGGCAATTGCGGTAAAAGTCACGCCTTTGACTCGGGACACAACACACGAAAGCGGTCGATGACGTCTTTGTACGCAAAAGAACTGGAAACTGGTCTGCAGGCAGTCCGCCAGGCAGCCGACGTCTGCCGGGCGGTTCAGTCCGCGATTTCAGCAGAATCGCTGGAGAAAAAGGATAAGAGTCCCGTCACAGTGGCTGACTTTGCCAGCCAGGCCATGATCTGTCGACAACTGCAGGCCGCCTTTCCAGACGATCCCGTCATCGGTGAAGAAGGAGCGGAAGAACTTCGCCAGCCTGCCGGAGCCGACTTTCTGGCCAGGATTGTGGCCGAATGTGCGGCGGTCGGTGTGACCGGAACTCCCGACGAAATCTGCAACTGGATCGACCGTGGTGGCCTGCAGGAGTATCGATCGCGGTTCTGGACGCTGGACCCGATCGACGGCACGAAGGGATTTCTGAGGAAAGAACAATACGCGATTTCGCTGGCATTGATTGTTGACGGCCAGATTCAGATTGGCATCCTCGGCTGCCCCAACATGCCGCTGGATGCATCTCAACCAGACGGTGACACTGGCATCCTTTCATGGGCCGTAAAGGGTGCAGGCAGTTTCATTCAGTCACTCGATTCGCCGGACAGTGAACCACAACGTGTGCAGGTGTCGTCCACCGCCGTCAGCAGTGACGCTCGGTTCTGCGAATCCGTCGAATCGGGCCACAGTTCACACGATTGGTCCGGCCAGATCGCCAGTCGACTGGGAATCAGTCGCGAACCGTTTCGTATCGACAGTCAGTGCAAATATCTGGCTGTGGCCATGGGCGACGCGGAAATCTATCTGCGTCTGCCAACGCGAAAAGGTTATCAGGAAAAAATCTGGGACCACGCCGGTGGCATTCTGGTTGTGGAAGAAGCCGGTGGCACGGTCACCGACATTCACGGCAAGGCCCCGGAGTTTCATCGTGGCGCGACACTGGCAAAGAACGAAGGCATGGTTGTGACAAACGGACGTTTCCACGATGCTGTGGTCGCTGCCGTAGAGGAAAACTCTCCTGACTCACATAACCCTCCTGAACTCAGCTGAAAGTTTGTGATGGAGTGGTTTCCGATCGCTCTGACATTGGGCGTGATTGTGGCGGTGATCA
>JAPYTO010000376.1 GCA_029941865.1 Fuerstiella sp. | reverse complement strand
CAAATCACCATCTGTCATTGTCGTTTCAGATCCACGACGTCCGGCCGTGCCTCAGGGTGCCTACCGGTGTATTGGAAGATCACAGACGGCATGTCACTACAACAAAGCGAAAGACTTGTCAGGAATTTGCAAGATCTTCGATTTTCGATGGAATTCAATAGTCGATTCAACGGCCGATTCTACCTACCAACTGTCGCCGTTTTCGAATTGCGTCATTGCAGGTCCAGGGCAAACTCGTGGATTCATGGGACTCTGGTCACCGCATTTGTGCCGCGTTTCGATGAAGAAAGTACGAGTGCTTTGTCAACACTAAGAACGGGGGGTTGCGCTTTGTTCCGATTCATTTAACGGTGAGCCGGAGGCGTCGGCTTATCGGGCCAGATCGAAGTCGCCTACGGTATGCCGTTAAACGAACCAACCCCGGAAGTAAAGCTTGAATACGCACTACAGCCGTTTTCAAAATCACGCGGTCGTTCAGTAGCGGAATTCGCCAGGGAATTCGCCAGGGATTTCGCCAGGGACAGATCGAAAGCCCTGGCGGCTTCCGCTACGAAAAAAAGTAAACCGCAGTAGCTTCGAAGTCCTGAACTTTACACAACGCTATCCAGGAGAAACCTGATGAAACGAATCATCGCTGCCTTCATTGCCGTAGTGCTTGCCTCCGTCGCATCTCACAGCTCGCGGGGACACGCCGGCGATACGAACTCTGATGGACGCCTTGTAGTGCATGAATGGGGCACGTTTACAAACTTCTCCGGTTCTGACGGAGTGAAACTGGAGTACCGCCCACTGGTCGACAACGACCTGCCCGACTTCGTGCTGGATCGGGGGATGCAGGCCGGCCTGCATCCCCGGTTCACCAAGACCCTGCTGCGTGGTCGTCAACGCATGGAAACGCCAGTGACCTATTTCTATACGGATAAAGTTCGCGACGTGAACGTCCGCGTGCGATTTCCTCAGGGACTATTGACTGAATTCTATCCACCGGTTCAGAAGATGCTGCCAGAGTTCACCCACGCCCAGTTGCACAAGCTTCCCGCGCTCAAGGATTCTCTGTTGGACTGGGTGGGGACGAGTGACGTTGATTCCTGAATCGTTATTGAAGACGCAACTGAAGCCATCGCGGATCGACTGAACGCCGAAGTGATGAATCGGCTAATTCCGAGCATGGGAAACCACCCCCACTACGGCTACGCCCGCGACACCGATTCCGCCATCGTCCATATTCACAATAAAGCAGACAAAAGCCGCCCGCGAATGCCATCGGGCAACTTCTTCGAGAAATTCCTTTTCTACAGGGGCATGGGCAACTTCAAGCTACCCCTGCATCTGACTTCCTTCGGCGATGACGTCTTCCAGCTGACGAATAGCGGATCCGATCCCGTGCAATCGCTGTTTCTGGTGTCGGTCAACAATGGTCAGATTCGCTATCAGTCGTTTGATGCTGTCGCTGCCGGAAGCTCGATCAAATTGATTCAGACAAGCCAGACATCCACAGTCGCCGCGCTTAACGAAACCGTTGCTGCGTCACTGATCGCAGAAGGCCTTTACGAAAAAGAAGCACGGGCTATGGTCCGAACATGGCGAGATTCGTGGTTTGAAGAAGAAGGAACTCGACTGTTCTACATCGTTCCTTCGGCTGTCACGGAAGCACTGCTACCCCTGACCGTTGAGCCTCAGCCTGACGAAACCGTTCGTGTTCTTGTTGGCAGAATGGAGATCATGTCGCCAGAACAGGAGGCAACAATCGAACAACTCGTGCGGAAAAGTCGGGGGCAGCGAATTGAACACAACGCACTCGCAACCGAGCTTCACAAGCAAAACAAAAAATCGCCTGCGTTCGGTATTCCCAAAGAGATCGCCGGCATGGGGCGTCTTGCGGAACCGGCCCTGATACGCGTCATCAACATTTTAGACGACATTGCTGTTCGTCGTGAAGGTCGCCTGCTTTTGCAACAATGGCAGCGGGCGCTGGAAGTCGGCATCGATGTGAGTCAGCTGACGATTTGGCGCCGCCTGGATCAACAGTAATTCTGTTTTCCGTTTCGGGTCGCGGCGAGGTACGAGTGAAAACCCGGGGCTTCTTTCGCAAGCTCAGTCCAGCCCACCCACCGGTCCGAAACAACAATCCGTTGCTGTACCCAGCGGTATGACCGGCGGTCGGTTCAATAGCTCTCAATGTCCGGCAGAGGTATCATCAGCAGAGACACTGTCTCCATCCTTTTCCGGGAGCCTGCGATGAAATCGATTTCCTTTGTCCTGATATTGGCGGTCTGCAGTTCCGTGTGCCAGGCCGACGACGATCTCAAGGAAAGAATCAAGGATGAACACGCCAGGGACGCGGATCACTGGATCTACAACGATATTGCCGCCGGGTTTCGCGAAGCTAAACGTACCGGAAAGCCGTTGTTCGTGACGTTCCGATGTGTGCCGTGCCAGGACTGCCTGAGTTTTGATGGTGAAGTCGCCAGCGGCAATGACAAAGTAAAAGCTCTGGCCGCTGAAAAATTCATCTGCGTGCGGCAGGTGGAAATGAAAGGCGTTGATCTGTCACTGTTTCAGTTCGATCACGACTTAAACTGGGCGGGCATGTTCCTGAATGCGGATGAAACAATATACGCACGCTACGGAACTCAAAGCGAGCAGGGTGCTGACGCGTATAACTCAGTAGATGGCCTGGTCAACACCATGCAGCACGTGCTCAAACTGCACGCCGAATATCCACAGAACAAATCGCTGCTGGCTGGAAAACGTGCCACACAGAAACCGTGGAAAACAGCATTGGACATGCCGACGCTGCATCCAAATCTGAGGAAGGGCGGCCAGACGACGCGCAGCAACTGCATTCACTGTCACAACATTCACGATGCAGAACATGAATACTGGAAACAGCAGGGCACGATGTCTCATGATCGCCTGTGGCGATATCCGTTGCCCGAAAACCTGGGTCTGACCGTTGATCCCCAAGACGGCCGAACCGTGCGTTCCGTCGCCCCGGACTCGCCGGCCGATCGGGCCGGTGTGAAGCAAGGCACGAAGCTTCACACCGTCAATGGTCAGGCAGTGTCTTCTGTTGCCGATCTGCAGTGGGTGCTGCACGGACTACCCAACACTGACGGCCAGAACGTCACAATACGATTTGAAGATGGATCGACAGGAAGACTGGCGCTGCAGGCGGGTTGGAAAAAGACGGCAATCAACTGGCGGGGCAGTATGTGGTCGCTCAGCCCCAAGCTGCGGATCTGGATGCCGCCGTTGAACAGTTTTGAAAGGGACGAGGCAGGGCTTGATGAAGACGACGGTGCAGTCCTTGTGAAATGGATCAACCAGAAAGAGGCCGGTGGCAAGGCCGCAATCAGGGCGGGCCTGCGGCAAGGCGACATCGTTATCCTGGTTGACGGAAAACCAATCGCCAGAGGTCGCGGTAGATTCAACGAGTTCGTGAAGCTGAACTACAAAGTCGGTGACGAAGTTGCCGTAACGATCCTGCGAAAGGAACAGGAACGAGTGGTAAAACTGCCGCTTGTGGAGTAGCAGTCTCCTGGCGACGTCCACAGATCCGCGGCGGACCACCCGCCGAAGCGCCCCGAGTCTTGCCTCGTGGCCTGCAGGTCACAGCAGCCTCGCCAGGACTTCCGGCAGGGGCGATTCGAACTCCAGCAGGTCTCCTGTCAACGGATGTTTAAATTTCAGAGCAGCAGCGTGCAATCCCAGTCGGCGGGCGGGATTCGTGCGGGCGTCATATTTTTGATCGCCGATGATCGGACAGTTTGCGTCGGCCAGATGCACGCGTATCTGATTACGTCGACCGGTCTCCAACGTCAGCTCCAGCAATGTACGGGCTGCGATTCGGTTCATCACCCGGTAGTGGGTCACCGCGTATCGCGTCCGCTTGCTTTGAGGAGCGCTGAAGACCCTAAACGGGCCAGTCTCATCCAGGTGAGATGAAAGCACTCCCTGATCAGCCGGTGGATTTCCTTCCACCACTGCCAGGTAGCGTTTGTTGACGTCATCCCAATCTGCCTGCAGCGCCCGCTTAGCCGCCTCCGTCTTCGCAAACACCATCAGCCCGGACGTTTCGCGGTCCAACCGATGGACAATCCACACCCGGTGCTGGCTCTGGCGTTTACCGCGTCGCACGTAGTCCGTCAGAAAGGCATATGCGGTCTTCTCCCGTTCGGTCTCGCTGGCCATGCTCAGCAGATTCTCAGGCTTTTCAATGACAATCAGCGACGCATCGTCAAACCATACCTTCATTCCCTTAGGCAACAGACCTGCAGCTCGCACCTCGCCGCTGGCGCCAATCGAAACCACATCACCGGTTTGCAGGGGGTGGTTGGTGCGTGTGACCGACTGGCCGTTGACCAGCACGGCTCCGTGTTTGAGCCACTGTCGCACCTTTGTTCTCTTGACCTCTGGGCAACAGGCAAAAAGAAAGGGCAGAAGTTCCGCAGGGCGTTCGACTGTCAGAGATGTGGTCATGATACAGTTTTACAGTGAAACAGGCTTCCACAGCAAACGAACAGCTGGAGAACGCGATGTGGCCGACTGACCGACCGCCGCTTGAGTTGGCTGGTGCTGACATTTTCGAGCGAGATCCGCTGTGATGCGCAGGCGGCGACTGAGTGTGGGCGCCAAAGAATTGACTGCCACGACCGGGAGCGTCCAGTTCGATTCCCATCACTCTCCAGCTACCAGCCATTGTGTCGAATGTCGCGATGGAGTCCGTGGTCGAATCTCAACGGCGGCTTATCACACGGCAGTAGCGGGGGTGGTCGACACACATTCATTAAACAGTAAAACTTGCACCACGGTACGGAGTTCAATGTCGCCAACGTCACATCGCGTTGAGATACTTGCTGCCATCTTAATCCTTCGCGATCGCCTGAAGTTGTCACAGTTCGTACTGACAATCTGAAGTGTTTGCTGAGCTGTGATTTCGAAAGCGTCGCGAGCTTCTCCATTCCAGACACTCTTTTTCAAGGATGTCCACCATGGCTGTAGCTGCATTGCCGACCGAACGCACGACGTTCACCAAAGATGTTCTGGGACGCTACGTCTTTAATAGCCTTGAGGAAGCGGCGGGCGGCGAATTCGCGCCGGACGAAGCTCGCCCCACAACGCGGCCCGACGCCAGACCGTTTGACGTGATCGTGCTGGGTGGCGGAAGCTTTGGTCCGATTCTTGCTCAACACCTGTTTGCCGCGGACGAATCACACAGTCGGCGAGTTCTTGTGCTGGAAGCCGGTCGGTTCACTCTGCCTGAACATCAGCAGAACCTGCCCATTATCGGCGACCCGGATGTCTGGGAACTGCCGTGGCAGCCCAAAGACACGACAGGGTTTAAAGGACTGGCCGTGATGGTAGGGGGCCGCTCTGTTCTGTGGGGAGGATGGTCGCCTCGGCTGGTAGATGCCAACGGGAATACCGAAATGCCCAGTGAATCGTGGCCGCAGCCTCTGGTCGATGAATTGAAGGACGCAAATGGCCACTTCGACCAGGCGGCCGGGCAGATCGGAAGCGATCAGACGAACGACTTCATCTATGGCCAGCTGC
>JAPYTO010000375.1 GCA_029941865.1 Fuerstiella sp. | reverse complement strand
CCGGAGCGTACTGACGATGGGACGCGAACTCGCAACATCCACCTTTCGTTGTGGAACGGTGTTTTCCGGCCAGCAGTCCATCAACAACAGTTCGTGAAATCAGTTCCAGATGCCCGATCTGATCCATGACGCGTGGATCCACCAGGTCGCTTGCCGCCGAGGCGGCAGCAACCGGCACTGCTGCTGCGTTGCGTTTGGAGCGAAAGAGACTGATCATCACGCGACCTCGTTGTTCGACTACTCTTTGATTCGTTGTTTTCTGGCGCGAATTTTTCAGCTCGTAACAGCAACTCAAATCCGTTGGCGGTTGGCACAACCTCGTCTGACAGATTCTTCACCACTGATAGTGCTACAGATTCTCTGCAGCTTAGGTGATCGACCTCGTCGCTCGATAGTCGCCCGGATACGCCTGATCACGTGCGGGTTCTGGCAGGTCCAGCTCTTTTTCCGAAAAATCTTCACCAACAAGCCAATTCGGGCGGCTGTCGAGCGGAATCACTGCTTATTTACCATCAATCGCCGTCCGCACGGTGACATCATTGTCGCCTGGCTTACAGGCCATCGTCAAACCTGAACGACCTGTGAACCGCCGGACTTTGTTTGAGAAACCAGTCAAGTTAGCGGGTGCGGTAATGAATGGTTGTGAAGTTGGAGAGGGTGGGGCTGGAGCGAGGAACGAGTGAAACGCAGGGCCGGTTTGATTCTCCTGCGCACACTCAGTCCAGCCCCGGATGGCCACCCACCGGTCGGAAACCACGATCTGTTATGTCACCTGGGTTGGAGGGAATCATGCAGCGGTAGAAACTTTCGCGGGATCGGTCACGATACAGGGCATCGAGCGTTTGCGCATCATCCTATCTTCGCCTAAACAGCAGGCGCGACCGGGCCCGGCACACTCGTGAAAAATGTCCGTTAACATGTAGGTATGCCCTATGAAACAAAATCCCGTTAAAGCAGCTCTGGCCGCAGGTGAACCCCAAGTGGGGACATGGCTGTCATTCGGCAACGTATTTTCTGCCCGGTTGATGGCACGAGTTGGCTTCCCGTGGCTGACGGTGGATCTCGAGCATTCTCCGACCGACTGGCAGACGGCGTCGCTGATGTTCGCAACGATCGCTGATTCCGGCTGCGTACCGCTTGCTCGTGTTCCCCGAGGAGATCACGATCTCATCAAACGAGTTCTGGACGGCGGAGCGATGGGCATCGTTGTTCCGATGGTGAACACTGTCGAGGAAGCTAAACTGGCGATTGCGGCGGCCAAATATCCGCCGACCGGAAACCGATCGATTGGCGGCAGTATTCCAGCGTTGAATTTCCAGGCCACAGCAGGTGAATACTACCAACACGCCAACGACAATATTCTGGTGGTGCTGCAAACCGAATCACCGCAGGGTGTCGACAATGCAGAGGAGATTTACAGTCTGCCCGGAGTCGACGCGATTTTTGTCGGGCCGAACGATTTGTTGTGGCAGATGAAATCTGAGGACGGTAATGATCCAACATCGGAAGAGTTCGAAGCAATGCTGCAACGAATTCTGGCAGCCGGAAAAAAAACCGGAACGCCCGTCGGCATGCATTTGCAGACTGCCAACGACGTTAAACGCCGCATTGCCGAAGGCTGGCAGTTTCTGGCCATGCAAAGTGAACTTAAGATGATGGTGACACAGGCCCAGGAACATGTGGCGGCCCTGGGATTGTCGAAGGCTGGCGATCTGGCTCGATACTGAACGGCGCAGTCTGAGTTCAAGACCGGGAACTGCTGGTTGCCGAACAATCTGATCACCGCAGTTAGTATCGGGCACCATCCCATCAAAAAACGGAACGCGACATCATGAAAGTTGCTTTTTTGACACACGCGGAAGGCGCTCACATGAGTGCTTATTTTTCTGCGTTGGCAAGTGCGCAGGATTGTGATGAAGTGGTGCTGGCAGATCCGGACAATCGGTGGCGGGACGATGCACAGAAAACGCTCGGCGAGAAGCTTGTTCGAACTTATTCCAGTCACGCCGAGCTGCTGACAAAAGAGGCTCCCAAACTCTGTCTGGTTTCGATGGAAGCCAAACATGCGCCGCCGGTAATTGAAGCGGCTTTGAATTCCGGCTCGCACGTATTCTCTGAAAAGCCCGGCTGCGTCACACTGGATCAATTTGAGCAACTTGCAAACCTGGCCGAATCGAAGCATCTCCATCTCATGCTGGCGTTTGCTAACAGAACGAACCCGGAATCGCTGGCCGCCCGACAGATGATTCGACAGGGGCGCATCGGCCGGATCTACAGTATCGACATGCACATCGTGGCCGATCAGACACGACTGACCAGGCCCGCTTACCACACGACATGGTACGCAGACAAAACCCGTGCCGGCGGTGGGCACCTGATCTGGCTGGGTATTCACTGGCTCGACCTGGCAATGTATCTCACAGGCACAACCATCATTCAGGCATCCGGGGCCATCGCGAATGTCGGAAACCAACCAATCTCGGCGGAAGACTCGGCAGCGGCCACACTGCGATTCAGCAATGGAGTGCTGGGCACCATCAATTCGGGCTATTACCTGGATGCCGGCTACCATACTCAAATCCGAATCTGGGGATCCAAAGGCTGGATTAACCTCGATTCCACCGGCAGTCCCAAAATGACGTGGTATGAAAACGCCGGCCCCATGGCAAAACAGATTCAAACGTTCGCAGCCCCGACAGAGCCCCGCGGCTATTCCCCGTTTGTGGCAAAAGCAGTGTCTGCCATCGCCGACGATACAGCTCCCCCGGTCACGACACAGGAGTCTTTGAACACGATGCGCACAGTTTACGGGATTTATGCGGCTGCAGAATCCGGGATGGCGACAACGATCGATACGGTGCCAGTTCCGTTTCAGAACCAATAGGCCGTCGCACGATCATGCAGTACCGAAACCTTGGGCATTCCTCTCTGTCTGTCAGCTCCATCGGAATGGGGTGTGTCACGTTTGGTCGGGAAATTGACAAACAGACATCGCTGCAGATTATGGACCACGCCTTCGAGCACGGGATCACCCTGTTCGACACCGCAGAAGCGTATGCTCAGGGTGCGTCAGAAGCGGTCGTTGGAGAATGGTTGAACAGCCGTAGCCGGCGAGAACAGATTGTCCTGGGCACCAAAGTCGGCGGCACGTTGACTCGTGAACGCATCGTGTCGGCCACCGAAGCAAGCCTGAAACGTCTGCAGACCGACCGCATCGACCTGTTGCAAACACACGCCTGGGACAGCTCTACGCCGCTGGACGAAACACTCGAAGCTCTGACAACACTGGTGAATCAGGGCAAAGTCCGTTACGCCGGGTGCAGTAATTACGATGCGTCGCAGCTGGCCGCAGCATTGACGTCAAGTGGCCAGTCACAACTGACTCGACTGACCTCTGTGCAACCGCCCTACAATCTGGTGCAGCGCGACATCGAAGCTGACCTGTTGCCACTCTGCAGCCGTGAGAACATCGGTGTGATCAGTTACAGTCCATTGGCAGCCGGATTTCTGACCGGGAAATACCGACCCGGACAACCGGTATCACGGGGCACACGTTTTGATGTCATTCCGGGGCACCAACCTATCTACTTCACGGAACACGGCTACCAGGTGTTGGAACGACTGGACGAATCTGCCCACACCACGGGTCTGTCACACATACAACTGGCGTTGTCCTGGGTCTTTAGCCAGCCCAACATATCGTCAGTCCTGATCGGCGCTCGCAACACTTTACACGTTGATCAGGCCATTGACGCCCTTGCGTCGTCAACAGTTTCACACGAATGACCTCGACTCGCCCACAACAAGGACGCTGGAATAGACAATGCTGAGACAGCTTGGGCAATCGCAAATTCAGGTTTCGTCCGTGGCGATGGGATGCTGGCCGATCGCGGGTATCACAACGCTTAATGCCACCAAAGAAGCCAGCATTCGGACACTGCAGGCCGCGCTCGATAACGGCATCAATTTTCTGGACGCGGCGTACTCCTACGGCATCGAAGGCGAAAGCGAACAGATGATCGGCGAAGTCATTCGCGGACGGCGTGACAGTGTCGTGATCGCCACCAAAGGCGGAATCCATCGAGTCGGAAAAGGACAGGATTTTGATGCACGTCCGGAAACAATTCACCGTGAATGTGACGAGTCATTAAAACGCCTGGGAACGGATCACGTTGAACTTTATTACCTGCACGCACCGGATCCGCAGACGCCAGTTGCCGAATCAGCGGGTGCCATCGCAAAACTGATCGCCGACGGCAAAGCGCTCACTGCCGGGGCGTCGAATATGAATCTTGAACAGTTGAAACAGTTCCACGCCGTGTGTCCACTGACGGCCGTGCAGCCGCACTTCAACATGCTGCAGCAGGAAATCGAACTCGACATTGCCCCCTGGTGCCGCGAAAACCGAATTTCGTTGTGTGTCTACTGGCCGTTGATGAAAGGCCTGCTGGCCGGAAAACTCGCCAGAGATCATCAATTCGCTCCGGGCGACGGCCGGGCGAAGTATCCGATGTTCCAGGGTGACGAGTGGCAAAAGAACCAGGATTTCCTGGACGACCTTCGCTCAATTGCCAACGACATCGGCGTCACCGTTTCGCAATTGGTGATAGCATGGACAATTCGTCATCCCGGGATCACAGCGGCCTTGTGCGGTGCAAAACGAGATTGGCAGATTCAGGAAACATCGGCCGCTATGAGTATCGAACTGGACCAGTCTATACTGACGGGAATCGAAGACGCATTGCGGCGACGCGGTCCGTCCGTATCGCGCGGCGCGGTGTAATCAGGAGAGATCATCTTATGAAAGTGCTCGTTGCAGAAGACGACCAGTTTACTCGCAATGGACTGGTGGAAGTCCTGGAAATCGAAGGCTATCAGGTCGTTGCCGCAGCCGACGGAACAGAAGCCATTCAACAGTTCCGGGATCAGCAGCCTGACTTTGTCTGTCTGGACATCATGATGCCCAGCCGCAGTGGCTACGAGGCCTGCAGCGCGATCAGAGCTGCGTCGCCGGACGTGCCCATCATCTTCATCAGCGCGAAGGCCGAAGAAGTGGACCGGTTGGTGGGTTTTGAAGTCGGAGCAGACGACTTCATCGCCAAGCCATTCAGCGTACGGGAAGTTGTCGCGCGAGTCCGTGCCGTCGCCCGCCGGTGCTGTGCGGCAAAACCCGATGTACCGGCAGAGTTCAGCATGGGCGACCTGTTGATACTGCCGGGCGAACTGCGAGCGAAACGCGGTGACAACGTGATTGATCTCAGCCCGCGCGACGTGAAGATCCTGCAGCTATTGCACGACAATCCCGGCAAAGCCCTCGACCGCAACGTCATCTTCAATCATGCGTGGGGCGAAGATTATTTTCCCAACAGCCGCACTCTGGACCAGCATGTTTCGCAACTGCGAAAACGAGTTGAAGTCGACCCGAAGGAACCGAACCTGGTCCGCACGGTACACGGCGTCGGATATCGTTATGATCCGGAAACTTGAACCGTTCTGGCAGCACAGAGCCATAAGCGGGTAAGGGAGTGGCGAGTCCACTCCCTCCCCGTAATCGCGATGAGG
>JAPYTO010000374.1 GCA_029941865.1 Fuerstiella sp. | reverse complement strand
GTTGGCTCTTCCGTAAAGCCACCCGCTGGAGAACTCGTTGTCCGCAGGAATATCGGCCGTGGCAAACGCCCGCCAGGTCGCTCCGGAATCTGTCGATATCTGCAATTGGAAATCCAGGCCTGCTGTCGGCGGCACAGGCAACGAATACCGGACAGCCGCTCGAACTTCAGTCAGGCGTTCAGGTGCGGTAACTTTGAAGACCACATGAGCGGGTTGCCGGTCCGTGGATTGATACGCGAACCGCGAATCAGCAGATCGTGGCTTGTAGCGAACGTTCGCGGAACGCAGTGCCGTCTCTTCAAAGGCGGACACCTTCGATTCCGGAAGACCGAAATTCGGTAACACAGCAACGACGCCTCGGGCCCTGGACCGGTAGGTCACGTCGCAACCGCCTTCCGTAAGTCGCGGATACATCGCCTGACACACCTGCGTGGTAGTGACGAATCGCAGGGCATCCAGGCCGGCGTCACCGGACCAGGAGAATCGCAACTGCCAGCCATATCTTCCTTTGACGAACTCCGTCAAGTCCGACAGAAAACGCTGGCCTGCTGAATCATCTGATTCTGCATTCAGCTTCACGTCGTTCCATGTCTGTCCCTGATCTGCCGAGACCTGGCAGGACACATCTCCGACGCCGCGGCCTGCGACAATCAGCCCGTCCGTGGCGACGCCCGACATGGGATTGGCGTCATCAACCGGATTGCCGCAAATCACGTACGGAGAAAAATGTCGAAACGTAACCGACGTCTGCTGCCCGTCGCTGCTGTAGAGTTTCGGTGAAGCAGAACGGTGAGCGACGTTTGTCATGCTGGCTGACATTCCTTCTGTACAACGCCGGGATTCCAATTTCGGTTCGTAAACGAATTCGCCGTTGCAATAAGCTGCCTGACTCCGCGCGTTTGCTTTTGCTTTGTCGTGGAATGGTGCTCCGTTGTCGAAGTAGGTCCAATTCCGGAATGGACCTCCCTTCTGGTTCTGCCAGAACCGGCGTTTGCTGAAGCCACCGAAGTGGTCGCGGTCATACCATCGTGTAAATGACTCACCGCTTCGCAACTGCACAATTCCGGGATGGGCCGCAAAGCCGCCATTGTAGAGCGCATACCACGTCTTCCGTTTCGCGACCTCCTGCCAGCCACGTTTCATCGTGTTGAAGTCGTTCGGCCAGTCGAACGGATAGTGGGGGAGTGGCGACTTAACAGAATCCGTCAACGTGGGATCCTTCTGCAGGTCTTCGTAGCCGGCCACAATTCCGTCACGACGAAACAGCAGGCCGGCCATGTCGGTGTCGAAAGCGTGCCAGCGTTTGTCGTAGAAGACCTCACTGTTCACGTGTCCGATAAACTCACGTCGACGTGCTTTCATGCCAAGAGCCTTCCAATACGGCTCGTTCCATGCGTGCACTGTGCCACACAATCCGTAGCCGTACGAAAACCGGGCACGGTTCGCGTCAAACACAACGGTTTCGTAGTTGCCGGGGTCCGCCGAATCCGGAACTCGCCCCGGCACACACCATTCCATGGGCGACATCAGATGCCACTGATGAGTCAGCAGCCACAGATACATGGCAATGGCCTGCTCCTGGGAATCCGTCCTGCCGGCCGTGGCGAACTCCACACAGTCTTCAACGGTCTGAAAAGCCCCCTCACCGGCATACTGTGGATGATCGGTGCGCAACGTCACGCCGCCAACACCGGCAAACAGAATCCGGGGCAGCAGCAAGCATGCGACCGCCAGACATAGCGACAACGACGCACCGAAGTTTCCGCACGTCCAGATGAGTGCACGTCGCCGACTGTACCTGAGACAACTCATGGGACTTGCTCCGTGTTTTCCGCGGGTATCAGCGCTACAGAAGCGACATTCCCACGTGCCATGCAGACGTTACCGGACCAATCGACGATGCTCCGCCAGCCAGTCGCAGGCGGGCGTCACAAGACTCTCGTGGCCGCCGTCAAAAATGGTCACTCGGGATTGTTGTGACATACGACGCAGAAAGATCCTGCGTCCGTATGACTTATCTTCGGCCGTGTCTGATGGTTTTGGGTTCGTCAGTTGGCGAGCCGTCCACAGTGCTTCCATTTCTGTTTCCGTCACCTGCGCCGAAGCGTGCGTCCTGGCGATTTCGTTGAATGCAGCCAGCGAATGTCGCACAGGAACGGAACCCGCATGACCATCGTTGACACCGGCGTGAATATCGACGGGCAGGTTCCCCACGCGATGCATATGAAACAGCGGAGACCGGTCCCGGTATTCCGCGTCCGTTGCAGCGTCTTCACCGGGTGGCCGGCCAAATGACTTCAGAATCATTTGAGCGTACTTCTGAGGTTTGCCGTCCTTCACATGGAAACGATACCACTCAGACAAATCACTGATCCCGACCCATGCCGACACGGCGGAAAATCGATCAGGATGATGGCCAGCCATCAGCATCGCCATATGACCACCACCGGACACGCCAGCAAGGTAGATGCGGGACCTGTCCACATTGAACTTCTTTGTCGCAAAGTCCATGGCGTCAAGAACGTCCCGACGAGCAAACCGCGAACCGCAGGCCTGTGGCGACCTGTTGGCTCCACGAAAGTTGGCATGCAGATAGATCCAGCCACGCTTGACGGCTTCCCGCTGCCACTTGCTGTTGTCCTGCCTGTAGTCACTGCTCCATGAGTGCAAAAACACGAACAACACTGTCGGCTGCTCAGTCGCAGTCTCCGGAGCCCAGTACAGCACGGGCTGCGACTCACCATCAAGCGTGCTGACTACGCTCACCTCGGTCAGTGATGGAAGGTCATCGCCGGCCGCGCACGGAGTCACCAGCAGCACTGACGTAAAGCACAGAAGCAGACTTCGCATTATGCTTCGATCTCCGGCACGATGTACGGCGCGCGGTATTCGCGTTTCAGGAACACGTTAGCGGCGTCTGCGTTGTCACCCACAAAGAGTTCCTTCTGGTCATCAAAAGTCAGCATCGGACTGAGTCTGATTTCATCGCTTTCCAACGCGACTCCATGAGCAGCGAGATGTTGCTCCATGTCCCCCACAATATTTCCCCAGATGCCGCCGTCTCCAGTTACCTGGCCGGCATCCCGCTTCGTGAATGGCTTGCCGGCTCGGAACGCGATATTGGCAAGATTGCACCATCCGGTGGAAAGATGCCCCATCTCGACGTCTGTGTTTAGACTGGTATGGTTGCGACTGCGCACGGCATCAACAAAGTTCTGATGATGTACTTTGTTGCCGCCATTTCCTTTGAATTCGCGAATCTTTTTGCCGTCATTGTCGTAGGCGGCACCTCTACTGCGCTGACCTTCATATCGACCGCCTTCACAGTACGCAATGTAGCCACTGTTCGGACCAGGATGCAGCGGAGACTTCCTCGCTTTGGGACCGGCCGTCAAATTCGTCAGGCCAATCACAACAGGAATCGTGCCCGTGTCGAAGTAGACAAAATGAACGTTCGGAGTGTTGCCCGCATCGTTCCAGGCGACTCGGCCTCCCGCACCGAAAATCCGTTTCGGCAGCCTTACAGAATCCTGAAAGACGTTGTTGCGAAGGTCGTCCAGCACGTGGACGCCCCAGTTGCCCATTTCACCCGAACCGGTGTTGAAGTCCCAATGCCAAGCATACTGCAACTTGTCACGGAAGATCGGCTGATCCTGAGCCGGTCCCAGCCACAAGTCGTAATCAACTCCGCTGCCGATTTCCAACGGTGAGTCTCGCTTGCCAATCGGACCTCGCACGCCGTACCGGTTGACTCGAGCGGAGACGATTTCACCCAGCCCTTTTTCTTCATGCAGAAACTTCTTGATTTCCGCCTGCATCGGATCGGACCGCTGCTGCGTCCCGACCTGGCAGATACGGTTGTACTTTCGAGCCGCCGCGACGGTCTGACGGCCTTCCCACTGGCTGTGCGACAGAGGCTTTTCGACGTAGACATCTTTTCCCGCTTCCATCGCCCAGATGGAAGCCAGGCAGTGCCAATGGTTGCACGTGGCCACGACGACCGCGTCAATGCCGGGATCATCAATCATTCTGCGCAGGTCAGCGTATCCGGTCGCCCGCGGATATTTTGTCTGAGCTCGTCCGAGGTTATTCTCATCAGGATCGCACAAACCGGCAATGTTGACCCCGTCCAGGTTATCAAACATCGGCATGTGCTGCCCGGCGCGTCCGCCGCAGGCAATGAAACCCATGTTCACATCGTCGGCCGCCATACGGGCCCGAGTAACGGAAGGAAAAGTAACCGCAGCGCTGGCGGCTGCGGCAGAGGCCATGAATTGACGACGTGACAGGTTCGACATTTATCTTCTCAGTGAAAAATGGTGGTAAACGAAGTGGATCGACTCATAAATGGATTCGCGAACGGTGGTATTTCTGCTCCATTCACCAAGGGACCAGCGGGAACGATCCATCGCATTCCGAGCGGCAGCTCGCATCCGTCGGCGGTCGGCACCGCCCGTCAGTATCCTGTTGTCTGACGGCAACTGCAAGCACGCGTCCTGCTTCTCCGGCAGACAGTGAGAGGGTCACAACGGACACAGACTAGGAATTCACGGTTTACCTGCTAACTTGGTTGGTGACGAGCAGACTGAACACCATGCCAGTCACGGACTCGAGAATTAGCGTCAATGTAAATCAATCGGAGATCGACATGTCTAAAACCACACGCCGCGGATTCCTGCAGGACACTGGTGTCAAAGGTGCCTCTCTTCTGTTGCTGGGGACGCGTGCTTCCGGGAACATCATTGGTGCGAACGATCGAGTTCGTGTCGGGGTCGCCGGACTGAACGGCCGGGGACAAAGTCATATCGGCGGATGGCTTGGTGCCGACAATGTCGAAGTTGCCTACGTGGCGGACCCGGATAAAAAAGTTCTCGACAGGGCCGTTTCTGTCGTTTCCACAAAGAGTGAAGGTCGCTCCACACCAAAAGGCGTGCCGGATATTCGCGCCGCACTGGATGATCGCAACGTCGATGCGATTTCTGTAGCCACTCCCAACCATTGGCACTCTCTGTTGACGATTTGGGGTGCACAGGCGGGTAAGCACGTCTATGTGGAAAAGCCGATGAGCCACGATGTCGGCGAAGGGCGCATTGTCGTGGAAGCTCAAAAAAAATACGGTGTCGTTATTCAGCATGGGACTCAGCGACGCAGTGATGCAAAGATCGCCGGGCTGCACGAAGCGATTCAGGCGGGCAAATTCGGCAAGTTAAAAATATCGTATGGTTATTGCTGCAAGCCGCGAGGCACCATCGGACACAAGCCCATTTCCGATCCGCCGGAAAACCTGGACTGGAACACTTGGCGCGGGCCGGCCATGATCGATGAATTCCATGCCAACTACGTTCACTACAACTGGCACTGGTTCTGGAAGAGCGGCAATGGAGACCTGAACAACCAGGGTACTCACCAGTTGGATGTGGCTCGCTGGGCCATTGATACCGATCAAACCCATCCGGTCCGAGCGATGGCGATTGGCGGACGGTTTCAATGGAACGACCAGGGTGAGACTCCGAATACAATGTTCGGGATCGCGGAGTACCCCAATGGTCAGCAGGTGTTCTTCAACGTTCGCAACGTCAACTATGACGGATACGAACGACAGGTGGAGAACGAATACTACTTCGAAGACGGCGG
>JAPYTO010000373.1 GCA_029941865.1 Fuerstiella sp. | reverse complement strand
TCGTCCAGAGTGATCCAACATCCACCCCATTGCCGGAGCGGCGTCGCTGAGGCTCCTGGATCGCGGCCTACATAGCTTCACGCTCCCGGAGGAAGGGTGAATTCTGTTGTTGCGATCCTGTCGCTTCGTGCCGGTGCGGTCTGCGCAATCGGAACGATCGTTGCGATCAGGTGAATCGACAGCGACCCGGCGCACTGTTGGTCGCTGCTGGGGAGGAGCCCTCTCCGGGGCTGATAGGGCGGCTCTCCCGGAGGGCAAGTGACGTTTCTGTACTCGCAGGTCAGGCGATTCCACGCGAGCGGCCCATCCCTCATGAACGGGCCATGCGTCAGAGTTGACGGACCGCCGGACGTGCGGGTTTCTCTGATTCCTTCGGGTGAGGACTGTGTTCAGGGGGGGGCATGACGGCTGCGCTGGAAGGGAACGATGGGAATTTCCTCTCCTGCGTGTGTTCCCTACTCTTCTTAACCGGCGAATGTTGCCGCTGACGAAAGAACGGACGGCCCTCCGTGTTTACTCCCGCAGATTTCGCTGGTCGGAGGTTAGCCATTTGAGAGCAGCCAAAGTGTTCATTTTGAGTGCAACGAACCAGCCATAACGACGTCCATGTCCGGATGTTTTTGAGTTGAATTGGTGGTGACAGAAACTTATGCGGCGCGACAAACCTAAACGGTTAAGAGGATTTTCGGAGGACATTGCGCCTCACGGATCTCCTTGCGCGCTGCGAGTGGACGAAACGTCTCGCCCCCTTGAAGACCGGCCTTCTAAACTGCCGCAGCGATTTAAACGTCAGATCGAGCAGTTATTAGGCGTGCCTCTGCCTCTGGATCTGCGTGGCCTGTCTGAGGCTCTGGGCCTTAGAGGCAAGCTTAGCACACAGTTCGTGACTGGCAATGTTTGGTGCATTGCAGAATAGCTGACGGGAATATCCGGAAAATGATGACGATGTCCCCGAAGCGAACTCAAAGACTCGTTCAATCTCAGAGCGTCCATTCTGTCGACCCGGATGACATCTGCACCTGAGTTATGCATCATGGCGTCTTTACTCTCACCAGTTCAGGCGTGTTAAATGAAGTCAATTCCAACGATTCGGTTTCTAATAGTGCTGCTGCCCGTGGCTGTTTGTGCTCAGGATGCGGGTTCGACGCCTTCGGAAAAAGATAGTTGGGCGTCCCTTTTTGATGGGAAAGATCTGACCGGGTGGCATCTTCAAAGTCAGCGCGGTCAGCACGGCACAGGTGGCCACTGGGCAGTGACGGACGACGGAGTGCTGTTTGGTGAGCAGGGACCACCCGGCTCCGGCAATGGTGGGTTGCTGCTGACCGACGAGACGTTTTCTGCGTTCGAACTGGAGCTTCAGCTGCATCCCGACTGGGGGCCGGACAGCGGTGTCTTCATTCGCACGGATGAACGTGGAGGCGGCTGGCAGATTTATGTCGACCACCACGACACCGGCAACGTCGGCCACATCCGTCTGGAAACCAAATCCTACAGTGTGCCGTTCCGTCCCTGGGGTTTCTCCAGAATTGAACCGGGAAATCCGGCACTGGAAATGGCGGTCGATGCACGGACGAAGAACTGGCCGACGGGCGTTTACGAATCGACCTGCACGCAGCAACAGTGGCTCGCCGTGTGGAAACCCGATGATTGGAATCGACTGCGCATCCGTTGCACGGCCGGACATCTGCCAGTGATCGAGACATGGGTCAACGGTCTGAAAGTCTGCCGCTTCAACGCCGCCACGACAACTCATCCCCAGTTCGATCGTGACAGAGCGGTCAAGGTCGTCATGCCGACAGGATCCATCGGCCTGCAGGTTCACGGCGGAAAGAACTGGAACGCCGGCGACCGCGTCTACTGGAAAGACCTTCGTGTTCGACGGATTGATTGAGCCGCAAGGCGCTAGCCGCGGGTGAAAATACTGTCAAAAACCGGCGGCTAGCGCCGTACCGCTCACGAGAACAGACGCATCGGAGTATTCTGCTAAAGCAATGCGGCGACCGGATTGCCGGTGCTGGCCGGGGTTGTGAATCCGTCCGCACTGATTCTGGAGGCCGGATTGATGTCCATGGCAGAAAACAATGTAGCGGTAAAGTCATCCAGCGTGACGGGATTGGATTTGACGTAGGCGGCGCGATCATCGGATTCTCCGTGGACAACACCGCCCTGAATTCCGGCACCCGCGACCATGGCAGAATAGCACTGAGGCCAGTGATCGCGGCCAATACGTTTGGCTCCCTTGCTGATCGCCGGCGTTCTTCCGAATTCGCCGACCAGCACGACCAGCGTGGATTCCAGCAACCCTCGATCACTTAGGTCCTCCAGTAATGTCGCGACTGCCTGATCTGTTCGTGGCAGCGCAAATGGCAGGCCGTTCCAGCCGTCTTCGAAAATGCCCACGTTCGCGTTGCCATGCATGTCCCATGTTTCAACGCTGACGAAGTTTTCTCCCGCAGCCAGTCCCGTCCACGCGACGACGTTCACAAGTCGTACACCTGATTCGACCAGTCTTCGAGCCAGCAACAGGTTCTGGCCCAGTGGATTTCTGCCGTAGCGGTCTCGCAGCGACGGAGTCTCCATATTGACATCGAACGCTGTCTTTGCGTCGCTGCTGTGCAGTAAATCGAAAGACTGTCGCTGGTACAGGTCAAGTGATTCGAACTCAGCAGTCGTCCCGGTGCCGGAAAGCGCTTGCAGACCCTGTGACAACCGCCACCGTCGCTCCAGCCTTTGCAGCGAAACGTCCTTGTTGGTATCGAAGGCGCGGACGCGAAAATCGTCAGCCGCCGGATTGTCATCATGTTTCTCACCAATCAGCATCGGCGCGTATCCCATGCCGAGATTCCCGCCCGTCAGATACGTGTGGTCAGGCGGAGCCGCGCCACCGCCAAACTTCTGCAGCCAGACGTGCGGCGGAATGCTGGCGGTGGACGGCCGCAATTTTGTAACGATTGCGCCAAATGACGGATCATCCGGTTCAGGCTTGGCCCGACCGGCCAGCAGCATGGAATTGGCTCGATCGTGCTGCGACACGTTGTGCGTCATCGACCGGATGACGGCATATTGTTCGGACATCCGAGCCAGTCGCGGCATCAGTTCGCCAACCTGAAAGCCGGGAGTCGCGGTTTCGATGGACCGATATGGTCCGCGGATTTCACGCGGAGCATCGGGCTTCATGTCCCATGAATCCAGCTGGCTTAAGCCGCCGTACTGATGGATGAAGATGCACGATTTCGCGGTGGCCGACGCGCGATGCTTCTCAGCACCGCCCTGATCGGCCTGCAGTAGGTCGGGCAGAGTCAATCCCAGTGACGCAATGCCACCAGCCTGCAACACTCTGCGCCGTGGCACGTGTGTTCGTGATTGACGTTTCCGGGGCTCGTGCATCTCACTCCTGCACCTTCTGGTCTGTGGCTGGCGATCAGAAAGTCTACCTCACGATGGGTTCTGAAGCCAGTTTTCGATTCAGCTCATGCACTTTTGACACGATCCGCTCTTCGACCGTGGGGGTGAAGCCGCCGTGTTGCAGGACGGTCGTCATATACCGCATGGCGCCGCCAGCCTCGTAGCCGCCTTCCAGCAGCACCCGTCGACTGGGGACGTAGGCAAAAACGTCGTTGCTGTACCCGGCGACCCAGACAGCCGGTCCGGTGCCGTCGCCCGTGGACAGTTCGTTTTTCAGCCGCAACGAATAGTCTACGACGGTTTCGCCCGGTAAGGCAACCAGCGTAAGGTCGTCGCCGAATCGAATGACCTGAACAGGGCAGTCGTAGTGTTGTCGCAGGCCACCCTCCGTATCCAGTTGTTTCAGTAAACGCTCAGCATGAATCTGGTCATACTTATTCGTTGACTTCGCACGTTGCAACAGTTCTTCGCGGGACGGAGGGCGTTGGTATTCGACGGTGGCCATGTCCATCGCTGACTTAATCGTTGCCGACAACGGCTTCGCCTTCGTTTCCAGTGCAGCCTCAACAGCGTTGCAGAGCGACCGCCCGTGCTGTTCAGCAAGTGGCAGGGTACGCCGGGGATACGGATTCTGGTCGCCACCACACCCCAGAACGAACAGTGCAGTAACACCTGGGTGAGCAGCTTCCAGATACTGTTGAGCAAATCCGGCGTAATCGCCGCAGAAGTTGTAGAAACCGAGCGTGGTGTTGTGGCAGGCGTAGCCAAACATGACAGCGCGCAGTTTGCCATCGGGCGTGTCAATGCGCAGGACCGGCACGTCATGGTCGACGGGGCCGTCCGGATTCGGGAAGTTGCGGAAACCGGTTGCGCTCGGCGTCCGACGATTCATGGCGAACCCACAACGAGCTCGGCAGTAGCTGACTTTCGCCGGAGACAGATCGGCGAGTGCATCCCCGACCACCTTCAGCAGAGTCCGCTGCAGAAAATCCACATAGTCCGTAGCCAGCTGAAGCCGTTCCGGCGGCAGGCCGTCCAGTGACCATCGTGTTGTGCGGATTTCCGGCCCACAGTGCGTGTGCGAACAGTTGATCATCAATTCCTCTGGCGCCAGATCGAACTTTTCCGCAACCTGTTGTTCCAGAGTGTCGCGAATGGGGCGCGGAACACTGATCAGGTCGCTGGTCACAATAACCATGCGAGTTCCGTCGGTACTCTGCAGCGCCAGGGCTTTTACAAACAGATCGTGCGTCTTGCCCTCGGAGGGCCTGTTCCGGCTGGCGTATCCAGCCATCCACATGGGGCGACTCGGCGTTACGATTTCCGACGCGACGCCCGCCTTCCACAGGTCCTCCTGAGCCATCACGGACATGGTCAGGAAAAATGGCAGACAACACGTGACAAAATGGCGAAACGAAATCATTCGGCGACTCGCAATCAGAGGTGGGGATATCATGTCGACAGGATACCGTGTCGCCTGCGCAAGGTGAATCGTGCAGCACTGGTCGCCGCGAATAGAGCAAGCGAGCGGCATCGCTGCGGACACGAGGGTTACCAGTTTGGGGTGCACAGAGGGAACAAAGCTTCGGGGACAGGCAGCTACTCCCGGCCTTTCGTCGACATGTAAATAACGACGACTACAGCGTTTCACGCTGACTTGTGGCCGCGAAGAACGCTTTTCCGTAGCAGTTTCGTCACACCCACGAGCCAGTATCGTTCACGACGATATGTAAATTGTTCTTATTTCGGGCACGCTTTCAGTGTCGCGTGCGAACGGGTAGTCTTCGAATACATTTGCTTCGCCCCGGAACCCCAGTTTCCCATTGGACAGAACCTCTATGCTTCAGATTCACCGTCGTTCAGCCTGGCAGGTCGTGGTGATGTTCATGCTGTGCGTGCCGTTGTGCCCTTCGGTGCTCGCCCAGACTCCGTTTTCCCTGAAAGTGACGACGGATCGCGAAGATGCTCTCTACAAAGTCGGCCAGAAAGCCACCTTCAGTATCTCGGTGTGGCAGGGAAAGCAGGTTGTCAGCGGCGAGGGTTCGGTGAAGTTCACATTCGACGACTTCCTGAACTCGAAGGGCTTTTCAAGTGGCGAAGGGGCACCGGGGGCGGAGCCGACTCGCGTCAGTGAGGGCCTGAAGCAGCCAGGTTTTCTGCGCTGCCTGGTGACTTACACGCCAAAGGAAGGCAAGCCTGTGCGGGCGATTGCCGCGGCCGCGTTTTCTCCTGAGAAGATTGGTTTGAGTCTGCCGGTTCCCGACGACTTTGATGAATTCTGGGCGGAACAGAAACGTC
>JAPYTO010000372.1 GCA_029941865.1 Fuerstiella sp. | reverse complement strand
ATCCACTTGTCGGACCAGCTCGACTGCACCATTGTCACTACAAGTGTACGGTGTACTACGACAAGACGATTCGATCGTACTGGCCGATCCCGTTCACACACGTGGACCAGACAGAAGAAGTCGTCTACATCGACAAGGATCACCTGATCCGCTGTGCCGGCCCCGCCATGAACTAGTGCGTGGTCAAGTCTAAGAACAGGGGTTGTTCCGTAGCCGAACTCGCCAGAGTTTGGAGTTTTCTTTCTATGTCGTCCAAAGTCAGACGACTTCGGCTACTCCAAACTCAGGACTTGACGAAGCACTAGAGCCGTTAGTCTTGATCACGGGGTTTTGCTGACGACAAGGTGAGAACCGGCCCTGCGAAAATGATTGGAACTACTTCCTGCCAAGCATGCGGTCCAGCGAGTCGCTGGTCTGGTAAATCAACGCTTCGGGAAAGTGCAGATACGGGTGGAAGTATTCGAACGTCAGCCAGGCGTCGTAGCCCGTTTTTTCAAAGGCGTCCAGCACTGCCGGCCAGTTCGTCGTGCCGTCCAGCAGCGGACGAAATGCTTCCAGCGAATGATCCGTCCCCTTCTTGGTGAACTCCTTCAGGTGCACGTTCTTAATACGGTCACCGAGCATTGAGATCCAGTGTTCCGGGAACTGGTATTCCATGATGTTTCCGGTGTCGAAGTGGACATTGACAAATTCGCTGCTGAAGCTGTCGACAAAGTCGATCATCTCAAACGGTGACAACAGGTAACCGTTAAAGAAGATGTTTTCGATGTTCAGGTGAACGTTCAGCTTTTCCGCCTGCGGCAGCAACGTCGCAATCGCCGCTCTGGCACGCTTGTCACAGACGTCGTTTGGTGTGGGGTCGTGATCTTCTCGCCACGGCATGTGCACAGCACCGGGCACGACCAGAAGATTCTCGGTGCCCAGATCATGGGCGGCCCGAGTCATCAGACCAGCCAGTTCCATGCCTCGGGCGCGTTCCTCGGGATCGTTGCTGGTCAGCGGATACGGCCAGAACAAAAAAGAACACACCCCACTGATGGCGATGCCAATATCTTCTGCCATCCGGCGAATAGCCTGAAACTCCCGTGTGCCGGCTTTAGGTGAAAGGTCGCTTTCGAGATCGTAATTCAATTCGATGCCGTCGAATCCGGCGTCCGCGGCCAGTTGCAGACACTGCTGCAGTGACATGCGATCCGGATAGGGAAACGCCCACAGGTTGATCGACTTCTTCATTTGATATTGTTTTTGTGGCATCGGTTGCGTCGTCTGGCCGGCAGACGACGTTCCTGCAGCCGCCAGCGTTCCCGAACCGAACGCTGCGTACGCCAGCATTTGCCGTCGGCCAAGCGACGAACTGCGATCAGATGCGGAATCGGGCTGCATTTTTGGCTCCGTTGTTGGTGTATTGAAACGTGCTTCAGTTTATCTGTTCCTTCATGTTATACCGCTCTCGGACCGCAATGTCACATTTCCATGTCACCCGTCACCGCCGACTCTGGGCGCGGCATTGTCATCGACACAGAACGCAACAACAGTTTTCACCCTCCTTCCGGGAGGGGCGAGCCTAAGCGCGGGGAGGGCCTACCGGCGAATTCGCCTACTTATTTGCGCAATTGCAGCAACCGCCCTCCCGGAAGGAGGGTGAAGTCACTTGTGTAGACTCCAAAGGGCTGTGGCTGGACGGAATCGCCGCGCCAGCCACGCCACACGGCGACGAACAATCACACCAGTCGGTGCCGCCAGCGAAATGGTCGGACGACTGGATGTTTTACACTCACGACGATTTGATACAGTTCCAACCCATAGACCACCCCAGTTGATACGGTCCAATGATTCGAACATCTTCCGCAATCTTCTTCATCGTCGTGCTGAGCAGTGGAGCTATCGCCGTGACTGATGATGATCATGTTTCAGAAACGTCCCATACCGAATCCGATGACGGTCCAAACGGCATCAAGACGCTGGGGGGCATGCAGTTCTGGGGTGACCTGAAGTTTTTTCAGGGATGGCGGATTCAGCAGCATGTATTGACCCATCATTACCGATTGCTCGATCCACACGATCATCGCCATTGCAGCGGCACAGTTTCAGAATGTGAGGCCAGGCTTCTGGAAATTGCTGCGGAAGAGAAGCTGCCTGCCATGTCAGGCAGAGCGGCTGTGTTGATCCACGGCATCGGGCGGTCATCCAAATCATTTGATGCCATGGCCAAGGCACTGCAGAAGGACGGCTACACGGTTGTCAGTTTTGACTATCCCAGCACACGAGTGCCCATTCAGGATTCGGCGGAATACCTGCATCGTGTGCTTGAGTCACTCGACGGCATCGAGTCCATTGACATCGTCGTTCATTCCATGGGCGGGTTGGTGCTGCGGTCGTATCTGCAAAAACACAACGACACTCGCCTGCACCGCGCGGTCATGCTGGGAGTTCCCAACAACGGAGCTCAGGTGGCGGATTTTCTGAAGAACAATCCTGTGTTCAAGATGATTCTGGGCCCCGCAGGTCAGCAACTGGTGACAGAATCAGACGGTCTGATCAGCAGCCTGCCTGCTCCTGACTTTGAGTTCGGTGTGCTTGCCGGCGGACGGGGAGCGGCCAAAGGCTACAACCCGTTGCTGCCTGGCGACAACGACAGCACGGTGACCGTCGCCAGCACTCGGCTGCCAGGTGCTCGGGATTTTATCTGCATCCCCGTGATTCATTCATTTCTGATGTCAGATCAAAAGGCGATCACAGCCACTCGCTGTTTTCTCAAACACGGCCAGTTCGAGAAGGATCGTGTGCCGGATCCCATCGGAAAAAACGAAATCACCGTGATTGAATAGGCGCACTCCGCCGCCCTCTCCCCAGCAACGTGAGCTGGATTCGATCCTGCCAGCAGGCTGTCCGGATACGTTTGTTCTTGTGCGCGGCACGGCACTAGCGGCCGGTTATTGGCAGTGTTTTTACCCGCGGCTAGCGCCTTGCGGCTCACTGTTTCAGATAACCGGACAGCCTCCTACGCGGCTTCTTCGTGTGCCACATTGGCAATCCGGCCTTCAGCAAGCCGAACGATACGGTGGGCCTTCTGAGCCACAGCTTCGTCGTGCGTGACCATCACGATCGTCAGCTGATTGTCTTCGTTCAGTCTGATCAACGTGTCCATGAGTTCACCACCGGTGGACGAATCAAGATTGCCCGTCGGTTCATCAGCCAGCAGGATTTCCGGGCGAGCGATCAGGGCACGAGCAATGGCGCCTCGCTGCATTTCCCCGCCCGATAGTTCTGACGGCAGGTGCTTGATGCGATGTTCC
The DNA here is from genome assembly GCA_029941865.1 of Fuerstiella sp. Taxonomy (GTDB): domain Bacteria; phylum Planctomycetota; class Planctomycetia; order Planctomycetales; family Planctomycetaceae; genus Fuerstiella. Next base: position 2,424 of record JAPYTO010000372.1, on the reverse strand, counting down.
AGTCCTACCTGCTGCAGAATGTCCATCGCCTGCCGACGGATTTCCTTCCGCTGCCCCCAGTAGCTGAAGAATGAGTGCCGAATCATCAGCGGCATCATCACGTTTTCCAGCAGAGTCAGTTCTGGCAGCAGGTGGTAAAACTGAAAGATGAAGCCGAATACGTGGTTCCGCAGCTGATCCCGCGCTGACTCGGACAGATTATCGATCCGTTTTCCCTCCAACAACACCTCACCAACATCAGGCGAATCCAACAGCCCCATCACGTGCAGCAAAGTGCTTTTGCCGGAACCACTTTGCCCCACCACAGCGATGAATTCGCCGCGTTGAGCCGTCAGGCCAGCCCCATGCAGCACAGGAACTTTATGCTGTCCTTTGGCATAGGATTTTTCAATGGCGAGTGCAGAAATCAGCGGCGTGGTCATTTTCAATGTCTCAATTGGCGACTGATGTGGGCTGGTATTGCTCATGAGCCAGGTACTCGGCAGAAAATCGCATGGGAACGGTCCACGGAATGTTGCGGCGTCAGCTGTGAAACGCCCTGCCGCAGGGTGTCATTCGTATCGCAATGCACGAACCGGGTGCAGCCGCGAAGCGCGACGAGCCGGCAGGACGCTCGCCAGCACGGCAATGGCAATGGCACCCAGAGCCACCCACATCACCATCAGCGGATTCACCTGAGTTGGGATCTCAAAGAAGTAGTAGATCTTCTCATCAAAGACCTTGCGCCCCGTCACCCAACTGAGACCGTCTTCGATTTCGTTGATGTAGCGGACGAACAGCAGGCCAATAGCCACACCGGCCGCACTGCCCACGACACCAAGCCCCAATCCGTACGAAAGAAAAATGCTCATCACACCTTTCGAGCTTGCCCCCAGCGACTTGAGAATGCCGATGTCGCGAGTTTTTTCGACGACGATCATGAAAAAGATCGCCAGAATACCGAAGCCGGCCACCGCGATAATCATAAACAGCAGCACGTTCAGAATAGCCGTTTCCACTTCCACCGCCGACAGCAGCAGGCCCTGCTTGGCTTCCCATGTGCTGACGCTCACGGCTCCTGGAGGAAACGCAGCTCGCAGGCGTTTGACGACTTCGTCCGAATCGTTGTAGTCGTGCAGTTTGATTTGTATCGACGTGATGGCATCTTCGCCATTCAGGATCATGCCCCGGTTCTGCTGCAACTCTTCCAGGTTCATCAGCACCAGTTGACCGTCGTATTCGCTCATGCCGCTGCGAAACATGTCCACGACTGTTGCCGAAAAGCTGATGGGTTCGGGCGGAGTGTCGGATCCAATGGTCGTGATCAGAAGATCATCGCCGGGGTTCACCATGTTGATTCGATGCAGTTTGCCAGTCTCCGGGTCTCGCGTCTGAAAACTGGTAATCTGCTCCCCCACAAAGACCCGAGCACTCATCGGGAGCGTCGGATCGGACGCTTCGAGTGCCTTTGAGGAACCCTGAATTGGCGTGTTGAAGTCGGGTGCTGCCGGAGGCACATCCGTCGCCAGTGCATTTTCAGCAGGTTCACTGAAAACGGGCGGTGTGACACCACCGTCTGATTCTGTGTGGAACGTCGGTCCCTCTTCAAACTTCGGTGCGGGCATCGATTGAGAAAACGACGGTACTTCTTCCTGAAGAAACAGCATCTGCTGCTGCTTCATCATTTTGCGATAGCTCTTCGCGTGCTCGGTCAGTTCCCAACCCGGAAGCGTGTCGAATGGTCGCAGCGGCGGTCGCAAAACCTCGCCGTCTTCGGTGATTGGGTTGTAGCTGTCCAGGTACGTTTTGAGCGGGCCGACCTGAGCTTTGCCGGCGGGGTCGATGCCCACCAGCTGAATCGACTGAGTAAATCTCTCACCCGTGACGGGATCGGAATACGTTATCATCGCGGGGACTTCCACGGTGGGCGTCATCGCAGCAATGAATTCGCCAGCGGCGTTTTGCACGACGGCCATCTGCCGTTCGGAATCGAAGATTCCGCTCATGCTGCGCGATTCCACCACGACATCCGCCAGAAAACCGTGAATACGGTCCCGCATTTCGTTGGTAAAGCCAGCCATCACGCTGTTGACCACAATCATTGTGGCCACGCCAAGCATCACACTGACAATGCTGGCCAAGGCGATGTAACGCGTGCGCAAATAGCGCAAACACAGTAGTATCTTGTACATACGTCGGCACTCCCTTGCCGTGAAAAGCGTTTCTGGTTGGTCCAGCTAACTCCCGCAAGCTCTCCTGAACGCCGGAAGTGTGGCAGATCCTGCAAACGTGGGCAATGGGAAGTCAACTTTGCCGGAATGCAAAGTTCGATCGGAAAACGGGGTCAGCTACCTGCCCCCCTTTTCCAGCCAATCCCAAATCCAGAGCGCGGCAAGCGGGCTGTTGAATTACTTCAATGGCGACTCGAGCGTTTTTGGATTCCGG
>JAPYTO010000371.1 GCA_029941865.1 Fuerstiella sp. | reverse complement strand
TTCGAGTTTGTGTTACGGCCTCTTCCTCCCACCGCTGGCTCTGCCAGCGGTAGGATTGATTATCCGCACTCGACCGCTGTAGATCCTGACGAGAACCAGTTGCCGTCGAATCACGTTCAGCGATCAACCGGATCGGACCGTCAGAAATGAACCAGGTAGCGCCCCTGCCGCATCAATACTCACCGATCGGAAATCCGTCATTCCGTCGTGACAGGCGGTTGTAAACATTGAACGCATTTTCCCAACGTGGATCACCTGGATCGAAACGTTGCCATACCCACCGACAGACGCCGCCAGCGTCATTTGCGCAACCATCAACAAATTCGATGTTTTCGCTGATGAATCGCACCGAACCATCGGCCAGCGCAAACTGAAGGCCACCGGTATGCATACTGGAAAAACTTTCGCCACATCCGTTGTTGCTGGCCCAGCCAAAGACCGAAGTTGGAGCATTAATCAGCGTTCTCGAATGCCCGATGTTGTACCAGATTCCCCGCTGTGCCCCGCCTCGCGGATTTCTGACGCCTGGCCATGATCCGGCACGACAGTTTTTATAGTCACGTTCGCCGATGAACAACGTATTACTTGTGCCGTCTTCGACATCCCGAATTGCGATCGACTTGTGATAGCCGAAGAAACCCCACGGATCGTTCGATCGTTGCGGCTGGTCTCGTGTTCCCCGGTTGCCAACGTAGTTCGTCAGACCCGGCGGCCAGTTGGTATTTCCGGCCGGTGAGCGGCGGATGCCCACGCCACCTCCCCAATGTCGGTTCGGATGTGTCAGGCCGGGATTGGAGTCCGTGGGACACAGAAACCCATTGATGCGTGTCTGCAGCACTTTCAACGGGTCGCCAGCACCTCCGACATTCGTATCGGGCAGTCCCGGATTTTCTCCGGCGATGACCTGATCAAGGCCGTAATCATTTACGCCAAGCTGGTTGAACAGCGGTAGCCTGGTCGATGTACGGCAGAATGTGGGTGTGTCAACCCCATGATTCTCTGTTATTGAAGTCAGCCCAATCGCCGCGACTGTGACCAATGGGAAACATATTGTGCACGTCGTGGTAATTGTGACATGCCAGCGCCAATTGCTTCAGGTTGTTCTTGCACTGTGTGCGTCGAGCCGCCTCACGTGCCTGCTGCACAGCGGGCAGCAACAGGGCAATTAGAATTGCGATGATGGCAATCACCACCAGCAATTCGATCACCCACGCAGGCGACGAGAAAGGAACATGACGTTCTCCTTTGACATGAAAACATAAAGGGTTGAGCACACGGATATCGCAAAATGAGTTCCTGATTGGACATTACTGTTTGTTGCTGAAATCGACTCAATTCTCTACCTCTCGCCCCCAATCCGTTACCACGGGGACGAGACGCTTTCATCTTCAGACGTCAATCTGATCACTGACCGAACGGCTTTCATTGCCGCGGCCAACCAGCCCTTATGCAGGCATAAAGGCTGTCGATTGTTGCTCTGGTCTCATCTTTCTTTCAGGAAATCCTAAGCGACGTATTACAAACAGGATGGATCTGTTGCCCGAACAAAATTTATCTGCCATACAGACGTGGCAATTCATTGGCATCACCACGAACCAAACCTCACCTAATTGTCATCCTCACCAGTATCTGAAGTATCGTCATTGTCAGGCAGGTCGCCTTCGGAAGTAATTTCAAAATTGGCGACGTTGGCCGTGTTGGCGACTACCTCAAATGTGAGCGTTGTCGAGGCGTTGAACTGCATTGGGACAGTTTCCGGACTACCCGGGGTACTTTGACCGTCGTCATCAAATCCGGTATCGCTTAGGGTTGTGATTCGCACCTTGTACTTCCCTGGCGTGGCTCCTCTTCGGCCCTCAGTAAAGGTCAATTCATATTCGCCTTGTGCATTGGTTCTGGCGCCCGAGGGTCGACCATTTTCGGGGACGAAGACGACGGCCGCGTTGGCCAGAGGCTGACCATCCATCGTGACCTTGCCTTCGACTGAGGCGATCTCAGGTCCACTGGCGCCGCAACCCGTGATGACGAGCAGCAAACAGGCATTCAAAACAAAACATCGAAACATCGGTTGTTATCCTCAGGAAAAACCACCTGGGCATGCCGGCACGCACACGGCCAGCATGAGCCCTGGAGTTGTCGGTTATACAAACTCTTCAAAGACCTGTGAAAAATTGAATCAAACTTCAGCGAGCAACGCAAATGAGCTGACTGTAAAAGATGACCCGAATGCTCAGAAGCACATGCCTTATTGGATTCGAGTCACTGCACGACATTCTTCGAATTCGGTCGCAGACTTTCTGTCGCGGGAGACAATGTCCCGGCCCATCAGGATTTGTTCGCGGCGTGTCGAGGCCAGCGGATTTCACGCTGGCGAGGAACAACGACCGACAGGATGTCCGTCGTTCTCCCAAACTTCCAAACGGCCTTAGTAATCACCAACCGTCTGGCCATCCGCTCGTGAGAACAGCCGTTGATACAGGCCGTAGTCAGCTCCGCCGTTTAACGCGTCAAACGCGTTATTGTTGTTGTTGCCCATCTGGGCCCACGTCCTGGCGGTATGCTGGATGTTTTCGCTGATGAAGCGAACTGACCCATCACCCAGCACGAACTGAGCTCCACCCACGTGAGCACTGCCAGCGGTGCGGTGCGGCTGTGGGTTACCTTCCGCGCTGGTCCAGTTCATCGCATGCAGTCCAGTCACCATCAGTGCGTTGGTTGCACCCCGTGCTCCTGTCGGATAACGGTCCTGGGCGCCGAAAAAACGGCCCCGATTTCGATTATTGCCATCCATTTTCCATTTTGTTTCGGCAATCACAACCGTGTTCGTTGTTCCGTCCTCAATGTCGCGAATGGCGAGCGGGGCCCCGATCGTGTTGCGCATGATGACCCCGTTTCTGCGACGAAAGTTGCTGCCACCCCACCCATTATACGAACCGCCGACCCCCTGATAACTTGTGGTGGCAGAATCCGGTATCACTCCATCGCTGAATCTTTCAGGCATGGGGTCAGATGGGCAACGAACCGCGGGCAGGATGGACTGTGCCAGCACAACATTGCTGATGGAACCACCGGGTTCTGTGGGATTGACTTCCGCCAGTTGCTGGCTGGGATTGAACTGATTGAACAGGGGAGCCTGATCGAAATAAGGCAATAGCGCCCAGCCCCAGCTGAACGCAGGACCGCCCCATCGATTGATACCATTGGCATTAACTGAGGCGGGGTCAAAGCTTCCCGAGTACTGATGCCCGAGTGGAAAGCAGTTGTACACATCGTGGTAGTTGTGCAGTGCCAAGCCCAGCTGCTTCATGTTGTTTTTGCATTGCGTACGTCGAGCGGCTTCGCGGGCCTGCTGAACAGCGGGCAGCAACAACGCAATCAGAATGGCGATGATGGCAATCACCACCAGCAGTTCGATCAGGGTAAATCCCTTATTTCGAAATTTCTTCTTCATAACAGACTCCTAGTAAATGAAATCAAAAAAGCACTTAGAAACAATTGTTTGAATTCACAGGTAAACGACACGACGTCATTTGACGTCGCACACGATCCGCACCGCTTTACCTGATTCGAACATCCGTGTGATGTGCCACTGGCTCTGCCAGTGTGTTCTCTCGATCCAACGGATCCTACAGCTCGATATCGATCGTGTTGGCCCCTGCCGACACGTCCTTTTTGATGGAGCCATCTGATGCAGCGGCCGGCAAACCTCCGGCAGCATCACCTTCGTCTTCATCACCTTCGTCTTCATCACCTTCGTCTTCATCACCTTCGTCTTCACCGTCGCCTTCGTAATCACCACTGTCGTCGCCGGCAGAGACCAATACTGTGTGCTCTCCGATCGTCGCACCTGCATTGTCGACGTTATACATCAGCTTGTAAGTGCCATCAGAGCCCGTCGTTCCGGCAGAGGGGCGACCACTGGCCGGGGTGAAAGTCACGACGGCGTTGGCCAGAGGCTGGCCACCAACCGTGACTTTACCGGTGACGGTCCCCAGAGCGGGAATGCTGGCACCGCCACCACCACCACAACCACACAAACCAGCCAGTCCGAACAATGCAATCGAAATACTTAGATAACGCACAGGAAAACTCCACCCACGTATGTGGTCTCTGAAACAGGGAATAAGAACGGAACAGCAGGGCATTGGCGGCATCAAACGCCACCAATGCCCGCAATCGACTTCAAGCGGACCTAGAATTCGCCGATGACTCGTCCATCGTCTCGAATACCGAGCAGCTGATAGACGCCGCAGCCGGCGATGTCTGCCCCATTGATTACACCATTGCGGTTGATCCGATTGTTTGCGGCGGGCTTGGAGTCAATGTTTTCGCTGACAAACCTGACGGATCCGTCACCAAGAAGAAACTGAGCACCGCCCACATGCTTACTGCTGAAGCCATCGGTGCAGTTATTTGATCCGCCATTCGTTGGATCATTAATGATCTTGGATACCTTGCCGAAGGTATAGTCGGCTCCGCGAGTTCCACCACCACGGGGAGCACGATTTCCGATCCACGACCCGGCACCACATCGTTGATCACGTTCGCCGACGAAAAATGTATTGGTTGTTCCATCGGTGATGTCGCGGAATCTGACCCTGGACGCGTTGTAGAATATTCCACGCTGAGCAGCCCGGGTGGGGCCATTGGGACGATTGATGTCGCGGAAGCCACAAACTCCCGGGTAGTTTGACGTGGGAGGACGCCAGTTGTTGACGGCGCCGCTGATACCGGATTGATTCGCACCGTTGAAGTTAGCGCGTCGCATTCCCGCTTTCAGGCGTGGTCCTGTGGTGTCGCTGGGACACATGAACGCCTTTAGTACAGGAAACATCAGATCCAGAGATCCGCGGTCCGGAGTAACCGTTCTGTCCGAAGTGATGTCATAGAGTTTCCGGTCATTGACCCCCAGGTTGTTGAACAATGGTGCCTGGTCGATCATCGGCAGGATGAACGCATGCCAGCCCCAGGACGACTGGTTAATAAAGTTACCGCCTGGGTTCGCTGGATCGGTGACCCCTGGCACGGAACCGGTGGGGAACATGTTGTAGACATCATGATAGTTGTGAATCGCCAACCCGAGTTGCTTCATGTTATTTTTGCACTGAGTTCGGCGGGCCGCTTCACGTGCCTGCTGCACGGCAGGCAGCAACAACGCGATCAAAATTGCAATAATTGCGATAACCACCAGCAACTCGATCAGGGTAAAGCCGCGTTTGATTCGCGCGGAACAAGGACGTGACATGAGATTCTCCTTCGAAAAGAAAACAAAAAAACGAGAGAGCACAGATTCGTGCCCGGATTGCTGATGGGTAACACTTGCTGAAAAGAACATATTGTTGACTCAGAACTGAGCAACAAAATCGAGTTGTCGACATTAGAAGTCGAGGTACGCGGGGTCAGCCGCGCTGCACGTGGCCAGACGTTCAATGGCCACGCGTTCAGCTAACTAATGCAAGCTAAACAAAACTAATGCAAGCTAAACGAAATAGCGGTCGTGCGACACCAGTTTTCGGGTCTATTTCAACAAACATTGAGAAAACTGACCGTTTGTGCGACACCTGCTGGAAAATTCCACTCGTAGGGGTATACCGCTCGCGCAGTAGTGGTTGAGTCGACCACCGCGACTCAGTTTTTTGAAGTTACGTAGCTTTCGGCGTGAGCGGCAAGGCGCTAGCCGCCGGTTTTTCCCGAACGAACCCGCGGCTAGCGCTTTGGTTTAACCCCATTTTTGTAATAGTTTGATTGTGTCA
>JAPYTO010000370.1 GCA_029941865.1 Fuerstiella sp. | reverse complement strand
TCACGTTGCAGCGGATCGGAGTCACGAAACGTGGCTCCACCTTCATAGTTGGCTGCCAGCCCGGGCACGTCTTCGATCTCCTTGTCCACCCGAACGCTCACGATCAACATGTTGTCGGCGGTGTTCTGAAATGTCACGACAACACGACGTCGGATCGATTGCAGCGTGCTTTCCAGCCTGTTGGCGTACCCCACAGAGTCGTGGTTCCAGGGTTCCAGCAGATTCGAGCCAGCTCGGTACTGGGTTTCAATCACGCCCTCAAGTTTACTCTCCCGAGCAATGATGAAGTGGTGATTGTTCAGCACCGCCACGGCACGCTCCCAGATGAGGTCGTAACGGTCAGCCGGCACCTGAATCGCGTTGGAGCCCTGCAATGTTCGACTGGGCAATGTTCCGGAAAGACAGCCAGTGGCCGAGATCATGCCGACCAACACACATGCGGCGGCAGTTCGTCGAATTGATGCGTACTTTGAGCGCACGGGCGGCTCATCCTTGAGCGTTCGGAAAACAAGTGCGGCGAATTCTGGCGATTCACGAAAATCAGGGCAAGATCACTTCGAACCTGTGAATCCCCGAGGGGACGATCACGGAATGGTTGCATGCCCCGAGAAGGTGGCCGGGGCTGGAGCAGAATACGAGTAAACGTAGGCCAGGACAACCTGTCCTGTCGCGCATCATTGTCAGGACAGGTCCTGACCTACATTTGCTACCCGGCGACGGAAACAGGGAATGGATGTTGGTCCGTGATGGTGTTCGGGGAGTGGACAAAGATCCGGCGATCGCCTGAGTAACAATTCGAAGGGATAAAACCGGGACATTTCACATGAGCAAGCTCGGCCCCGCCCACCAGTCGTGAATCTGTCAGGAAACCGGCCCACGACGCATAAATGCGACGCGGAACCTGTGATCCGAGTATCAAACGGCCGTCATGGCTTCGATGCCCAGTTTGCCCTGCACCGTTCGGCTAAGCGTTTCGCGGACGATTTCGATGGGGATGCGGTCGTAGACCTGCTGGAAGAAACCTTCCACAATCATGTGCATGGCTTCTTTCTCCGAAATGCCACGGCTCTCGGCATAGAAGATCTGCTCTTCGTCGACACGTCCTGTGGTCGCACCGTGGGTGCAACGCACATCATCCGCTTCAATTTCCAAACCGGGAATGCTGTCGCAACGGGTATCGCTGCTGAGCATGAGTGCGTCGCTGCGCTGGTAGCCGTCGGTTTGTTGGGCAGCCTCGTCAACCTTAATCATGCCGCGCCAGATGACTCGTGATTCGTCTCGCAGTACTTCCTTGTATAGCAGGTCGCTGCGTGTGCCCTGAGCTCTGTGATGCTGCTGAGTGTAGTACGAAATTTTCTGACGATCACTGGCAAACGTGATTCCGTTGACTTCCGCCGTGGCGGCTCGTCCGTTCAGGTTCACGTCCTGATGAATGTGGCTGAGCTTGCTGCCCAATCCCACGACCGTCCATTGCAGCGAGCCTTCGCTGGCGACGTTGCCGGCCTGATGAGCAAAATGCCACGTCTTCTGATTCCAGTTCTGCAGCTGAACGTATCGCAGATTGGCGTACTTGCCGACGATCAATTCCACACAGCCGACGTGCAACCCATTCAGATCTTCATTGGCGGACGTTGTTTCTTCCAGCAGTGTCGCTTTCGCTTCGTCTTCAACGATGATCAGCGTATGGCCAAAGTCGGCAACACCGTCCCGGGTATGAGCAATCAGGCTGTGCAGCGGCAGTTCGACTTCCACGCCCTTCGGGACGTACAGCAAGGTACCACTGGTCCAGAATGCTGCGTGCCATGCGGCAAACCGATCCGCGTCCGGACGCACGGCCTGCTTCAGAAAGTATGGTTCCAGCAGTTCACGGTTTTCCGTCAGCAGTGTCTGCAGGTCGCCAAACAGAACGCCTTGGGAGGTGATATCTTCGCTGACATTCGCCTGCGTCGTCCCGCCGTCGACGTGTCTGATACTGCCACCGTATTCAGTTTCGCTGGCCAGCAGAGTCCTGACGGAAGACGCATCGGACTCACCTGTCGACGGCCGAAACTTTGCGGCGTTGAAGATTCTCAGGTCAACCCGTTTGAATTCTTCCGGGTTGAGTTCTTCGCCCAGCAGTTCTTCGTACTTCGCGAATGCGGCTCGACGAGCATCCGTGATCCACGACGGTTCGGTGCGAGTGCTGAGAAACTCTTCGAACACCTCAGCACTGAAGCCGACCCGATCAATATCAATAGTAGCAGGCATGGGGGGATCTTCGATCCTTGTTGGCGTGGTGGGCGGCAGGACATAGACCGTCGCACCGCCGAATTCGAATTGATCGATACTCTGTCTTAAAACAGTACGTGAAAGTAACATCTGAAACGCCGGGCACGTGTCACTAACCACCCGTCCCCCCGGCAGCATGTCTCAAAAAAAACATAGCGACCGTTTCACCCACCTCGGCGGCGCGACTTCCTGATTACGCTGCCACACCCCACGCCATCAGCCGGCGGGCTGCCCCGCCTCAGCCGACGCTGCCTTCCATTTGCAGTTCGATCAGACGATTCATTTCGACGGCGTATTCCATGGGTAGTTCTTTCACCAATGGCTCGATGAAGCCGGTGACGATCATCGCACTGGCTTCAGCTTCTGACAGGCCACGACTCATCAGGTAAAACAACTGTTCTTCAGCAATCTTGCTGACACTGGCTTCGTGTTCGATGGCCACGTCCTGTTCTTCGACTTCGATGTAGGGATACGTGTCGCTCTTGCTGTCCGAATCCAGAATCAAAGCGTCGCAGACGACGTTGCTTTTGCAGTGGTGAGCACCATCTTCGACCTTTACCAGGCCACGATAGCTGCTGCGTCCACCGTCTTTGCTGATGCTCTTGCTGATAATGCGGCTGCTGGTATTAGGAGCACAATGCACCATCTTGGCACCGGCATCCTGATGCTGATGCTCTCCGGCAAAGGCGATCGAAAGCGTTTCGCCACGAGCCCCTGGTTCCATCAGATAGATGGCCGGATACTTCATTGTCAGTCGGCTGCCGAGGTTTCCGTCGACCCATTCCATCAGGGCATCGCCATACGCCATCGCCCGTTTGGTGACCAGGTTATAGACGTTATTGGACCAGTTCTGAATGGTCGTGTAGCGGAACCGGCCGCCGCGTTTGACCACGATTTCCACAACGGCGCTGTGCAGGCTGTCGCTGCTGTACGTAGGAGCCGTACAGCCTTCGACATAGTGAGCCGAAGCCCCTTCATCAACGATGATCAGAGTGCGTTCGAACTGTCCCATGTTCTCGCTGTTGATGCGGAAGTACGCCTGCAGAGGAAACTCGATATGCACGCCGGGCGGAACATAAATGAACGACCCACCAGACCAGACCGCACTGTTGAGAGCGGCAAACTTGTTGTCTTCCGGCGGAATGATCGTCGAGAAATATTCGCGGAAAATTTCCGGATGTTCTCGCAGGGCAGAATCGGTGTCAGTGAACAGAACTCCTTCTTTGGCAAGATCTTCCTTCAGGCTGCCGTACACGACTTCTGAGTCGTACTGAGCCTTCACGCCGGAGAGGAATTTTTTTTCCGCTTCCGGAATGCCCAGCCGGTCATACGTCTTGCGGATATCTTCCGGGACATCGTCCCAACTGCGTTCCTGTCCTTTGGTCGCCTTCATGTAGTAATAGATGTCGTTGAAGTCGAGTTCCGACATATCGCCGCCCCAGCTGGGCATCGGCCGAGACTCAAAAGTCTCCAGCGATTTCAAACGAAAATCCCGCATCCAGGCGGGTTCCTTTTTCATTTCGGAAATCTGTCCGACGATCTCACGGTCCAGGCCCTTACGACTTTTGAACTCGTAGTCGTCGGTGGAATCGTGGAATCCGAATTGGTAATCGCCAAGTCCAACTTCATCCGTTTCCGGTGCGTCAGTACTCATGTTGGTTCTCAGTATGTAGGGTCCGCTGTGCGGACCGTTGCTGGTTGATGGCCCGCACAGCGGACCCAACCGAAGCTTATCCAGGAGTAACTAAACCGCCGCAGTTTCTTCTGCCTTGGCATTGTCGGCCGCAGCGTCGGGGTGGCGTTCCCGAACGGTGGCATAACCGTTCGCATGAAGATCGTGAGCCAGAGCCGCGTCGCCGGTTTCCACGATGCGACCGCCCAGCATGACGTGAGTGAATTGAGGCGGATTGAATTCGAGCAGACGTTCGTGGTGAGTGATAATCAGCACGCCCATGTCGGGTCCGCTGAGTTTCGCCAGACCTTCGCTGACGACTCGCACAGCATCGCTGTCCAGACCGCTGTCGGTTTCGTCCAGAATGGCAAATTTCGGGTGCAGCATCGCCATCTGCAGAATCTCCATGCGCTTCTTTTCGCCGCCGGAAAACCCGTCGTTCAGATAACGCCGAGCGAACTCGATGTCCATCCCCAGCTCTTCCATGCGTGCCTTGATTTCCTTACGGAACTCTCGCATACCAATCAGGCCTTCGCCTTCTTTGCGATCCGGGTTGCGGATGTTGCTGACCGCGTGGCGAATAAAATCGGCCACTTTGACACCTGGAATCACCACGGGGTATTGAAATGCCAGGAACATGCCCAGTCGAGCTCGTTCGTTCGCTGCCAGTTCCGTGATATTCACGCCGTCGATTTCGATCGAACCGGCCGTGATTGCGTAATTGGGGTGGCCCGCCAGAGCGTAGGCCAGCGTGCTTTTGCCGGAACCATTGGGCCCCATCAAAGCATGAATTTCGCCCTGGCGAATCTCCATGTTCACGCCCTTAAGAATGGGCGTGTCGGCAACGGAAACGTGTAGATCAGTAATCTTCAGCAAACTGCTCATCGCGTTCGCAATTCTTTCTGATGTGAGAGCGCCCCACCCATACCGACAGTATGAGTTGGTCAACTCGGGATTCAGTCAAACGGTTTTACTATGTCAGCAGGATTCGGTGTGGCGGGTTCGAATCCAGTTCTAATTCAACAGGAAGCTCTCAGTTCGTGTCGGCTCACACATTCAGTGCGGAATACCCGCTGTGATGAGGAACCGGCAACGTCTGTTCGCCCTTGGTCACCTTACGAGCTTTGATCTTGTCCTGAATTCTCATCAATCCTTCCAGCAGTGCTTCCGGACGTGGAGGACATCCAGGAACGTAAACGTCGACGGGCACAACCAGATCCACGCCCTTCACAACGTGGTAGCCGTGCTTGAAATACGGCCCCCCGCCAACGGTACAGGCCCCCATTGCGATGACGTACTTCGGATCCGCCATCTGCTCGTACAAACGACGAACTCGGCTGGCCATCTTGAAGGTCACCGTACCGGCCACGATCATCAGGTCGGCCTGACGCGGAGTCGCTCGAAAAGCGCCCGCACCAAAACGGTCGATGTCATACTTGCTGGCACCGGTCGCCATCATCTCAATGGCACAGCAGGCCAAACCAAAAGTCATTGGCCAGATACTGGACTGCTGTCCCCAGTTCATGGCATCTTCCATGGTGGTGGTAATGACGTTCTCTTCGAAGCGTCCTTCAATCCATGTCATGTCGATCAGATTCCCAGCTAGTTGTGTCAATGAAGTCGCGGTTTGACTGAATCCCATGACGCCACATCACAGAAAGTGCGAACCGCAAACTCTATCAGGGTAACCACTTGTTTCAATCGCACGAGGCTGTTTCCGAGCTTTGGCTCAGGTCTTTCCCGCACTCCCCAACTGCACTTCAAACTCGCAGCAATGATGCCCGTCCCGGCATCGGTGCTTGAACTCCACCGGAGC
>JAPYTO010000369.1 GCA_029941865.1 Fuerstiella sp. | reverse complement strand
CGAGCCGATCAGATCGAGCTGCAGCATCACGGCAGTGAGCTGTTCTTCAGGAACATGTACATTCGAGAACTGCCGTACTGATCCTGATGGCGACAGCAGAGTCCTGGTCGTTCCGAAAGCCCGGGACTCCTGGCTACCAGGGCATCTCAGTCAGGTCAACGATTTGACCTGCCAGGCGCTGCACGGCTTCCTGCTGTGCCGTGGCAAGGGAATGCCCGACCTCCGCAGCAAAGCTGACCTGCGACGAGTGCATTGCCAGTTCCTGCCCGATGGGGAAGGTCTGCTGCTGCAGCACACGTCCGGTTCTGCGGTCGATCCATGAGATCTGTACACCCAGCATCAACTGAACTTCTCGAGGATCGTCGAATCGGGTTTCGCTGAGCACGTTTTTCCGAGCATCAATGATCCGGCCTTCGAGAACGGTGTCTGCACAGTCTGCGTCGGCCAGTCGGTAGCCGGTGCGCAGTTTGATTTCCTTATGAACGGCCTCGGTCAGCAAGTAGTCCAGGTTGCGACGAAACGTATCGGACTTGAAGATAGGCACATGAATTGTACGAACGCCCTGCACGTTCGACGGCCCCAGCATGTAGCCGCAGCCAGTGGTACAGCAAACGGCAAGACACAGTGCAGTCGCGAGGTGAATAGAACGGGGCACCGCTACACTCCTCAAAGGCGACTGACAGGAGACCGGTTGCCCGAAGCACTGACAGACTTAACCCGCGATTCTGACGGCGACGACTCAGGCGTCTCAGTCGCAGACTCACTGGCAGACGGCAGCGACTGCATAAATTCCGCCACGCCTGGCAAACCTCTGACGGCCGCCGGATTGATGCGACGAATTTCCGTACGGGCCATCTCGGCATACCGCGTTTCCGGGAATTCTGTAATCACCTGCATACACTGAATCGCAACCGCTCGCGGGTTGTCCTTACGCCGATAAAAATCGACTCTGCTCCATGCTCGTTGCGCTTCCAGCAGATGCAGGCGCTGCAGATCCTTGCGAATCTGCTGGCGGTCCTCCGAATCCGGAAACAACTGCAACGTTCGTTCTTTCAGGTTTGACGCTGAAATCAGCGACGTTCCATCATAGAACGGTCCGCGGTAGGACATCTGTTTGACGTGCGAACCCAGCACAAATGCATCTTCAAGGTGCGGACTGTCCGGGTATTCTTCCCGCAGAATCTCAAAGTAGCGATCCGCTTCGATGTAGTTGTCGCGTCTCATGTAGTACGACGCCGTCAACATCAGGGCGTCGTCCGCCAGTGGTCCGGTGGGGTCGTTCAGCCAGATCGACTTCAATGCATTTCGCGCTCGCCCCTTGGTGTCGAAAATCGGTCGGGTCTTGTCAAAGAAGTTGGGAATCAGTCCGTATTTAGCGCTTGGATCACTCGACGACGATTCCGGTTTGGGACCTTCGATTTCGTTTTCCTGGCTGACCGTTTTGATTTGACTCTGTCCGAGAGGGTCAGTGATCTCCAGCCAGGTTTTGGCGATCGTAAACAAACGACGACTTGCATCGGCGACATACTTTGTGGAAGGATAGTCGACGAACAGCTTATCGTAGGCATCCTGAGCTGCAGGCAATTCCTGCATGGCGAAGTGGCATTCTCCGATCCGAAACCACGCTTCTTCACCGGCCGACGATTCCGGGTACTTTTTGGCGATGGCCTTGTATCTCTTCAGGGCCTCAGGATATTTCTGTTCATCGAACAGTTTCCGAGCTGCGACAGCCTGCCGCTGGCCAGCTTCTGAGAACCTTGCACCACGCGACAGGACATCGTCCTGGCCGGACAGAGTACGTTCCAGTGGTCCGCGAATGCCTTTGGTGCTGAGAAGGTCGCTGTTTGCAAAAATCCCTTCGCCGTCAGATGGACGAAAAGAACGGCAGCCGGTCACCGAGACGAACACGCCAGTCAGAAGAACTGCGGGTATCCACACCTGGAGAATGGTTCTCACGGACGGCAGCCGGCCGCTGCCTTCGTCGACTTCAGCAGAAGCAACCGGCTCTGTTTGTTTAGTTTGCGTCCTGCAATTTGTCATGGAATTCAGAAGTTCAGATATCTGAGTGTACCGGGCTTCCTGCCGAGTACGTTAGTGATCACAGACACCGCAAGGCGGTGACACTCGACCGATTGGTCTCTTGTTAGTTGAATTCGTTCGGAAAGTTGTGAACCATCACCCGACATTCTTTTCAGGATCGCGACCGCACCAGCAGAGATAGACTTACCTGAATACTCCTGACGCCGGCAATCAGAACAAAGCAGACCGCCCTGGCTGACCCAGTGAGCGTATTTGCTTTCCATTGTGACGGGGTGACCACAAACACTGCATTCAGACAGGTTGGGAAACAACCCAGCCAAACGCAGCAACCCGATTTCAAACTGGATGACTGATGCTGCCGAATCCGCTTCCGGATCCGACAATTCTTTCAATGCCCTGTGGGCCAGACCATAGATTTCCGGATCAGGGTCCTCGTCTTCTGTCAGACTGCACAACAGGTCGGCGACGTAGTACCCGCCATAAAGTGAATTCAGACTGCCCGAAACGGGAGAAAAACGCGACACCAGACTCGCCTGGGTCAATAAACTCAGCGTGCCGGATGACTTGTGAATGAAGACTATTCGACACATCGAAAGCAGGTCAAGAGCAGCATCAAACGGACCCTTGAGTCTTTTCGCGCCTTTGGCCAGGGCCGAAATCTTTCCGAATTCTTTGCTGAAGAACGTAACGACTTGGCTGGATTCGCTGAAATCCACCAGCCTGATCACGATAGCCTCAGCCTTTTCTGTTGACACGTTCTACGCTTCCCTCGGTATATCTCCTGGTCGTGGCACAGTCGCTCTTTTACCCGGTTTGCCGTATTGTGGACAGGCACGAAAAAACCGCAGCTGGATAGACTCCAACTGCGGTCTTGTTTCAATTCCTGAATCACGCGGCAATCGCGGATTCCACGACTCATCAGAATGTGAGAATGGCATCCATGCCAAAGGTATACTGATTTGCCGGCGCCCTGGGAACTTGCCAGTCATGACGAATTTCGGGGCGGATGATCAGATTGTCCGCGAGCTTGATATTGACACCGCCGGTTAAAGCATACTGTGGTGATGCGCCGCCATTCTTCCACCATTCAGCACGACAGCCAATTCCAATCCGATCGCTGATCGTCTTGATGAGATATTGATTCACTCCGACTTGCGAAGAACCGTCGCCAGCGCCGATGTCGATGAGGTCACTCTGGATGACGTAGTTGAGGTCATCTGTCAAAGCCGTGTCGACCACGATGCTGTGCGAGTAGCCGCTGGCACCAGCACCACGAGCGCCGAAGTTGCCGAACGTGGTAATGTACGTGAAAGTAACTTCATCGCCGAGGGCCGCGCTGAAGCCACCCAGGAAACTGTTTCCGCCGTTAACTCGGTCGAAACCTGTGTCCCAACCGGCAGTCCAGCCAGCGTAAAGGGTGACATCATCGCCAGCCGTGAACGTCGCCAGAGCACCCGTGTGAGTGAACGGCTCGCTGTTGTACATTGTCAGTGCATGGCTGTAGAAGAAGTTGTCCGGAGCAGTCACAACTTCGTACCCAATCAGAGTATAAAAGTGACCGATTCTGAGGTTCCAGTCACCTGAAGCCAACTCAGAGTAAAGCTGAGGAATCGCCCAGCCATAGCCACCGCCGCGGTTGAAATCGTTGCCATTATCCCATCGACCTGGTCGGTTACCAAACGACTGAGTGTCTCCGGCATCCACACCGTACATCACATCCATGCGGAAACCCCAGTCCACGCCGCAGCTGCCGTCGGCAACTTTTTCAGCGTACAACCAGCCCTGTTGCAGGTTGATATTATTGGGATGGTTATTGAAAGAACCGGCGTCGTTGGGAACCGTTCCGTTCGGGGTCACTTTGTTGTGATACCCCATCTGGATCCAGCCGCCGAAAGAGATTTCATCGTGATCTCCGCCTGCGAACAAATCGCCACAGCCATCGCCACAGCCATCGGAGCAACCGGTCCCGGCGGAGCAACTCGTGCATCCGTCTTTGCCGCAACTCAGTGACGCCAACTGAGCGGTTAAGTCGTTATCTGCATCAGCAAACAGTTGCTGTGTTTGGGCACTTATTGGTTCTGCGATGTAGATCTCTCCGGCAGAAGCGGTGTTTATCACCGACAGACCACCAGCGAGGGCTACCCCCGCAAGAAACGAACTCCATGGTCTCCTGATCATCTTTCAATCCCTCGCGTTCATCCTGAGATGAGAGAGTGCCTTCCTATTGAAGGAACTGAACCTCTGCACCTTTTGGTTTACTTCGCCGTAGCCCGAAAGAGTCACTGCAATCCTGCGGACCCCACTGACAAACAAAACCCACACAAAGTGGATTCCTTTCGATACCCCTAAAACCGGCGAACATATTACCAATCGGCATAGAGTTCGTTGAATCTGAGGGAACCAGCAGGGAGTATTGCCGGAACAACGGAAACGAACGCGACAACCTGATCGGTCGTCGCTATCTTTCCTTAATCGCCAAATGAGAGCATTGGGATTCGGCGGTATTTTCGGTTTTCCGAAACAATCGGCGTATCCAGTCAAGTCAGCCGGCAAACGACATGACGTTCGGCAGTATCTGCGCATGACCCTCAAACTAATGAGTTCCCCAGGCACAACAGCGAACCTGCTGTCTGGACGACGTTCTCCGTTCGCCTCGTTCGAGTATCAACCATGACTGACAATCGAGCACTGCGGCAGTTTCTGAGACTGATGTCCGCATCGGGTATCAGTCATCTGCCGACGGTGACACTCCCGAAACTCGCCGCAGCACCCGGAAAACTCCTGGCAGCCCGCCTTAAAGGGGCTGCGCCGTCCACGCCGCAGCCTCCCGCGCGCAACAAATCAGCCAGCCAGACGCAACTGTTGTCGCCCGATCGCCTGGTGCCCAATTCTGCGCAACGGCCGGAGATTCTGGAATCAACGCGTTCGCTGCTTGAACAGACGTTTCACACTGCGGAGCAGCAGGCTGACGGATTAAGCAAACTGGCAGAAGCCGTTTCTGCCTGCAAGAGATGTGCAGAACTCGCCGACACCCGGCGACAAACGGTCTTCGGAGTCGGTAATCCTGACGCTGAAATCATGTTCATCGGTGAGGCTCCCGGTGCTGACGAGGATCGACAGGGGGAACCCTTCGTCGGTGCAGCTGGAAAACTGATGGACAAAATCATCGCTGCCTGCGGACTGAAACGCGAAGAGATCTACATTTGCAACATCCTGCGGTGTCGACCACCCGGAAATCGAAATCCACACCCACAGGAAGCCGCCAACTGCCGCGAGTTTCTGGACGGACAGATCAAAATCGTAGCACCGAAATACATTGTCGTCTGGGGAACCGTAGCTGCACAAAACCTGCTGGGTGAATCTCGGCCCGTGGGTCGGCTACGTGGACAATTCCTGCAACACGGAGATGCCAAAGTGATGTGCACGTATCATCCCTCTTACCTGCTGCGGAATGAATCCGCCAAGAAACTGGTCTGGGAAGATATGAAGTTCTTCATGAAGGAACTTGGAATCGACCTCGGTTAGCAATCTCCGTCTGTCACACGCTAGACTTCGCAAAACAAAATCACACAGCGGTAGCGAAGTCATGAAATGCGTGCAGTTCGAATCGACAGGTGAGCCGCGGCAGGTCCTGCAATGCGAGCAACGCGATCGACCATCGCCAAAGCACGGCGAGGTCCTTGTGCGAATGCTGGCGAGTCCCGTCAACCCGTCAGACCTGA
>JAPYTO010000368.1 GCA_029941865.1 Fuerstiella sp. | reverse complement strand
GGCGAGAAACTCAAAACGATCAACACCGTCTGCGGCTACCTGACAAACAACGCGAAGCCCGCGCGGCAGCGGCCGTCAGTCATGACCATGTTGTCGCCATTCATTCGATTGATGATGTTGCCCGACCGCCGATCATCGTGATGGAATTTATCGACGGGCAGTCGGTCCAGCAGAAGATCGACAAAGTCGGCGCACTGGATGTGAAGTCCATTCTGCGGATCGGGATGCAGACGGCCGCCGGGCTGGAGGCGGCACATCGGCAGGGACTTGTGCACCGCGACATCAAGCCGGCGAATATCCTGCTCGAAAATGGCATCGAACGTGTCAAGCTGACCGACTTTGGACTCGCTCGCGCGATTGACGACATTGGCATGACAAAGACCGGCCAGATTACCGGTACTCCGCAATACATGTCTCCCGAACAGGCTCAGGAGCAGCGTGTCGACCATCGCACCGACCTGTTCAGTCTCGGCTGTGTGCTGTACGCGATGTGCCCAGGACGGGCGGCCTTTCGTGCGGACTCGGCAGTCGCCGTTATGCATCGCATCGTCCATGAAGAACCGCGGCCAGTCCGGGAAGTCAACGAGGATATTCCCGACTGGCTGTGCGAGATCGTCGACAAGCTGTTTGAGAAGAATCCTGAGAACAGGTTTAAGTCAGCCGAAGAGGTCGAAGACCTGCTCGGTCGGCACCTCGCACATCTGCAGCAGCCGAACAGCGTGCCGATGCCAGTGTGTGTGAGCCCGAACAGGATTCGGTCGGCACACGAAGAATCCGTTGTCGAAACGCTCGCATCCGTCGTGAAGGCCTGTCTTTTTACAGCCGTACTTATTCTGATCGCTGGCGGAGTCATTCTGTCGCTCATGGGCTGATCTGCGGCAGTTGATGGAATCACAGGAACTGGTACCCGGTCAGACTCTGACGATTATCGCCCAGATCTGTGAAGGTCTGCAGTTTGCTCACGACGAAGGCGTCGTTCATCGCGACATCAAGCCGGAAAAAATCCTGATTGATTCGCGTGGCAACGTAAAAATCGCCGACTTTGGGCTGGCCAAGCTGGCCGAACATTCGGCTGACAATTTCACATTAACCGGCACGCATCAGGTGATGGGTACGCCGCGGTATATGGCGCCGGAACAGATGGGCGGTTCTTGCGGAGTGGATCACCGGGCGGACATCTATTCGCTGGGCGTCGTGTTCTATGAACTGCTGACCGGTGAAGTGCCGATGGGGCAGTTTGAACCACCGTCAAAGAAAACCTCCGTCGATGCTCGTCTGGACGACGTCGTCCTGCGGGCGCTGGCCAGTGAACCGGAACGGCGGTTTCAATCCGCCAGCGAACTCAAATCCCGCGTGGATGCGATCTCGTCCGTCGCACCGAACACAACGGCGGAACAGCCGTCTGAAACTCCTCCGGCGGCGCGGCCAGGCGTGTCCACAATTATGGAACGTGAAGCCGTCGCCGCATGGCGCTGGGTTGCAGGCGAGGTGGACTCCACCGCAACAGACAGGCATCCGGAACTTCCGGCGTTGCTGATGGTTCTGTTAAGCGTCGTGGGATGCATGACTGTGCTGTTGCCGTGGATTGACGTCGAGATTCTGGAAGCAGAAGCAGGCGCGGTGTCCGTACCGGCACAACACGTGGCCAGCGCCGGAACGGACATTGATAGATACTCGCTGTGTTTTTGGCAGGTCGAAGCGACAGCACAGAATTCCAGGGCAAGCATCGCCATCAGTGAACGTCAGCATAGTTTTGGCGGTCTGGATAAGTGGCCCGGACTGACAGTTTGCGGGACGTTTGCCCTGCTGGCACTGTTGTTGATCGCGCTGCCTCCTGGACACCGACGCATGGTTCGCTGGTCACTGCTGATGACGTTGCTGGCGGGACTGGCCTTGTTACACACGTTCCTGTTTAAACTGGAAGTGGACCTGTCACTGGTTCAAATCCCGACTGCTCAGACACGACTGGCGGACGGAAATCAACGTAGTGCAGAGTGGCCTGTGACGGATGAGACTACGGAACGTGCCGGCGTTCAGACGCCACAACCACATTTTGTGCTGTTCCAGACAGGGGTCCCTGTGGATTCCTCATTGCGATTAGGGGAGATCGATCACCGATTGACGTACCGTATTGGGTTCTTCGGTGCGTTGGGTCTGTCGATCACCATGCTGGTTCTGAGTGCCACCGGAATTCGCCACGCGATTGCTTACGGCGGCAACGAGAACCCCGGCCCCAAACATCCAGGTTTTTCGCTGGCGCACGTTCACTTCTCCGCCCACCAATCTCTGGACATCGGCGAACGGATCAAGTCCCATTTCTTTGAATTGGGCTATCAACTGGTACAGGAAAACGCCACGAAATGAATTTTTCATCGAGGGCGCAAACCTGCTGGACTGACACTGACGGACATCCAGGCCTTCGACACGACGCTGACGATTCGCGCTAACGCCGGTGCCATGGGTGTCGTATGGGTGAACTGCCGCTGGAATGTTCACACGATGGCAGCCATGGACTTCCGTGGCAGTGTCGCTCAACTGGAAGCGGAAGGGCACGAACTTGAGACGGTGCTCAACGCAGACGCGTTCGACAGTCCTGCGGCCGCTGACAACAGGGCCGGGAGTTCAGGGGACTCGGTTGCCGTCGACGCTGGTCGTGGCAGCCAGGTACATGTTCGGCCATTACCTGCATCGGCCGACCGCATCGGCAGAACATCCGAGACGTCGTTCGGTGAGTCGGATGACCTGGAGGCAGTGCAGGCCATTGTCGACAGACCGGCCACGGCACTGATGACGGTTGGTGTGCTGACGGCGATTGGCAGTCTGATCGGTCTGTTCATTTGGCTGGATAGTTCGAGAGTAAGCGATCGAGAGATGGCGTGGTTGGTTTTGCCCGGCGTGATCGTCGGAACGATCGTCACCTTTGGTGCATGAAACATGCGTCGTCTACGATCCCCCGGCCTGTCCATGGTGGGTGCCATATTTGGACTGTTGCCAATCACGCCCGGAGCGATACTGTGCCTACCTCTGAGCATTTGGGCCATTCTTGTCCTGAACAGGCGTGATGTCCGAAATGCGTTCATCGTGCGAACACGACAGAGGATACGGGCCGCTGATCGTGTGATGAAACGTCGGTTCTCTCGCAAAGCCATCGTCGCCGCCTGCCTGATGCCCTTGTTTTTCATTTTCGTGGTATTCTTTCTCCAGACGAGCGGACCCCAGTCATCGAATCTGGCCGGAGAGACGGCCCCGCTTTTTGCAATCGGGTTGATCGGACTGCCGGGACTGCTGGCCCCGTTTATTACGACGATCCTGGGATTCGTCGCAGTCAGCGACATCCGTCGTTCCAACGGACGACTGGTTGGACTGGGTCTGGCGTTTGCTGACGCTGCGTTTTTCCCATTTCTTCTTCTCGATGCTCTGATTTTCGGAGCATGCTGGTTTGGGATTCAGGATGCCGGTGCACCAACCGAAACGGCGGCAATGTTGCTGCTGGTCATGGTGACCCTGCTTGTTGTGACAAATGGTCTGGCTGGATGGTGGCTGTGGCGAAAAGTAAGTGCCGAGTAGGCTGACGACGTGATTGATTCGTTTGCTTGTGATCGTCCGGGTGTTCCCCGTCTGTTGCTTAGAAGCAGTTTCAAAACCACAAAACACAAGCACGAAGCGCGAGTGTGTGTGTGTGTGAATTAAGACTCGTGAGAAAACCAGAGAGGTCACTTGCTGGCGCTGCGTGCTGGTATTGAGACCACTTCTGGCAGACTGCAGCGAATGTTTCTAAGATGTCGCTTTCGCAATGGTGTCTTCGGCGCCACTTCTGTCGACATCATGCAGCACGACCTGGCTCACGAGGCCTCAAGACACCACATGAAAACACTAATTCGCAATGCTGAGGTGGTCCTGCCGGACCGGACCGCCAAAATCAATGTGCTGTTCGAGGACGGCCTCATTTCTGGTATCGATGCCGCTGACGACGCGGTCGCAGACGAGGTCATTGATGCCACCGGGCTGCACTTGATTCCCGGCGTGATTGATGACCAGGTCCATTTTCGCGACCCGGGATTGACTCACAAAGAAGACCTGGCGACGGGCAGCAGAGCCTGCGCCAAAGGCGGCGTCACCACGTTTCTGGAAATGCCGAACACCAACCCGGCCACCATCACGCTGGACGCGTTACATGCCAAGCTGGATCTGGCCGCGGGCAAGTGTCTGGTCAATTTTGGATTCTATATCGGCGCCACGCCCGACAATATTGACGTGTTGACGTCCGCCGAACGAACTCCGGGCATCAAGATCTTTATCGGGTCCAGCACCGGCAATCTGCTGGTCGATCAACAGGAAGCGCTGGAACGAATTTTTGCGGAAACGACGTTGCCCGTTTGTGCTCACTGCGAAGACGAAACGACTGTTCGTGCCAACGCCGAGAGGCTGGACGGAGGCAAGTCGTACCGGGATCACAGCCGTATCCGTGATCACAAGGCGGCACTGATTGCGACGCAGCGAGCGGTTGACCTGGCACAGCGCAATGACCATCGATTTCACGTGCTGCATGTTTCGACAGCGCAGGAGGTTGAATTCCTCCGTGGCTGCAGTGATTTGATTTCCGCAGAAGCGTGTCCTCATCATCTGTTCTTCAACGTCAACGACTACGAGACTTTAGGTTCGCTGGTGCAGATGAATCCGTCGATTAAGAATCCGGAGGACAACGATGAGCTTTGGCGTGGCTTGCTGGATGGCACAATTCCCGTCATCGCCACCGACCATGCACCTCACACGCTGGAAGAAAAGGACCAGCCTTACCCGCAATCACCTTCCGGATTACCGGCCGTCGAAAACTCTCTGGCGCTGATGCTGAATTCTGTCAACAGCGGGCGGTGTACGTTGCAGCAGGTCGTGTCATGGATGTGCGAGGCACCGGCCCGCGTGTGGGATATCGTCAACAAGGGCAGCATTCAGGTGGGGTATGATGCCGATCTGGTTCTGGTGGATATGAATCGGGAAGCAGAGATTCGCAACGAACAGCAGGTCACGAAAAGCGGCTGGAGTCCGTGGCACGGGACGCGGCTAAAAGGCTGGCCCGTGCGAACGATTGTTCGTGGAGAGACGGTGTTCAACGATGGCGTTTTTGACGAAACGGTTCGGGGAACTGAAGCGAAATTCGATCATCGCGGATGAGAACAAAGTCCCGGTCTCTCAAAGAGACCGGGACTTTCATAAAAAACTACTTCGGCCGGATGCTGCCGATGGGCTGCAGGGGGCACTGGGCGGCGACGAATGTTTCTTCGCGATCATCGGCTTCAAACAGCACGGTCACCGTGGCTCGGTTGGAGCCTTCAGACGCATCAATCACCACACCTCTTCCATAGCGAGGATGTCGAACATTGGTGCCGGCGGTCAATTGATGCGTGGCAGACGAGCTGGTCGGGGACGTTGCTGTTACGACCGTTGCCGCGGCACAAATCACATCGGCGGGGTTTCGTTCGGCATCGTTTGGCCCAACAGACGACGTCGACGCCCCGTTGGCCTGCCAGTTCTCAGCCTCCGCTCCGCCTACGTCTGAGGGTAGTCGGTCTGCCAGTTTCTTCTCAAGGTCGGCAGCGGACATCAACAATGATGTGGCCGGAAGATCCTGAGCCGCTTCGTAGCGTTCACGAGCTTTCTGCACGTAGCCATCAAAGGCACCTGGATGGTGGGACGGTGGTGCCGGAACATCGTCGTCACAGACCACATCCAGAACCATTTCAGACAGAAACGGGCTGGCAATCGTATAACTTC
>JAPYTO010000367.1:4219-5773 GCA_029941865.1 Fuerstiella sp. | reverse complement strand
CCGGGAACAGGAAACTCATCGGTCTTGTCCTGGCGATGATGCTGGCCGTCTGGTACTTCGACATCATTCCAGAGGTCGGCACGGTGCCCACGGGAGGACTGGATTCCGAAGTGTTGAATCCGAATCTCAATGATGCGGATTTTCTGGCAATGCTGGATGCTTTGCCAGCTGACGATATCGCCGACAACACAAACGCCAGCAGTCTTCCGCAGAAGACCGAAGACGATCCGCTGCAGGCTGCCCTGGCCAGCCAGGTGGATCCACTCGAAGAAGTATTTCCGGAATTCGCCGAACCGCCGTTGCCCGTGCCGACGAAATCATCGGCTAATCCGAACCAGACACAGGCGGTGACCGGAGGTATTCAGCAGGCGGTTTTCGCCCCGGCAAAGACACCGCGACGAGAACCTGCCATCGTACAAACCGTACTTTCGCCGGAGGTGGCAGCGACTCTCCGGAACGCTGACCAATGGGTAACGAACGGAGAAACGCTGGAAGCACATGCGGCGTTGTCGCGGCTGTACTGGAAGCAGCCGGAATTTCGTGCTCAAATATATGAGCGAATCGAAAAAACGGCCGCCGAAATCTACGCAAACCCGACCGCTCATTTTGCAGAACCGCACTTCGTGGAATTCGGCGACACGCTTGAAAGCATCGCTCAAAAGTATCAGGTACCGTGGCAGTACCTGGCACGGCTGAACAGCACGAGTCCGGAAACACTGCAGGCGGGTCAAAAACTAAAGGTCCTGAACGGACCGTTTGGTGCTGTCGTGGATCTGAACAGTTTCGAAATGACGATCCATGCCCATGGCTGGTACGTTCATCGATACCGCATTGGTGTCGGCAAAGATCAGGGCACGCCCGTCGGAGAGTTCACTGTTCAGATCAAGCGAGAGAATCCAAAGTGGGTTCAGCCCAATGGCCAAATTGTGGCAGCAGACGACCCGCATAATCCACTCGGCGAGTACTGGATTGGCCTGGGCGAACACATCGGCATCCACGGAACGATCGCTCCGGAATCGATTGGCACGGAAACGTCACGAGGCTGTATCCATCTGGCCGATGGCGACATCACCGAAGTCTTCAACCTGCTCGGCGCCGGCTCGAAGGTCGTCATTCGTCGATAGTGCATCGGCGTCTATGTTACGCCGATGCTGCCGACCCAACCACCAGTAGATCGCTGTGGTTAGAGTCGCTGGCACGATCGGTGCGTCTGTGAACGCTACCAGGGAAAACAACGCACGATGGAAGATGTAGCCGCGTGCCGCGTCGTTTGCGGAATTCCACCATATCGACAGGTTGGTCGCCACGAAGGTTGCTGCTGCCAGCCCGATCACCATCATCAGCGGTCCGGCCCAACGGACCGCGAAGTCCGGCCGTTTCTTTGCAGCAATGATCGCTGATGGCACCAACAGGACCGTAACAAAGCCGTGCCAGACCAGCAGTGAACTGAGGGGCGGTCCGCAGCCCCAGGGCCCGCATATCGAATGGCCGGAACCCACGACTGCCGCCAGCACAGGATCGGCGCGCAGAACGGCAACGATGGACGTCAACCAG
>JAPYTO010000367.1:0-4119 GCA_029941865.1 Fuerstiella sp. | reverse complement strand
CAACCAGAAGATAGGTAACAGTCTTGTTGTAAGCTGACGGCGACAGCATGTTGATGACCACGGATGAACAGAAGCAGCAGCAGAATAGATTACACTGCGCTCCTGACTGTTGGCAGTTAGCTGTCGTACAAGTCTTCTGGTTTGAGCGTCTTTAGAGAACCGTGCGGTCACTCGCGTTGACGGAGACGCTGGATAGAATGATTCTCTGTCACTTTACGTTTCCCAGCCCTGAATAAAGAGCGATGCAACGAATTCTCTGCAATTGCTTAGGCCTGCTGATTGTCTGTTCGACGTATTGCTCGGCTGATGAATCTCCACGCTATTCCACAGACGTGCGGCCGATTCTGGCGAAAAACTGCTTGGCCTGTCATGGCGCGGATGAAGGATCGCGAGAGGCAGAACTGCGATTGGATGTGCCTGCCGATCAAACAGAAAAAGACTCTGCTGCTGTACGGGCCGTCATTGCAGGAAAACCAGCCGACAGTGAACTGATCCATCGGGTGACCAGTTCCGATCCCGATTTGGTGATGCCACCGCAGGATTCCGGGCATGCACTGACGAAAGCTGAGATTGAAACACTGCGGCAGTGGATCGCTGCCGGAGCGAAGTATGAAACTCACTGGTCCTTCGTTCCACCGACTCGTCCAAATCCACACGCCGTCGCGAATGACAACTGGAGTCGCAGCGACCTTGACCGGTTTGTGCTGGAGCGGCTGCACGACAAGCGGCTGGCGCCATCACCACAGGCTGATCCGTATACGCTGATTCGCCGAGTCTACCTGGGCCTGACCGGTCTGCCTCCAACTCCGGAAGCCGCCGACAGGTTCACAATGAACGCATCTGCGGAAGCATTCGAAATGATCGTGGATGAACTGCTGCGATCGCCGAAGTTCGGTGAACACTGGGCCACGATGTGGCTGGACCTGGCTCGATATGCCGACACCAAGGGTTATGAAAAAGATCAGCCTCGAAACATCTGGCGATACCGTGACTGGGTCATCGAAGCCTTCAACAATGACATGCCGTTCGATCAGTTTACCGCCGAACAGATCGCCGGAGACTTGTTCGAGAGTGCCACCACCGAACAGATTCTGGCCACTGCCTTTCACCGCAACACCATGACCAACGACGAGGGCGGTACGGACAATGAAGAATTCCGTATTGCTGCGGTGAAGGATCGAGTCGACACGACGATTCAGGTCTGGATGGGACTGACGATGGGTTGTGCCAAGTGCCATTCGCACAAATACGATCCCATCAGTCAGCACGAATACTACCGTTTCATGGCATTCTTCAATCAGACGGAAGATGCGGACCGTCCGGACGATCAACCACGCATCGCGACACCAACCGCCGCACAGAAAAGACAGCAGACACAACTGACGTCAAAGCTGGCAGAGTTAAAAAAGGCGCAACAGGAACAACCTGCCGCAGAAGCTGATCCCGCGATGCCTGCGCAATCGTCTCCGCTTGCGAAACAAATCACCGACACAGAAAAGAAGCTTGAGGAACTGAAAAAGTCGATTACGGAGACTCCGATCATGCGAGAACTGCCCGCCGATAAGCGTAGGGAAACCTTCGTACATGTGCGGGGCAATTTTCTGGAAATTGGCGACAAAGTGGATGCCGCGTTTCCGTCAACATTCGGTTCCGTCCCCGCGGGAGGGTCGCCCGGCAGACTGGATGTGGCGACGTGGCTGATGTCTGAAAACAACCCATTAACTGCGCGAGTGGCCGTAAATCGCGTCTGGAGCCAATTCTTTGGCTCAGGCATCGTCGAAACGGAAGAAGACTTTGGTACGCAGGGAACGCCACCGAGCCATCCGGAGTTGCTCGATTGGCTGGCGGTTGAATTTCGCGACACACACGAATGGTCGCTGAAGCAGTTATGCAGGACGATCGTGATGTCCGCCACTTACCAGCAAAGCGCAGTCGTTACTGATGCATCGCGTAAGCTGGACCCGCAGAATCGCTGGTTTAGTCGAGGTCCGCGTTTTCGTCTGTCTGCCGAAACGGTCCGTGATCAGGCGTTGGCCGTATCCGGGTTACTGTCAGAAAAAATTGGTGGCCCGTCTGTAATGCCGCCGCAGCCCGATGGGCTCTGGCGTACGACGTACAGTACGCTCAAATGGGAAACACCGACCGGGGAAGATCGGTATCGTCGGGGACTGTACACGTTCCTGCGCCGCACCAGCCCGTACCCATCCATGATCACCTTTGACAGTACCAGCCGCGAGGTCTGTCAAATTCGCCGCATTCGAACCAACACACCGCTGCAGGCTTTGGTGACGTTGAATGATCCGGTGTACGTGGAAGCTGCCGGAGCACTGGCACAGACGGTGAGCGCGATCGAAGCCGACGCCGGGCTGAAAGCCATGTTCCGGCAGGCGCTGATACGGCCGGCATCGGCAACTGAGCTTTCAAAGTTATCGCATTTGTTCAACGAATCACTGGCCGAGTTTCGGGCTGATTCTGCGGCCGCCACTGATTTGTTGAAGGCTGCAGGTCTGAGTAACACTGCACAGGAAGAAGCTGTCAAACTGGCCGCGTTGACGGTTGTTGCCGGTGTTGTTTTGAATCTCGATGAAACGTTGATGAGACCATAAACGGATCCGACAGAGATCTTGCCTTCCGCACCCCCACCTTGTCGGGGTGCGGCTCGGGCTTTTGACTACTCTTTTTCATACTTCGCTATGAGCGGGTCTCCCGACCCCGCATCCGGGTGGACCACGTCTCCCAAAACAGCCACGATGATCACACGAGTCTGCGGTCAGCCGGTGGACGAGGTCAGGAGACCTGAACCCAGCGCGGGACTGGAGACGGGGACAGTTTTCGCCGCGCCGCAGTTGCTTTCGTCCGTAGTGCGGGCAGCCTACCTGCGAACACAGGTAACAGGTTGGCAGCCTGCACGACGTACATACGCCAGTAATGTGCGGAACAGGAAGGAGGCATTGTACTTAGCGAATAACGCCGAATGCCGTTTTTGCGTTTCGCGACACCAGTGGAGGTGACACACATTTTCCGAATGACGTTGTCGACAGCGGTTGCTGACCGTAAAATGGCAGGGTGTCACGATCGTTGGCGACGGTTCTTTGCGATCGTTTTTCTACGCTGACAGTTCGGCACTTACACGGAAACGGGCACTGCGATGGTAAAACTTATCAGCGTGACGGCTCAGGATGGATACAATCTCCAGCTTGAATACGATGACGGCGTCGTTGGCAGTGCCGATCTTTCCTCGTTCGTCGGCAAGGGCGTTTTCACGGTGTGGAAAGATGCTGCCGTCTTTGACGCCGTGACGGTGGGCCCACACGGCCAGTTACGGTGGACTAAGGAGTTGGAACTGTGTGCCGACGCGATGTACCTACAGATCACCGGCAAGTCCGCTGAGGATTTGTTCCCCAGTCTTCGAGTGCCAACGGATGCCTGAACTCAGTCGGTTTTACGGCATCGTCATCAGGATGTACTACAACGATCACAATCCACCGCACTTTCATGCCGAATATGGTTCGGATCAGATGGTGGTTGACGCTCAGACGCTCGCCGTCATTGATGGTCGACTGCCGCCGCGTGCAACGGGTCTCGTAATGGAATGGGCGGCCCAGCATCTGGAAGATCTGCAGCGTGCATGGCAACAGGCTCGCGACATGCAAACTCTCCAGCGCATCGATCCGCTTCCGTGATTTGCAAACAGGCAACGGCAGGTAACCTTTCAATGAATCACCTTCAGCTGCAGCTCGGCCTGCAAACTCGCCGCCACCTGCTCAGCACCGCCGGAGTCGGTCTGGGTGCGATGGCGTTACAAAGCCTCAACAGCCCCACAGCAGCCGCGGCTGGCGTGCGCATGGCAGACAATCCGATGGCGGCTGGGGCGCCTATGCAGAGTGCCAGGGCGAAGGCCGTTATTTATTTGCACATGGCCGGTTCGCCATCGCAGCTGGAATTGTTTGAACACAAGCCGGAATTGAAGAAGTTCCACGACAAGGCCTGCCCGCAGGAATACCTGGAAGGAAAACGCTTCGCCTTTATTCGTGGTGTGCCGAAGATGCTGGCCGGGCAATTCAGGTTTCGACAGCGAGGCGACGCCGGGCAGTGGATCAGCGAGTTGTTTCCGGAATT
>JAPYTO010000366.1 GCA_029941865.1 Fuerstiella sp. | reverse complement strand
ACTCGCCCAACTCGGATTCACTGTCGCCAAAACTGTACTTCGTGGTTGTCCCCGCACGGCACGCATACTCCCACTCCGCTTCCGTCGGCAGGCGGTAGCCGTTGGCCTCGGGAATCAGACGCCAGGCGTCGGAAGCACTGGCTGAAATGGCTGTTCCTTTTTCTCCGGCCCGCTCGTAACAGGGCATCAAATCCTCCTTGCCGCTCAGCCAGTTACAGAACAGCACCGCGTCGTACCAGCTCACCTGCTGAACTGGGTGCTGTTCAGTGGGGCTGTATAATTCATAGGATCCTTCCCAGTCCGTTGGCTTCTCGGTGTCGGGATATTCGGGATCGTCCATGAACTGTTGGAATTGGGCCCGCGTCACTTCGCTGTCCGCCAGCAGGAATGAGCGGGTCAGCGTCACCGTCTGCCCGATGGCATTCGGAACCATATCACGACGGACAAAACTCCCCGCAGGAATCTTCAACATCGTCATGTCCAACGTGTTGACGTGCCAGTTGCTGTCAGCAGAGGGAGCTTCTGACGGTGCAATTTCGGGTAACTTTAACTTCCACTTCCGCAACGCCCAGCCTGCGGCACTGTGCGTCGTGGTGTCGGATGCGGTCGCATACCAGTTCGCGAGCACAGGCTCCCACGCCTGCTTCTCAGGTGCCGACACATCGGCAGCCGGTACACTTCCCACAGCCAGGACCATCCCGGAGCGAAGCGAAACGTCAACACTGTCGGCCACAAACTGAACCAGCTTCGACAGGTCACCGTGCCAGGTCGCGCATTCCTCGATAAACAACGTTCGCTGGATGGGGTCAGGCCGGAACTGGCACATCTCCTGGGCCAGCGCGGGAGCCTTGAGGGATAACGCCAGCAGGGCCAGCCGCGCCTTGTGATCCCAGTTCTGTTCGCGCTCGGCCGTGCCGGCGGCTGTCTCCAGTGCGGTCACAGCCTCAGAAACGGACTTACCCAAAGCCACGACGAAGTTGTCGACTTCATCGGCTGTCATTTGCGATTGCGTCTGCGCTTTTGCGGTCTAACGAATTGCGATCTATGTGGCGGCAGGGATGCCGACACAGCCCAGTACACCGTGGTGATTGCGACCAGTCCAGTAAGCCATCGGGCGGGAATCCCCCTTGCGCGTTCCTCACCGATTGCACCCAACCACCGAAAACGTCACGCTATCTGTGTCAACAAAAACCGGGAAGTCTGCGGCATTGACAAGCGAGTTAATATTCGCCCACCGGCTCGCCGCCGTTTGGTGTGCTGATCGCCTGCAGGATCTCAGCATCAATCGTCTGGCGGATTGTTCTGGTGGATCCGTCTGCCATCAGAAACACGACCGCGTCGCCACGATTGCCAGGATACGGTGAATTGAAACCATTCGGGTGTCCATTAATCCCGATCGCCGGGTCTCGGACGTTAAGCGGGTCTCCCCATGCACGAATTTCGGTCGCCACCTCGCCCAGCATGATTGTGTTTGCGGATCCGTCAGTTATGTCCTGACGACTAAGCGACTGGCCCAGCGAAAAAACTCTCTGATTGGCAGCGTAATGGGCGGGTGCGAATGCGCTGTTTGGCGCCTCTTTCCGCAGCAGGTACTCATTCTGAACTTCCGTGATCGGAGTTCGAAAATGAGTTTCATTGCCTGGCGAATTCCACGGAATTTTCTTGTCGATTGAGTCGTACAGGGACTGATGGTCGAGAAACGGCAACAGCGCCATGGCCCAGCTGTGCATCGGCCGACCGAGATGGTTAAACGTACCGCCGGCCGGAAAAGCATTTGTTTGATCGTGGTATTCGAATACAGCAGTGCCAATGTTTTTAAGGGTGTTCTTTGATGACACAAGTCCAATGATTCCGTCCCAGCTGTTCTCAGTCAGCGGCTGCGAAGAAGTACCTATCCACACGAGCTGATGCACCGCGCCGACGACGCTGATTCCCGCGGTGAATACCAGCAGCAGTCCTGCCACGAATGAGAGCGTCCAGCGAACTCGCCAGACGCTTACCTCACCGTGGCCAACGGCAGCATGGCCTTCCGGCGCTGCACCGGACGCCTGCTGTTTAACCCAGTGCCGACCGGCCCGGTGAACTCCGCAGACCAGTACCAGTAATGCGACGGCGGCAAGCAGAACGGCAGACAGATCAACAGTCACAGCGGGAATCGCGCCCATCAAAAAATGGAGCCAGCCCGCGACAATGTAATACGGCACCTGTACCAGAAATGTCATTCCCAGCAATGCCAGAAACAGAACCACCATGACGCACAACACCAGCGCGTATTTGTAACGGCGTTTCATGGCTGCTCCGCTGGCTGATAAGGCCCCGGAAGTCCGTCTTCGGACAACGGCGCGACATGGCCGGATTGATACCATGCCATCTGCAAGCTGTCCTGGAAAACAGCGGGCTCAAAAGCCACCACCCTGGCGCCTGCCTGAGATGCTTCGGCGGCTGGCGCAACGTAAATATAATCAGCCGCAACAGAACCGGGCAACTGGCGAACGTCCTGAGGCAGTTCTTTGAATTCGTCAGCGTTCGGAAAACGTCCGTAATCGGCAGAGAACTGTTGCAGCGCGAGTCCCAGTTTCTGCAGCTGCTGCATCCGTTCTGTGCGTTCGTTCAGCTGCCGAACAACTTCGGCGGAAATGGAGTCCGCGTCTGTTGACTTCGGATGATCAGCCAGTCGATATGTCAGGCCGTTCTTTTCCCATGCTCCCGGCATCATCAATTCCCGCGCCCCGGAGATCATGGTCAGCACAACGACGAACACGAGTCCCCACAAGAATACGCCGGCCACTGCTCCTTTGTACGACAGCAGCGGAAGCTTCTGAAAGTCCTGCCGCAGCGAATTCCAGATGGCTTGCAGACCCCAGGCGGTGAGCAGACACACAACCAGGAAAAAAGAAAGCGTTGACAGCCGCAGGCGGCTCAAATCTGTCAGCGTGATGGATGGCATTCCTGCCGCGGCAACCTGAGTGGTCAGGTGAACCGTGAACAGCAGTGTGATCAGTCGTCCGGCTGTTGCACGAATCCGATCCATCACTCGTTCTCCTCAAAAGCTTAGATGGTACCGAATCCTGATGCTGTAGGGTCAAAAAACTCAGCCGAACTCGAACTGCCTGCCGATTCACGAGATACGACAGCTCGGATCTCATCTCAGCCGCTTGATTTCATCTGACGGCACCGGAAACTGACGACTTTCGGCGGAAAACATGTCTTTCCTGGCTGCCATCTGCGGCTTGGTCAACCAGCGTCAGCAACAGATCACTTACCAGCAAGCCTGGACATAGTGGCGTCGATGGAACCGACGTCGATCGCATCGCGGGACTGCTGCCGTGCCATCTCACAGATCAACGCCGACAGTGACCCAGCCGAGCAGAGCAGCACGTCCCACTCGGCAGCGAACAGCGCGCCACGTGCCAGAAACATTTTCTTGAATAGACCATCCAGTCCCGGATTCTATGATCAAGTCAAATGGAAGCAGGTCTTCGTTCATGCGGCTTTTCAAGGCTCGGCGTGCTCCTGGTTTCTTGCCGGGCGCTGCATCCTCAGAGGAGATAGAGTCCGGGTACGCATTCAGCATCGCGGTAAACGCATACCAAGGGTCTTCAGATTTCTTCCAGTCGAGCGCGACAATAGAAGCATAGTCCTTGCCCTTTCGAAATACTAATTTTTTCGTGTGGTCACATCCAATTCCAAATGGGTGTTCAGTGACCTTGTTGTCAGCTGTTGTTTCGGGCGTCTTGTCTTCGCCAAGTGGCCGACCGCTGACAGCAGCCTCCCAGATCTTAAATCGTCGGATTTCCGTAGCCAATGCCGTGTGCACTGCGTTGACGTTCCCTTGTTTCAAGTGCGACTGGGAGAATTCCAGGAGCACTTCGTGGCGGAATGGAATTTGGCTGTTGATCTGATTAACCGTTCGAAGTACGTCGATGAAGTCATTCATCCATTGAGAAGAGTCTGTTTCGAATGGGTTCTCATAGTGCCAAGCCAAACGTGCCCCGAAAAATTCCTTATTGGGTGTGGATACGATGAAAGATTCATGGATCTTGCCCCACGCGGCATCGAGCCCCAGCCGCATTTCTGCCGGGTCGGCGACGTAGTTTCTGGCAATGCGTGCTATCTCTTCGATGTCCATTATTAGTATTAGTTCTTTCCCAGGGAAACCATTGAAAAGAACAAGCGGGTTGGACGCCCGCTTATTCCTTTTCGTCTAGGCATGATGAGTGGAATTCTAGCCTAGTTTCCGCATAATCTCACGTGCAGCACTGAAGTCTCTTTCAGCATAGATTTCAGTCGTGCGGGCGTCTGAGTGCCCCAGCACGGTTCTCGCGTCGTCCAGTGACATTTTCTTTCGAATGGAGGTGCCAGCGGTGTGTCGCAGTTGATTCGGACTCCACTTCTTGACGCCTGCGGCTTCGCATGCACGGGCGATTGCTCGACCGTAACTTTCCTTCGTGTAATGACTGCCGTGTCGTGGCTTTCGCTTCGGCTCCAGGACTGGCGTTCGCTGCGTCCGACGACCTGCTTTTGCCTTTGCTTGTCGTCGTTCCGTAGCCTCGTTGTAGGCTTCCAGTGGACAGAACAGATATGCATCAGGGTCTGCCTTCAGGAAGTCGGAAATGATCTCCTGGGCTTTTGGACCGAGAAAGATCCTTCGGTCGCGACCATGATGTTGAGTCTTGTGCCGTGACGGTCTGTATTCCCAGCATGTTGCGTCGCTGCGGTCAATGTCGATCATTCGCATCAACCTGACTTCTTGTGGGCGCATGGCGGTTGATAGTTGCAGTTCGATCATTGCTGCAATCTGGCGTCCGACGAATGGTAGTGTCGCTTCGACTCGTTCTAGTTCCACGACTGGGACCGGGCTGCCTTCGTGAGCTTTGCATCGACCTTTCTGAAGATTGCGTACCGCTTTGCATGCCGCGTGAACGTGGGGCGGAACCAACTCGTTTTCGACGCCCCAGCCGAGCATTCGATTGATGCGACACACGTGATCGTTGATCGTGTTTCGTACCCACCCACGCTCAGTCATCCGTTCGCGAACCAGCTTCAGTTTCAACGGACCAAAGTCAGCCACGGGCAATGACGAAAACAACTCGATGAGCGGACGAAGTGCGGAGCGAATCTGCCCATTTTCGGGTGTTGGCTCACCGTTCTTCTGATAGTACGTCTTCGCGTATTCGATATAGCAGACAGCGAGCCGAGCGAGCGTGACGTTGATCAAATCCGGACGTTCAGGTCTCGTCAACAGCTCGGCAATGATGCGATCGTAGTGCCGGCGGCTTTCTTCGCTGTCGTAGGGTCCGTCGAGATAAACTGTCCTGCCGTCGACGATCACCTTGCCTTTATTGCGGGCTTTGTGGTGAAGATAGCCCGGGATTTTGCGCGACATTCTGAGGCTCCTGAAAAAGGCTTGGTACAAACGTTGGTACAAAGCGAGTTTTCATGCCTCACTGCCGTCGGCAGGTTTGCTCTAAAGTGAGCAATGGCAAGGTGTTAAAAGAGTGGACCTGACTGGACTCGAACCAGCGACCCCCACGATGTCAAGGTCTCGAAGACCTGACACGAAAACGACTAACACCAACAGTTTCCCTCATCGGCGGTTGCATTGCAATGCATTGATTTTCATCGCCGTTTAGTCGAATCGGGTACAATCGGGTACACCGGAAAAATGTCACCGCTGTCCAATCGCCAACGTCAGTCTTCGTAATAGCTTCAGGGGACAGCAGCTTGCTCAGCGCTGCCGGGTGGTGATTACTGGAATTGTGACGTTTGATGTTGAGCAGTCGGCCTCAGCTCGCATTTTCATCGGCTTC
>JAPYTO010000365.1 GCA_029941865.1 Fuerstiella sp. | reverse complement strand
AAAAAAACTGGCGAAGTCGATGAGCAACGTACGAAATCGATTGCATTCGTATAGGCCTCCCGAACAACACGGCTTCGAATCAGGGTCTGTCCTGAAAACGACGTCAACGGAAACCGACATTCTAACGAGAACAGTGCCTCAGACCAGGCGAGCTGACGCCTGGACATGA
The DNA here is from genome assembly GCA_029941865.1 of Fuerstiella sp. Classification (GTDB taxonomy): domain Bacteria; phylum Planctomycetota; class Planctomycetia; order Planctomycetales; family Planctomycetaceae; genus Fuerstiella. The sequence goes on along the minus strand of JAPYTO010000365.1, from coordinate 5,692 downwards.
AAAGTTGTTCTCGTTGTTCGTTGAACATGGGTCCTTACATGCCGGAACCGCTCGGTCTGCCGATTGATGAAATGACTTCTTTCCGTGTGGTATTTTGGTGTTGATGTACGACGTTACGCAGATTCTCTCAAAGATCGAACAGGGCGATGATTCGGCCGCCGAGCAACTATTGCCGTTGGTCTATGAAGAATTGCGTCACCTGGCGGCAGTAAGACTCGCGAAGGAAAAGCCTGGCCAGACATTGCAGGCGACGTCTTTGGTCCATGAAGCCTATGTCCGACTGACACGGACAGACGATGTTCCCAGGTGGAAGTCGCGTGGGCATTTCTTTGCAGCGGCGGCCGAAGCGATTCGACGGATTCTGATTGAGCAGGCACGGCGGAAAGCCGGTCCGAAAGCGGGCGGTGATCGGCAGCGTCTTGGGTTGTCCGAGATCCACGTGGCGACAGCAGGCACCGACTTTGAGCTGCTCGATCTGGATGAAGCCCTCGTCCGACTGGAAGCCGAAGACCCTCGTGCGGCGAACGAGGTGAAGCTCCGTTTTTTTGCGGGACTCACTCGCGAAGAAGCCGCTCAGGCATTGGGTGTCTCTGTCTCGACCGCCGACAACGACTGGGCATATGCCAAAGGCTGGCTGCAGGTTCAATTGGCAGGCGCAACGGAGGCCAGCCTCTGACCTCCCAGGTCCCTCAGGAAAAAATCACGAATCCGAGAATTCGTTCGAGGGTTTGGCGGTAACTCTCGCACTATGTTGATGAGAGTGTTTATGTACGCCGGAAACAGGACAACATGTCGACGAGCAAGCCGAATGACAAAAAGATTTTCAATGCAGCCCGTGCGATTGACTCGCCTGATGATAGGCGAGTGTACCTGCAGAACGCTTGCGGAGACGACATCGATCAACGCGAACGCGTGACGGTTCTGTTGCGCGGATTCGAACAGAACAGCCAGTTCCTCGAATCGCCTGCCGGCGGGCTGCAGCGGTCACTTGGTGGCCTTGTTTCAATCCTTGACAGCGGAGTTGTCACTTACGACCCGAACGGCCAATTCGAATATTTGGCTGTCGGTGAATCGACGTCGGACGGCTTTTCGTACGTCGTCAATGATGATGACGGTGGCAGCGACACCGCGATGGTTCAGATTGCAATCACGGGTGTCAACGACGCCCCGATGTTCGTCGATTTGAATTCCGATCACGACAAGCCATCTAACAACGCCGTCGATGGCGTAGTGACGATTGATGGTGCGTTCACGGATGCCGATCAATCAGACACGCACAGCGTGACCGTGAACTGGGGAGACGGTTCGACGGCCGAGCCCATCACATTTGACCAAATTGGCGATCTGTTCACCGCGAGCCATGCCTACGCGACGGGAGGCGTATTCACGGTCACGGTCGAGGTGCAGGATGGACACGGCGGATCCGACACTTCGACAACAACAGCGGTCTCGCAAGGCGTTGGCCTGGTGGACGGGACACTGTACATCATCGGCACGGACGGCCGAGATCATGTCACCCTGAAGTTCAATGAGAAGAAGGATGAACTGAAGGTCGACGCCAAACTGAATGAGGGCGGCAGTGACGGCGGGTCAGATGGAGGCAAAGACAAAGGCGGCAGCGATGGCGGGTCCGACGGCGGTCACGATCACCACCACAATCATCATCACGACGACCACATCAAGCATACGTTTGCCATTTCTGCCATTGATCGCATTGCGGCGTATCTGGGCGACGGTGACGACCACTTCCACGGTGGCAGCGACGGTGGTTCCGATGGCGGCAGCGATGGTGGTGCCGACGCGGCGATTCCGCAGTTTGTCTTTGGCGGTGCCGGCAACGACCATCTCAAGGGCGGGCGGGGCAATGATCTGCTGTTTGGTGGCGACGGCAAGGACAACCTGTTCGGCGGCAACGGCATGGACACGCTGATCCGCGGTGCTGGCGACAAGTCGAAGAAGTAGACTGCCGCAGTGCCATAATCACCGGGATCGTCAGGTCACGCGTATGGGCGGGGCCAAAGCCGGGTCGGGCCGCAACAGTCCGACGTTTCAGTTCGTGAAAACGCGAGGACGATGGGGCGCATCCGTTGGCTGGAGGGTGTTGAACGAGAAGCCGACGGGCATTCCTTTTCCCCCTGGCAGCCTGTCCGGAAACGTCTGTCGTTGTGAGCGGCACGGCGCTAGCCGCCGGTAATTGGCAGTGTTTTCACCCGCGGCTCACACTCTCAGGTATCAGGACAGCCTCCTGGTATCTGTCATCAGCACGAGATCGTTGTTGTTTGTCAGTTGACGGTTGATTGGCGTCTGATATCGGTCGGCAGCCGGAATCAGGCGGCACACGCAGCTTGCCATCGCAGGAACTGAGCAAAGGTATTGGCGAATGGAATCACTGCTATGTTCGAGCCATCAACGGCGAGGTAAGGCTATGGGTCAACGGCACCGAAGTCGACTTGTGGGAGTAGGCCGTACCGAGCAACGCGAGTTACGGCAACGACGGCGTATGCTCGCGTTGTCGTTCAACCATTGCCGGAGCGGCGTCGCTGTGGCTCCTGGATCCGTCCTACTTCACTCGTTCCTCGCTCCAACCGCCGGCCACCCGTCCCGTTCACAACACTTCGCTACAGCACCCCAGCCAACAGCCAACGAATTCCCAGCAGGGACTTGCCAAGCCATGGCCAATCAGGCACGATGGGAGAATATCGTAGAACTCTTCGCCAGGGTTGCTGCATCACCAGCGAAGACTGACTGGGGCAGCTGCGCTGACACGTTGCAGTTGAGTGAAGTTCGCAATTCGTTAGCCGTCTTCTATTCCGATTGGACACTCGAATCGTCTGAGGCAGCGGCCTTGTTAGACATTGCCGTTCGCCGATCACGGGGATATTTGCCATGCCAAGAACTTCGATCCTGTGTTGTCTGTGTCTGTTCACGACTGCTGTTTCTGCAAACGCCGCCGATCGCACGGCGCCATCTTTGTTTCCCAGTACGACTGTTTTCTATGCCGAAATTGCGAATCCACCAGATCTGATATCGGCAATCTTTGATCATCCTTTACGGGAAAAGATTGAAGCATTGGAGCCATTTAAAATGGCGACGAAGACGGCAGGTTATCAAGCTTTCCTGACGGGTCGCAAGTTTGTTGAAATCCAGCTGGGTATGGAGTGGCGTGAAGCCATTGAAACACTGACTTCCGGGGGTGTTTATGTGGGTGTTGATGCAGCAACGCAGGGAGTTGCTCTGCTGATCAACGGCAAAGATGCCGAGTCGCTGGATCTGTTTCGCGGCAAGTTGCTGGAACTGTCGAAGCTCGGCAAAAACCCGGAGCAGATTAAAGAGGGCGAGTACCGCGGCATCACCGCCTATGAGGTCAACAAGGCAAGATTCGCAGTCGTTGATGACTGGCTGCTGGTGACGAACAACGGCGACCTGGGCAAGGTTCTGCTGGACCGATTTCTTGACGGTGCAAAGACTTCGCTGGCCGACAACGAGAACTTTCAGGCCGCCCGAAAGTCGCGCAGTCGCAATGCCACGGCGTGGGCGTTCGCCGACATTGCCACGTTGAGAGACGCCGGGGTCGCACCGCAGCTGTATTCAGGGCAGTCCGTCAACCCGGGCGTCGAATTGCTGGTCGGTGGATTCCTCAGCACCTTGCAGAAGACACCCTATGCGTCCGTCGAACTGAACGCTTCTCACCAGAGCGTTGGTCTGGAGTTTTCCATGCCGCACGAACCGGAGTGGGTACCGGAAGAACGGACCTTTTATTTTGGTCCTGGCGGAACCGGTCGCGGTCCCGCCCTGCCCGTTACCAATGACACGTTGTTTACACTGAGTACCTACCGAGATTTTTCGGAAATGTGGTTGCGGGCGGGTGACCTGTTCGACGAAAACATCAACGATGGCTTTGCTCAGGCCGACTCCGTTCTCACTCAGTTTTTTTCCGGCAAGGATTTTGGCGAAGACATCCTGGGTTCTCTGACGCCGGAAATCGGTTTCGTCGCGTCGAGACAGGATTTCACCGACATTCTTCCGATTCCGGCGATCAAGCTGCCACAATTTGCACTTGTATTTCAGCTGAAAGATCCCGAGAAAATGACTCGGGAACTACGCCGCACGTTCCAGAGCATGATCGGTTTCTTAAACGTCATTGGCGCCATGGAGGGGCGGTCACAACTTGAGATGGACATCGACAAGCTGGACAACGGTGCCCAGTTAATCACAACCGTCTACATTCCGGACGAAGATGACGCGGATTCCACTCGCGCAGAGATCCTGTACAACTTCTCGCCATCTGTTGGTTTCTTTGGTGAACGCTTCGTCGTTTCCAGCACCGATCGACTGGCTCGAGAGTTAGTGCAGGCGGACATTGCTGCGGTTGATGCAGGAACAGCGAACACACATGCACAGCTTGAAGGCGGCATGCTGAAACAGGTACTCAACGATAACCGCGGCCAGTTGATTTCACAGAACATGCTGTCAGACGGCAACGGCCGTGAAGAAGCGGAAGCCGTGATCGACCTGCTGCTGGAAGTCGTTGGCTATTTCGAGAACGTGTCGGCGAGCCTGAACGTTGGGCCGGACCGGTTGGGATTTGAACTTGGTCTGCGAGTCAAAGCAGATTGATCATAATTGAAGTACTCAGCCATGAAACAAACCATTGATCCGGTATGGGCGTGGTCGAAATACCAGCCTGCCGCGGAAACACCATGGAACCTGCGCGCGGCGGCGCATCTGTATCGACGAGCGGGTTTCGGAGCGAATCGCACGGAACTGACCGCGGCTGTGGAAGCAGGTGCCGTTGCCGCAGCAGAGAATCTGCTGAGCGCCACGGCTGAGCCGGAAGACTATCGGAACGAAGTGGCCGATCTGGCTCATGCCAGCATGGCCACGGGCAACGTGCAGCAACTATCCGCGTGGTGGGCGTATCGCATGCTGTCGACGCCAGCTCAACTGCTGGAAAAAGTAACCCTGCTGTGGCACGGGCACTTCGCCACCAGCGCCCAGAAGGTTGAAGATGCGGAACTGATGTTCGACCAGAACAACCTGCTGCGGAAGTACGCACTGGGAGATTTTGCTCAGCTGTTACAGCAGATTTCGCGTGACCCGGCGATGTTGATCTACCTGGATTCCGTCACGAATCGTAAGTCGCACCCGAACGAAAACTATGCTCGCGAGGTCATGGAATTATTCTGCCTGGGGGAAGGCAATTACACCGAGAACGATATTCGCGAACTGGCTCGCTGTTTTACGGGATGGGAAGTCAAAAACAAAAAGTTCCGTTTCAACCGCTATCAACACGACACCCAGTCCAAGTCATTTCTCGGTCACACTGGTAAGTTCGGTGGGGAAGAAGGCGTGCAGATCGTGGCCGACCAGGCTGCCGCACCGCAGTTTATCGCGATGAAGCTGGTGAAATTTCTGGTAATGGAGGAACCGTCGCCGTCGGCAGAACTGCTCGCGCCGCTGGCCCGTGAACTTCGCGAGAACCAAATGCAGGTCGCTCCCACTGTACGCCGCATTCTGACCAGCAACGTGTTCTACTCGGCACATTCGACGGGACGCAAAGTGCGTTCACCGGTTGAACTGGCGATCGGCTTTCTGCGTTCGCTGGAAGGTTCCACAAATTCCTATGAACTTGCTCAAAAGCTGCAGACATTGGGTCAGGGGCTGTTGTATCCGCCCAGCGTCAAAGGCTGGG
>JAPYTO010000364.1 GCA_029941865.1 Fuerstiella sp. | reverse complement strand
ATCCCTCTATCCAACCGCTACCTGAATCCCTACTGCGCATCGCCGATCACACCCCCAACCTATGGCGTCTGCGTGCGCACGACGCCCGTCACTGACCAACCGGAACAGCAGTCAGGCCGCACCTGATTCGCCGACGAATGGTGTAGGCTGGAGGTCCGGAGCAGAATAACCAAAACGCTCGTACGCCGGCCGCAATTCATCATAAACGCGGCGCACCAGGACCGGATCGTCGTTGAAGTTGTTCTTCTGGTAGCTTCGCAGCGAAAACAGCTTCGGCAGCAGTGCCCTTTCCAGGTCGGCAAAACCGCTCAGCCCCAGCGATCTGTACGCAGTACCGAGTTCTGCGATGGGGTCGACCTCCAGATTCTCAAAGCAGATCTCGTGCAGATTTCCATCGGGAATCAGGTGGCGATCCTGTTCATAGCGTTCCAGGGCGAATCGATGAGTGTCAATGATCTCATCTTCCACATTACAGAACGCGGGCCGCCCCAGCGTGTTCTCTTCGATCATGCGACGACGAAGGTGACATGCCGAACGAACAACGTGGTACGGGTCGCGGTGGATATACAGGAACCTGGCATCGGGAAATAACTTCACCAATGTCTGCACGTGATACGTATGAAATGGTGACTTCAACATGATCCGCTTCTGCGATTTGTATGTTATCTTCTTCAGCAGATGCATAAGGCACGACTCATATCGTTGCAGTTCCGAATCGCTCAGGTTCTGAAAGTCCAGGGATTTCCAGAAGGATTGCACATCATGCGGTCTCGAAAGAAACATGTAGGGTGACACCTGACTCATGATGGCGGTTGCAATATCGTCTTCCTGCGGTGCGTCCCACGAAATCTCCACGTTGTCCATGGGCCTCGCCCGCGGGACGAATGGAGCTGTCAGTTTTTTGGTCACTGTTTCCGTCAACAGGAAATGCCACGGAAACAAGGCCTGATACAGTCCCAGATGCGCGAACTGAGGATCGTGACTGAGCAGATTCTGCAACAGTGTTGTTCCGCTGCGCCAGAATCCCAGAACGAACAGCGGTGGCGCGACCAATTCTGTCTGAGCAACTGCTTTGCCATAAATCAGGGATTCCAATGCGCCCATGCCGGAGTTGTAGACGGCTGTCACGGGAAGCGCCATCAGTTTGTGCAGACGACTCCAATGCAACGAAGGACGAGAACGGATCAGACGCCGCAGACCGGAAATATTCATTCCGTGCCAGAGCATCAGACCGCCCTGCGATCTGTTGACGGGCCGGTCCTGCTGCTTCGTTCGAGTCATGCCTGATGTCCTTCGGAAAACATTGCCGCTGCCACCCGATCAGTTGCGTAAATCTGCAGGTTCAATGCAGGGAAAACCCAACCGTTGTGGAGATCCCCCCTCTGTATCGGCAACTGACCCTGTTCTTCCGGCGGCAACTCCTGTTCAGACAGGAATTCTCCTGAATTCGGTTCTCGATCACGTTCAGGACAAACGCTACGAAAACGCGCCGAAGTCCCCATTCCATCGGCGTCAACAAGCGCCGTCCGCTGCAGCTTCAAGTGTTTAAACCGGTTAGATACGGAAACGGGGTAGTTTGTTGAAAAGCGACTTCGAGTTATGCGGACGTCTTTGCCGGATTTGTCTGGAATAATCCGGCCGACTGGCGTTTGATCATTCGGAATGAGTGTGTTCTTCCCCAGCGTCAACGTTCAGAACTGAGCACAAATCTCCAGGACCACGTCACAGGAGCCTTACGATGATCCGAAAGTGTCTTTGCGTCGTCGCCGTTGCCGGTTCTTTGTGTGGAGTTGCAGATCAAGCCTCGGCACAAATCAGTTTTGGCGTCACTCAACAAAATGGTGTGGTCATGGGCGGCGGATTGCAGGTTGGCGGATTCGTCACGCACGGCAGAACGGGAGTCATGCTGGGCGTAAACACCGGGACAAGTCAGTTGATCGGGATCCAGAATTTCAGTTTTCAAAGTGCGAGCGGTGGCGTTCCTGCAGGCCTGGCGAACAACAACCGTCGAAACAGGCGACCTGGTGCCGATCAGTTTGTCAAGGCGGCGGGACGTTTTGATCGCGACCGCAATCGTCGACTGGATCGCAAAGAACTCACTCTGGTAGCGACCGCGGTCGTCAAGGAACTCACGCAACGTCGGAAGCAAAACAGCAGATCGTCATCTGATTCGTATGCCAGGACAGGCAAGTCGCCGTCGCCGTCGCCGCCCCCAACACCGTCTGCTGAGGAAATGGTCAAACGCTTCGTGACCCGCTGCATGACGTTTGATACTGACGGTGACGAGGCGCTGGACGCCGCGGAAACGAAACGGATGGCGACCGCCCTTATTCGATCGCTCAGTTGACAGCGTCCCGACGGTTCCGCGCCTGGGTTATGCAGGTCCCGGGCGATCACTCTCCGACATTGGCGCCCCTGGGCACCTGCAATCAGTGACCCACAGCAACGGCAGACGGCTGGTTCTGACGTCACCCTGCAGCCGTGAACCGGTGCATCCGGCCCCTGCGACACCCCTTCTGGCAAGCAAACAGCGGGATCCTGCGCCGTTTGATTATGCGGCCACGGTTCGCGATAATGCTGCGACGAATATATCGTCAGGCACGCCCTGACCTGAAAAATAAGGAGCGATCACAATGATCGATACGAATACGGATACAGCCACAGCTGATGCGACCGACGGGACGCAGCAGCGGCCATTTGTTCACTTGCACTGCCACACTCATTTTAGCCTGCTGGACGGAGTGAACCGAATTCCGGAGCTGGTAACTCGAGTTAAGAATCTGGGCATGAACTCGGTTGCCATGACCGACCATGGCAACCTGGGTGGGGCCATGGAGTTCTATAACACCTGCAAGAAGCATGACGTCAAGCCGATTATCGGCTACGAAGCCTATGTTGCTCCCGGACGCAGAACGGACCGCAGTGCGACTCGACAACGCGAGGCTCAGTCGCATCTGACATTGCTGGCGATGAATCAGAAAGGGTTTGACAACCTGATCAAGATGTCGTCGACAGCGTACCTGGAAGGATTTCATTACAAGCCGCGAATCGACCGCGAGTTGCTGGAAGAGTTCAACGAAGGCGTCATCTGTCTGTCCGGTTGCGCGTCCAGCGAGCTTTCCAAAATGCTGCTCGCGGAAAAGGACGACGAAGCTCGACAACTGGTTGAATGGTATAGCAGAGTTTTCGGCGACCGATTCTACATGGAAATCCAGGACGCGGGCTTTGAAATCCAGAAACAGTGCCTGGCGCCGACCGTTGATCTGGCCAACAAGATGGGGCTGCCACTGGTCGCCACCAATGACGCTCATTATCTGACTCGGGACGACGCCAAAGTCCAGGACGTGCTGCTGTGCGTGAATACTCGCACCACGCGAGACGATCCGAACCGCATGAAGATGAGCAACGACGGGCTATACGTCTGTAGTCCGGAGGAAATGTACTCGACCTTCACCGGCCTCGAACATGCGGTCGCTCGGTCACAGGAAATCGCGGATCGCGTCGACATCGAACTGCACGAACGCAAATTGTACCCGGTCTATCGTCCGCCCGAGGGCAAGACGGACATCGACTTTCTGCGTGAACTGTGCGACGAAAGGATGCATGAACGCTATGGCGATGAACTGACCGACAAACACTGGGATCGCCTGAAGTACGAACTGAGTGTGATCGAAGACAAAGGTTATGCCAGCTATTTTCTGATCGTGTGGGACTTTGTGGAGTTCTCGCGGCGCAACGGTATTCCGTGCGGCGCCCGAGGTTCTGCATGTGGTGCTATCGTGGCATTTCTGCTGCGACTGGGCGACGTGTGTCCGCTGAAGTACGACCTGCTGTTTGAACGATTTCTGGACCCCAGTCGTAACGAACCGCCCGATATCGATATCGACTTCTGCCGTGACCGGCGGCAGATGGTGATCGACTACACAAAGGAAACCTATGGTGAGATGAACGTCGCCCAGATCGGGACGTACGGCACTCTGAAAGCCAAGAATGCCATCCGCGACGTAGGGCGGGCGCTCAACGTGCCGCTGCCGCGAGTCAACGAACTGGCGAAGATGATTCCCGATGAACTGAACATCAAACTGAGGGATGCACTCGACAAGAGCCCCGATCTGAAAGCAGCGTACGACGGCGATCCGGTAGCTCAGGAACTGTTGGACTATGCGATTTCCGTGGAAGGCCTGGCACGCAGCATGGGCACACACGCGGCCGGTGTTGTGGTGGCCGACGTGCCTCTGGACACCGTGGTCCCGCTACAGAAGATCACAGGCAAGAAAGACATCATCACGCAGTGGGACGGTCCGACCATCGAAGACATCGGCCTGCTGAAGATGGACTTTCTGGGTCTCAGAAACCTGACGATCCTGGACAAAGCCGTCAAAAACGTACAGCGGAAACTCCCGAACTTCACGCTTAAGGATGTTCAGGACAACCTCACCGACAAGAAGACGTTTGCGCTGCTGCAACGTGGTGAAACAAAGGGCGTGTTTCAGCTGGAATCCGGCGGTATGCGCGACCTGCTGACCAAGATGAAGCCGGACTGCTTCGAAGACATCATCGCGACATCGGCGTTGTATCGACCCGGCCCGCTGGAAGGCGGAATGGTCATGGAATATGTCGACGTCAAGAACGGACGGAAAGCACCGCGTAAGGTACATCCGGTCGTTGATGAGGTTTTGCAGGAAACCTACGGCGTGATGGTTTACCAGGAACAGGTGATGCGGATCCTGAACCGTGTCGGCAACGTGGAACTGGCCAGTTCGTACAAATGTATTAAAGCCATCAGCAAGAAGAAACAGTCAATCATCGACAGCTTCCATGGCGACTACATCGCCGGTGCCGAAGCGAACGGTATTTCGACAAAACTGGCGGACGAACTGTGGAATCTTATCGTCGCGTTCGCGGGTTATGGCTTCAACAAATCACACTCGACGGCGTACGGGTTGATCGCCTACGAGACAGCGTATCTGAAGGCTCATTTCCCCGTTGAATTCATGGCCGCGTTGCTGAGTTGCGAGATGGAAAGCAGCGAACGAATCAGTGAGCATGTGGACGATTCGCGACGACAGAACATCGCCGTGCTGCCTCCCGACGTGAATACGTCGGAAGTGGAATTTGTTGTGGTGGGGGACAGCATTTCCTACGGCATGGCCGCGATTAAAGGCGTCGGCGAAGCTGCCCTTGAAGCATTGGTGGAAGCCAGAAACGCCGACGGTCCGTTCAAAGACATCTTTGACCTTGCGGAACGTGTTGACGGAAAGGCTCTCAACAAGAGCGCTCTGGAAACCCTGGTCAAGGTTGGAGCCCTGGATAGCCTGCCGGGAAATCGAGCTCAACAGTTGGAAGTCGTCGAACGTGCCGTCCAGTCGGCTGTGGCGTTGGCCAGGGATAAAGCGAGTGGACAGATGAATCTGTTTGGCGGCGATGATGCTGAATCCGCCGCGGACACGAACAGCGGTGATGTCCAGATCAGCCTGCCGGACGTTCCTGACTGGCCCAAGTCGCAGAAACTGGCCATCGAGAAAGAGTGCCTGGGATTCTATCTGACATCGCACCCACTGGCGCAACATTCGAAACGCATCGAACGGTACGCTCAGACAAAGAACAAAGACATCGCCGACATGGAAGACGGTGCTCCGGTAACGATTGCCGGCATGGTGGGGGCCATCAAGATCGCCACCGCCAAAAAAACGAACGCCAACGGCCTGAATAAATACGCCAATTTCGACCTTGAAGATGCGACGACGATTCTTAGGTGTATTGCGTGGCCGTCGGATTATGATCGCTTCAAAGAGCTGATCAAGACGGAAAACATCGTCATCATTCAGGGTAAGGTGGACCGCCGTGGTCGTGAGCCGAATATTGTGATCAACCGCATCATGACGCTGGACCAGGCCGACCGGGAGTTCACGTCTCAGGTGGCCATCAA
>JAPYTO010000363.1 GCA_029941865.1 Fuerstiella sp. | reverse complement strand
GACCTTAACGGCCCCTCAATGCCCACGTATGATTCCAAGTGTTGCCGCCAGGCCCAATCCGTGCCCTGTGGTCTTGGTGGTAAAGAACGGGTCGAAGAGTTTGGCCTTCGTTGTTGCATCCATGCCGCAGCCCGTGTCCGACACTTCCAGAAACACGTAGGCTCCCTCCGTCAGATCTTCATCGAGATATGTTTCCGACAGGTAGGCATTGTTGGCATTCATCGCTCCGGTTGTAATTGTGACGACCCCACTGCTGCGGCACCGCTGGCTTCTGCATGGATTCTGGACCGAACTGCGATTCCTGCAGTCTGCTGAGCAGCCTGACATTCTCCAATCGTCCGGTTCTGACCGTGAATCTGAAGGTGCTGCCTTCGCCGGGGACGCTCGTGACGGTGACAGGCGGGTTGGATCGCTTTGAATCGTCTCGGGCACGTCTGTTTGCTGTTCGATGACCAGGCGAATGTTCCTCTTCGCGGCCTGCGAACGCAGTGTGTCCAGAACGTCGTAAACGATTTCCAGGGGTGAACATGGCACGCACTCAAATCGCATCTGTCCAGCTTCAATTTTTGCCGAATCCAGAATGTCCTGAACGAGTTCAAGAAGGTGGCGGCCATTGCGGGCAATTGCTGCAGCGGCTGCGCGAGAGTCTTCAGCAGAAAGTTCGTCGCCGAGAAGGACATCCGCGAATCCAAGAACAGCGGTTAATGGAGTTCGAATTTCGTGGCTCATGTTCGCCAGAAACTGGCTCTTCGCCGTGGTGGCGGCTTCGGCAATCACACTGAGTTGCTGGCTTCTGTCATTCTGCTGCTGCAGGTTTTTCAGATATTTTTCCAGTTGACGCTCCATTTGGCGACGCTCGCACATGTCATTGACAAAGCCCAGAAACACTGTCTGCCCGTCGGTCTGGAGAGTACTGACGTGAAGGTCGAGGTCAACCAGCGTCCCATCCGCTCGGCGTCCTTTCACCTCACGACGAACGCCAACGATCTGCGACCGGCCGTGGGCGAGGTAATCACGAAGATAGTCGTCGTGGTGTTGCGCAGCGGTTCGGGTATGAGTGCACTCACATTTTCCCCCACGACAGCTGATGCGTCGCGTTGAAAAAGTGCCTCTGCAGCGTGATTGAAGTACAGGACGATCCCCTGTGGATTGATGATGACAACCCCACTCGGTGCATTGTCCAGCAGTTCAGTTCCGCTATTCAACAGTTTGACAAGGCTGTCATCGCCGCGTTTGTCCTGCACGTTTCAATCCTCTCTGGTTCGTAAAAAAATTCATCGCAGGAAGACTGCAATCAAGCTGAACTGACATCCGTTCTGCCACTTTGACTCGGGCGAATCTCTGGTCATAACAGAAGAGCGTACTGTTCAGTTCAGAGCAGTTCGGAGCCGTTCATGACCTGTCAGCGCACCCTGTCCGCGACGGTTTAGCGTGAAGCTGTGCCGATTGGGATTTGTTCTTGAACTGAAGCAGCGTGCGCTCCCAGCGATCCATCTTGTCAAAGGCTGCTTCTACCCCACCAATCAAGCTGCCCAGGTTACTGGATGATTTTTTGAAGAATGCGTCCGCTCCGTCCATCCGCGCGATCGAGTAGGCTCGCAGGGAGCCGGGACTGGAAATCACGATTAGTGGTACGCCGCCATCGATCTGCCGAACGCTGCGAACGATTTCCGTTGCCCCTGGTTCACTGAAGTCGATATCCAGTAGAATAGGAGCGAACCGATGGCGCATCCAACGCTGAAACTCTCTGCCACTTGTGTGTTTGTCCGGAAACTCAGTTTGTTTCTCGCTACGCAAATGGGACGCCAAATCCGTGTAAGCACCGAATTCTGTCCAATGCCAGTGACTCGCGTGTGCATCATTCTTCAACCGTGTCAGCAAATCGTCATCCTTGCCGACGTATTTTACTGCTCGCTGCATAATTCGTGGACCTCGCGGAATAAATGCCTGAAATATTTGTGCGTCACGCTCGCATGGAGGTGAAGAAAAACACTGGCCGGCGCGGAAGACAGGTGTCCGTGCTCCTCACTTGCTGTTCCGATGTTGCAGTTGGCCTCGCGGTCTCGATGCAAATTTCGTTTGCATGCCACAGAGTCGCTTCGTGCAGATTCGCACACCTCAATCCCAACAATTCATCGAGGATGCTAGCAATAAACTGTGCACAATTTCGGACGTACTTTCCAGATTGCACACTTCGCGCGTCGTGGATAAACATTTGTACACACCGCGCGGACGTTGCCGCGTTTTTCGCAATCGTTTTGCAGCTTTTGCGCAACGCTGATTTCTGTGCCAACGTCAAACCAGACGTCATTCCGTCACTCAGACAGCCTACAGCAGAACCTTAAGCCAGCCCTTTGATCGCACACACCGCACAAAGCAGATCGAAGTCGTGCCAGATGCGGAGACCTTTAACTGCCGCCCCCCCCCCCCCCAGAGGCTTTGCACGTTTTGTGCAGGTATATCACTGGCACCGCCGATTTACCTGACGTCCCGCGCTCGTTACCTGGCCCGACGCTGTACGCCGTGCTCTGTTTGAACGTAACGTGCTTGGATATTAACGCTACGCCACCGTTCGCGCATGTTAAGATTTTCCGGATGCCATTGCGGCGGGCGGAACGACTACCGAAGAGAATGTCATTGAGTTATCCTTGCAGGAACGTGAACGGCGTTGCGTTTGTCTCTTGCCGTACGAAGATGGTAATTGGCGAGACGAACGATGGAAGACCAGCCTACACTCTTTCTTGTGGATGATGATCCCAGTGTCCTTGATTCACTTCGCACTCTTGCGCAGACCCTGGGCCTGCGTTCGGAAACATATTCAGGTGCAGAAGAATTCCTGACCGCCTTCCGCAATGATCGGCATGGTTGTCTGATCGTGGATGTCCGCATGGCCGGCATGAGCGGTCTTGACTTGCAGAAGCGGTTGGTTACTGCCGGAGACTCAATTCCCACCATTGTCATCACGGGTCACAGCGACATTCCCATGAGTGTGCAGGCGATGAAGGTCGGCGCAATTACCATGCTCGAAAAGCCGTTTGAGATCGACGCTCTGATCGCGGCAATTCGCCAGGCGCTGGCTGAAGACGCCAGACGGCGCAGTGAACGTAAGAGGCGCGCAGCTTTTGAAAGCCGGATAGCACTGCTGACCGCCGAAGAACGCGAGATTCTCAATTTTTTCGCGTGAGGAAAAACAAGTTCATCCATTTCGAAGGAAATGGAACTCAGCCTGCGAACCATTCAGTCTCGCAAGGCCGCCATTTGGAAGAAACTGGGGGTAAGCTCCAGAGAAACGCTGATGGAATTCGTGATTGAAGGGAATCTGCGACCGCCCACGACCCGGTACACGGAGTAGTCCGGCGGGACATGTTCATTACATTTGTCTCCATCGAACGCTTGCAGAACGCCCGACTCATCTGTCAGAGTTCACAACCTGAGGATGCGTGAAATTAACCGAAAACGGGTGCCCACCGGATATGTCGAAGAAGTCCTACACCTTGCTGACCGCGTTACTTACGATTGTCTGGCACGCGAATTCGACTGTCGGCGATGATCGAGTTCACGTCGATCGCAGCAATGCAGGCATGGTTGTTAGTGATTCCGCTCTGGCAAGTCGCACCGGACGAGACATCCTGATGCAGGGTGGCAATGCAGTCGACGCCGCAGTCGCCACAGCCTTTTCGCTGGCCGTTACATGGCCGGAAGCCGGCAATCTCGGGGGCGGCGGTTTTATGATTGTCCGACCGCTGGATGGCAATGACCCTGTTTGCGTGGATTACCGCGAGACAGCTCCGATGGTCATGAACAATACGTCGTTCAACCGAGACGATGGCCGGCATTCGCAAAAGGCTGTGGGCGTGCCTGGCACGGTTCATGGGCTTGCGTCTGCTCACACTCAATATGGGAAACTGCCCTGGGGAGACCTTGTCCTGCCGGCGGCTCGCCTGGCGAAAAGCGGATTTCAGGTGACTGCGGCCCTTGCCCGGTCGGTCAACGGCGTGCTGAAAATCAGCAGCGTTAAGTCGGACTCAAAATACGACGAGTTGCGACGCGTGTACGGCAAACCTGACGGGACGCCATGGCAGGCGGGGGACCGAATGGTGTTGCCGGACCTTGCAGAAACATTGACGGCGATCGCCAATGATCCTGCGGCTTTCTATTCCGGCCGTCTGGCAGATCTGCTGGTCGCAGAAATGCAGCGGGGTGATGGATTGATCAGCCACCAGGACCTGCTCAGGTACAAGGCAATAACTCGTCCAGCGCTACAAGGAACATACCGTGGGTTTACGGTGATTGGTGCTCCGCCGCCGAGTTCCGGTGGCACGTGTGTTATTGAAGCGTTGAATATCCTGGAAAACTTTGATCTTTCACGTCATGATCGATTCGATCAGCGAAACGTCCACCTGATTGCGGAAACGTGTCGCCGCGTATTTGCTGATCGAGCAAGATTTCTGGGTGATCCGGATTTCACCAGGATTCCGCCACACCTGATCAAGAAGCCGTATGCAAAACAGGTCGCGGCGTCGATTAATCCGAATGCGGCCACGAAAAGTGAAGACGTCACCCCTGAAATTGAATTGACGGCCGAAAGTCCTGACACGACTCACTTCTCCGTAATCGACTCAGACGGTATGGCCGTCAGCAACACCTATACGCTGGAAGGAAGCTGGGGATCCCGGATTGTTGTTCGAGGCGCTGGCTACCTGTTGAACAATGAGATGGGCGACTTCAATTGGTTTCCAGGAGAAACAAACCGCACCGGACGTATCGGTACGGATGCCAACCTGCTGGCTGGCGGTAAGCGGATGCTGAGTTCCATGAGTCCCACCATTGTCGAAAAAGACGGCAAGGTGCAGCTGATCACCGGCAGTCCCGGCGGCCGAACGATCATCAACACTGTCCTGTGCATCGTTCTGAACTTCACGGAATTCGGAATGGACGTCGCCTCGGCAGTGACGGCCCCGCGACAACACCATCAATGGTTCCCCGACCGGCTTGACCTGGAAGATCTCGCCGACGCGCCTCATTCGCACATCGCAGAATCGCTCCGCCGCGCAGGACATAGTCTGGGAAGCCGGACGACACAGGGGTCGGCCCATAGCATTGGTGTCGATCACGCAACGGGCACGTTCATCGGCGTCGCTGACTACCGTCGCAGTGGCCGCCCAGCCTCAGTCTCCACCGACACGCTGGCCGTTTGGGATTTCTCAGAGGCCGCAGGCAAAGGGCTCACGGCAACCGAAAACGCCGGAAAGTTGCAGACGCAGTGGTCGGCCGACATCGCCGGTTGCACGTCCAACGGCAAGGACCAGTTCGTCGTACAACGCGATGCGCCGGACGAGCCACTTGATTCGTACCTGCCGTTGGGTACACAGACAGTCTCTTCCGGCCGGATTATGGTCACCGTCAAGATCGACGCGGCACAGTTTTCCGGCGAACGACGCAACGAACAGTTGCGAATCGGCTTTACCAACGACGACAACAATACGCCCCGCGTGACCGCCCGCATGATCTTCGGCAGGGACGGTCAGGGGAACATCGTCGTCCGCGGAGAAGCACTCGGCGGAGGCAGCGAGGTGCCCGCGACGATTCTTGCACAGGGAGCCCGACTACAATCGCCGATCGTCCTGCGACTAACCGTCGACGTTGACACCGATCGTTACGAAATCGCATCGCGGACTGCGGACAGTCTGAAATTTACAGAACACGGTTCCGGAAAATTCGCCGCCGATCGCGTTGCTCGTTTTCTGCGACTCAGCGTCCTGAACGACTTCGCCGCAAACGGTGAGTTTGTGGCGATTGACAGGATCGAGTTACAGCGGCCGTCCGACAGGAAAGGGGTCAGGCACCAATAGTGCGAAGCACCCGAAGGGCCGTTCCGGCTATTGGTGCCTGCCCCGAATGGCACTGTCGTCTTTTTGTGAGTGCGCAAGGTGGTCTGTTGACGGTTGAA
>JAPYTO010000362.1 GCA_029941865.1 Fuerstiella sp. | reverse complement strand
GCGTCGATTGATTCACTCCCGTGATCATGGCCGAACGGCTGGCCGAACATACCGGAGCCGTGACGTAGGCGGCGGTATAGGTCACCCCCTGAGCGGCCAATGCGTCGAGGTTGGGAGTCTTGCTGGCAGTTTCGCCATAAGGCCCGATATGGCAGGACGCATCTTCAACGATGATCCAGAGAATATTCGGACGATCGTCAGAAGCCGCGTGCGAGCCTGAAAGGGGCGCGAAGAGAGCAACTGTGACAACGGCAAAGCGATGGAAAAAGGAGCGTACGATAATGCGTTTCATGATGATTCGTAACGAAGGTGCTGCACGTCAACCCACGAACTATTTTTTGACTTTGACGTCCGTCATTTTCGCCCATGCTTCCCACTTCAGGATGAGAGTGGCGACCAGTTCAGGATGATCGGAGGCAAGGTCGTGCGCCTCAGTGCGGTCCGATGCGAGATCGTAGAGCTCCCAGGCTTTCGCGTGCTTGTCCCATGCGAGTTTCCAGTCGCCCTGTCGGACGGCTCGGTTAGTGGACCAGTGCCAGTACAGGTTGTCGTGAGCCTTGCGTTGTTTGCCCTTGAAGACGGGAACCAGAGTTTTGCCGTCGAGTCGGATCGTTGTTTCACCAAAGGACGGGTGTTTGTCCGGGTAACCGGATTTCGCCATGTCCATGAAGGTGGGCAGGAAGTCGATGATGTGGCCGACCTGATCCGAGCGGACGCCCGGTTTAATGGCGGCGGGCCAGCGGGCCAGCAGCGGGGTCGAGATGCCGCCTTCATGACAGTATTGCTTGTAGCGGCGCCAGGGAGTATTTGAGGCAGTGGCCCAACCGGGCCCGACGTGGGTGTAATATTCCTTCGGTCCTGGAACCTGTTCCGGATTGTTTCCGCCAGGGGTTTCGGCGCATCCTCCGTTGTCGGCCAGAAACAGAACCAAGGTGTTTTCGGCGACGCCGAGTTCATCGAGGACATCCAGCAGACGGCCGACGTTCTGATCAACCGAGTCGATCATGGCGGCGTAGACTTCCATGCGCAGCTGCTGCCAATCCTCGTTGATCGTCTTTGCCTGATCCCAGTCTTTCGCCAGATCGTCGCGATCGGCGACGATCCAGTTTTTGTCAACGAGGCCGAGTTCTATTTGCCTGGCGAGACGTTGTTGTCGCAGGACGTCCCAGCCGGCTGCATACTTGCCCTTGTACTTCGCGATGTCGGTTGGCTTTGCGTGAAGTGGATAGTGCGGCGCTGTGTACGGCAGGTAATGGAAGAACGGCTTGCCGGATGCAGAATGAGTCCTGATCGTTTTGATCGCGTGGTCGGTGAATGCGTCCGTGGTGTAGTAGTCGTTGGGGAAATCGTCGAACTCAAGAAAGACGTCGTTGTGCCCGAAGGTGCGAACCTTGCCGCCTTTGAATTTGGGGTCGGGAATTTTTGGATTGAAAAAATTGCAGCAGCCAGCCCACAGGCCGTAAGCCTCATCGAATCCGCGGTCGAAGGGTCGGGTCCCCACCTTTTCGCCGTTGTGCCATTTGCCCGACATGCCGGTCGCGTAACCGGCGTGTCGCATGGCTTCGCCCAGGGTGAGCATGTTCTCGGTAATCAAGGCATCCTGACCGCGACCGCCATTACGCGGATACAGGCCGGTGAGCAGAGAGGCACGAGTCGTGGTGCACTTGGCATTGTTGTAGAACTGAGTGAACAGGAGACCCTCAGTGGCGAGGCGGTCGATGTTGGGTGTTTCGATCTCGGACCCGTAACACCTGACGTCGGACCAGCCCATGTCATCGACCATGATCAGAATGATGTTTGGCCGAGACGGCGGAGCGGCCGCCATGGGCGCACTGCCGATCGTGAACAGCAGCGCAA
Source organism: Fuerstiella sp. (assembly GCA_029941865.1). Classification (GTDB taxonomy): domain Bacteria; phylum Planctomycetota; class Planctomycetia; order Planctomycetales; family Planctomycetaceae; genus Fuerstiella. The sequence continues at coordinate 4,132 of JAPYTO010000362.1, read as the reverse complement.
CGAGTAAGAACAGGTGGAGGCCGGAGAGAATCTTCATGTCAGAATACCGTCATTCATGTCAGAGTAACGTAAGCGAAACCAGTCGTGCAGCAGGAAGGCTCTCGCCTCGAGAGCGTCCTGGTCACTCCAACCGTAGAACAGCAACATGCCGTCGATGACGGTTCCATCCGGACGGACGACGGGCTGAACATTATTGAAATTCCAGCCAGAGGACTTCGACGAGACGAAAAACAGATCGCGTGCTCTCTTCCAAATCGCAAGCTGGAAGCTTGCGCCACAAAAGGAAGAGTACTTGAAAGCAGGTCCGATGTCCTGGAGATTTGGGCGTTAATTCAATTTGCAATTCGGGCAGGACCGTCGTACGACTCGTCCTCCGGCGCCAGACATGTCCGCAGCGACAGGTTTCGTGCGGAGTTCATCCCTACCAGTTCTATTCACCGAACGTCCCTGCCTGCCGTTGAAGAGGAGAGCTGAGGCCAGTGACGTGGCTGAGGCAGGAATCTGTGTCACAACACGGCTTGCTGCGATTCGACCTGATCTTATGTCGCAATGTCCTGATCCACTTTAACCGCACACTCCGGAACAAGGTGCTGACCAGGTTCAGGGAGGAGCTGCGGCCCGGTGGGTTTCTGTGCCTGGGCGCCAAGGAGACGCTTAGTCACACAAGCGTTGGAAGCGACTTTGCAGAGGTCGCGTCACCAGAGAGGCTTTATCGGCATCAGACGGTGGCCGCGGGATATGGCCGTGCTGCTTCCCACGACCATCTGAAGTTTTTTCCGCGCCGAGCTCTCGCCACGGACATCGGCGAGCTGCTACAGCGAATTTCGCTGACTCATGGCTGCGGTTGACGTGTTTCATTAGCAGAACGGCTGCCCCCCACGAGCCAGAACTGGGCACGTCAATTTGTAGACTGCTCTGAATTACTGAGACGGATCACCTATTCTCCATCTCCAGTGTGGCCTCGGCAAAGGCTTTACCGATCAGGGCCATGCTCTTGGCGCAGCCCAGGTAGTGGTAGCCGGCGTTGGAGGCGCCGCGCTTCCATGCTGCTTCTTCCTCGGGCGTGATCAGTTTGGCTCGAAATTCATCGACATATGCCTTCTGTTGTTCTTTGGTCATCTTGCCGTCTGCGTTGGGCTGGCCTTTGCTTTTGTTTCGCAATTGGCGGCTCATGTTCGAGACCTGGCCGATCTTGTCGGCAATGGCCTCCAGAGGCTTGTCCCAATACGGGCCGGTCCGTACAGCCACGACATTGTCCTTGAACTCGGGCAGTTTGGTCGGGGCGGCCATGGCGGTGCGAAAATTGCCGTGGGTCATTTTGTATCGCGGATTAGAATACTGCTCGATCGGACCGCCCACGCCCATCACGCCGATGACAAAGGGCATCCCGGGAGCGTTGAGATCTTTGCGGACGTCACGAATGAAGTGGCTCATCCACTCGCCGTAGCTGGCATACCCGCCGGGCTTATCGCGGTTGGGATACGTGCCGCGGTCGACCATATCGTTCCAGCCCTGGAACCATGCAAAGCCTGCGATTTGGTAGCCCTGGCTGGCATTGTAATCCGGCACGATCCGTTTGATGTCGCTCAGCACATGCTTGACGTGGTTGACCATCAGTCGGTAGTAGTGGCCGGTCTGCGCGGCCTTGTCGGCCCTGGCCTGCTTGATGTCCTGACCCTTCTTCGTGAAGTTCTCTAACTGGGTCTCGCTGAACACGTACGGCCCCGCACTGGGCGGCCGAAAATCCGTATGCAGCGACTTACCACCCCAGGCGGTCTTGATGATCAGAATCGGTCCGTCGACGGCTTTGGCCATGGTAATGCCGAAGGTGAATTCCGGGCCAATCTTGCCACCATCTTCAGTCGGGTTTTTGCGCGACCCGTATCCGGACGTCAACTTGCCGAACCCCTCGCCAGTAGTGCCGCGTGCACCGGTGAGATACGAAATCCACACGTTGTCGCACACACGCGACTTTCCATCGGCGTCGATCATTTCCTTAAGCAATGGTGCCGTGGCCGGGTCGTCACTGATGTAGTCGAACGTCTCGACTTTGGCGTGCCCCTCCATATTGGATTGGCCTGCCAGGATGTAGACCTTGAGAGGATTGTCCTCCGACCTGGTATCGGAAGCGAATCCGGTGATTGTCAGAACGATCAGGGCGAATGTGGTTATGATTCTGTTGCGTGTCAACATTATTCGGTTCTCGTTGTAGCAGCCTGGTAACAGAGCGAGACCGCCATGGGCGGTTTTGTTCGAGCTACCGCTCGGATGGTGATTTGATTGCTGATGATTGAATCATAGCTTTGCAGCGTGAGCGAAAAAGTAGGCCGGACCGAGCGAAGCGCTGTTCCGGCATCGTTCGCCCGCTTCTCTGATTATCCCATTTCCGGAGCGGCGTCGCTGCGCTCCTTGATTCGTCTACTTTAACCTGGATAGAACTGACGATGAAAGCATTGGCGGATTTTTTTTACACGCCAATTCACCCTCGTGTCCCCTTGATTAGTTCCGATTCGCGTTCTTTTGTTTTTTTTGAAACGCGGGAGTATGAATCAGCCCGGAAAAACGTGGTTCGACAAGTTCGCCCGTCCAGGCATCCAGCTTCTGCTTTAGCTCATCGAGGATTTCGGGGTTTTCGGTCGCGAGATTCGTCGACTCGCTGACATCTGCGGTCACATCGTACAACTGTGGCTTCACGTTCCGTGCCGGAATCACCAGCTTGTGGTCACCGCTGCGGATTGCGAATTTCTGTGAATCGAACATGCGCAGATAGATCGCTTCATGCGGCGGGCCGTTTTTCTTTCCAGTGACGTACGGTATCAGATTGACGCCATCGAGCGGGCGTTGTGGATCGGTCGGTGCGCCGCTGAGTGCCGCGATTGTCGCGAAGATATCGAGCGAACTGACGGGCTGGTTGTAGGCTTGACCCTTTGGCAAACCGCGCGGCCACCTGGCGGCAAAAGGCACTCGGTAGCCGCCTTCCCATGCGTCGCCCTTGTCGCCTTTAAGCGGCGTGTTCCGGGAACCGTTCCTGGTCGTTGGGCCACCGTTGTCGGAGAGAAAGAAAACAAGCGTGTTATCTTCCAGCTTCAATTCTCGCAGTTTGCTTAGTACGCGGCCCACACCATCGTCCACGGCGCTCACCATCGCAGCATAAGTCTTCCGTTTCTTATCTGTGATATTTGGAAAACGATCGATATACTTCGTGGTCGCCTGCAACGGTGTGTGTGGCGCGTTGTAGGAAAGAAACAGGAAGAAAGGATAGTCTTTGTTGCTGCTGACAAAGCTAACAGCCGCGTTGGAAAATTCGTCGGTCAAATACCTGGTCGTCTTTACCGGCGTGTGATCGCTCAGGATCCAGGTGCGGTAGCTTTCGGCTTCGTCCGTGGCGGCTGCACTGTCTTTGATTGTTAGTTCTTCGGGCATGTACCGATGGTCGCCGCCGAGATGACCAAAGAATTGGTGAAAACCTCGCTTAAGCGGATGATGCACCTCATTAGCACCGAGATGCCATTTGCCGACGACTCCGCAACGATAGCCCACTTTGCTGAGCGAGCCGGCGATCGTCGTTTCGTCAGTTGGAAGCCCCATGTTCGGGTCGTCCGGACGATATTGTGGATTTCGCTCGAAGCCAAATCTTTGCTCATAACGGCCTGTGATAAAACCAGCGCGGCTCGGGCCACACACTGCGTACAAAACGTACCCGCTTGTGAACTTCACGCCATTCTCGGCGATGGAATCGATGTGGGGCGTAGGAATGTCCCTGCAGCCATTGAATCCAACATCCGCATAGCCCAGATCGTCCGCCATGATGACGATCAGGTTTGGCTTATCCGCCAGCGCCATGGAGAATGACGTGACAACCTGTGACAAAATCAGCGTCGTGCGCACGAAGTGCATTTTCATGATGGTCGTTTTCCGCGGTGCCTGGTCACCCCAACCTGAGGGGTGAGAGAGGATTGGAACGCCCCGGACTAAACCAGCACGTCATGCACAACGTGCCCGTGAACGTTGGTCAGTCGCCGCTCCAGTCCGTTGTGGTAATAGGTCAGTCGCTCGTGATCGAGTCCCATCAGGTGAAGCAGAGTTGCGTTGAAGTCGTAGACGGTGGTCTTGTCGACGGCGGCCTTGAAGC
>JAPYTO010000361.1 GCA_029941865.1 Fuerstiella sp. | reverse complement strand
ATCCGCGTGCGAAAACCCGAGACGGCCAGCCACCGTTTCTGGCGTCTCAGTTCTACGGCAAAGGTCGCACAATGTTTATCGGGTCCGCCGAAACCTGGCGACTGCGAGCCATCAGTGCAGAAGGTTATCAGAGATTCTGGACAGGCTTGATTCGCGAAGTCGGTCAGGGGCGTCGCAGCCGAGGTCGATCGCGTGGTTTGTTGCTGCTGGACAGAACCGAAGTTTCGCCCGGGCAGGCCGTTACCATACGGGCACAGTTGTACGATTCCCGGATGCAGCCACTCAGACGTGAGTCCGTGCCGGTGTCCATCGTCGATTCAGACGGCCGTCCGGTGGTGGTTCCCGAGGCTCTTCGTGGAGACGCACGCCGGCCAGGACAGTTTGTGAATACGTTTCGTCCGGCACGCCAGGGGCTTTATCGAGTCAGTGTTCCGGTACCGGAATCCAGCGACGTGCTGCAGGCCAATATTGAGGTTGTCGTGCCGAACCTTGAATCCGAAAATCCATCGCAGGACGTGCGTCTGTTGACAGGTCTGATCGAAAATACAGGCGGACGTTACCTGAGTCCCGACGAACTTGAACAACAGCTGCCAGGCCTGCTGCCGGATCGCAGCGAACCTGTCATCGTGGACGAACAACTGCGAACCCTGTGGGATCGACAATGGCTGATGTATGTGATGATCGGGCTGCTGGGTTTCGAATGGGCACTCAGACGCGTGGTGAGGTTGTCGTAAATAGCTATGTCTGACATCTCCTTCAACAATCCAACAACGTTAATCGTACAGCCATCGGCCGTGCGGTCACTTATCGCTGCGCTAAGGCTGAAGGTCCGACGGTATTCGGTTCTTGCCGGGCTGTTACAGGTGCTGATCGCTGCCATCGCAGTCTTCTGGCTGACGTCGGGGATCGATGCCGGATGGTTCGCATTGCAGAAGCTGGAGTTGCCGGTTGGGCTCAGGTCGATTCTGCTGGCAGCGATGCTCGGCGGAGGCGTATGGTTGATTGTACGACACGTTCTGGTGCCCATGTTTTCACGGATCCGGGATACTGACGTCGCTCTGTTGCTGGAGCGCCACTTTCCGCAGTTTCAGGATCGATTGATCACGACAGTGGAAGGGGCACACGGCTACCCGGCCATCGGTCCGGTTGTCGGCAGCATGCTGAAACGCACGGCGGATCAGGCAAATACGGTCGCTGGCAACGTACAGCCAGACGATGTCTTCGACTTTGGCCCACTGAAGAAACGCGGTGTTGTGTCGGGATTGCTGTTGCTGTCACTGGTTGGTTGCAGTGTCGTTCGCCCTGGTGCGCTGGAACGGTGGTGGAACGCATTTGTGCTGTGCGAAGAATCGTATCACCTGCGCACGTCGACTCTGGATTTCTTTATCGTTGCGCAGCCTGGTGATCGTCGTGTTGAGTTTCGCAGGGACGGAGATGACCATTTTCATCTGCATGCTCGCGGTGCAGATCTGGAATTGGTGATGGTTGTTCCCTGGGGTGATTCGCCTGCCGGACAGCCATGGGTCGTGCCGGAGCGAGCCAGAGTTGATGTGATTCGCAGCGATGGAACGATCAGCCGCACGTATGTCTCGGCGACGACGGACAACCGGTTTCGTTTTATTCTCACGCGGTTGCAGGAGCCGGTTTCCATTGAAGTTCTGGCAGGAGACTACAGGACTCCGCAGCCATTGAATATCCGTACCGTGACGCCTCCGGACATCGACACGATTCAGCTGGATTGCAGGTATCCCGCCTACACTGGCTGGAACGAGCAGATGGAGACTTCGATTCCAATCCAGGGCAGCGAAGTTGCGTTGCCGCTGGAAACGGAATTCCGACTGCAGGCCATCAGCAACAAGCCGCTGCAATCGGTTCGTATTGTCGCGGACGGTTTTGAACTGGCTGGCGACCGGTCGTCCTGCACAATTACACCTCGCAACGATCAGCAGATTGAACTTCGAGAACACAGCCCGTTGCTGTCGCCTGATGGGATGATGATCGAAGCGTTGTTTCGTGTGACAACTTCGTCGCGGCCGGAGGGCCCAGCTGGCGACGGGACGGACGTCGCCTCGCTGCCTGATCATGATTCCACTGAGGCTGAGAATCCGGTATCGCTGGCGCTGCCGGTTTCGTCAAATTCAACATTGCGATTCTTTCTGCACGACGAGGACGACGTGACGTCTGCCACCCCGGAGTCACTGCGGGTGCGGGGAATCCCTGACAAACCACCGGTCATCGGGACGCGCACGAAAGGCATCGGCAACTCAATCACTCGGCGTGCGGTGATTCCCATGACCGGTACAATTCAGGACGACTATGGATTGCAGTCAGCCGGATTTCAGTTCCTTGTCGACGATGAAACGGAATGGCGGCCACGGCCGTTTCGAAACGTATTCCCCACGGGGGCCGCAGCATACCGCCTTGGCGAAGGAGACGCATCGAAGCCTGAACAGTTCTCTGTTCAGCCTCTGGATCTGACAGAAGGTCAAACTCTGGCCGTCGCCGTTGTGGCCGCAGACGGCTGCACAATTCCGAAACCAAACGCAACGCGTGCGGAGCCGATCGTTTTCCGCATCGTCAGCAACGAAGAACTGCTGGCTCTGTTGTACAGTCGTGAGATCAATCTGAGGCGGCGGTTTGAAGAAGTCATTCAGGAACTCCAGCGCGTAAAAGAAGATCTGCAGTTTCACGAAGACGTGGCTCGGCGAGTTGAAGATGATGGGGCGAACAGTAAATCCGAAGATCGAATCGGACTGACCACGTGTGCCACTCGCTGTGGCAATCGTCTGCGACGTCAGAGCAACGAATTGACAGCGGTTGCCGAGAGCTTCGAAGAAATCGTCGCTCAGCTGATCAACAACGCGATTCCGCCGCAGCAGCTTGCCGAAGCAATGCGTACTGATATTGTCCGGCCCTTATTGGCGGTTACGGAAGAGCCGATGAATATGGCGGATCGTTCTGTCAGTGAGTTTCGCGTGGCCGCGACGTCCGGCAAGGCAGCGTCCCAATTGGTCGCAGTGTCAATTCGCGACGTGTCGTCCGTCATCGCCGAACTCCGGGGCATTCTGGAAAGCGTCCGGGACATGGCGGAATTCCACGAAGCACTCCGCGATTTGAAGGACATCCTTGAAGAACAGCAGCGAATTCTGAACGAAACAAAGCGAGAGCAGAACAACGACCTTGGGTTTTAGAGCAATTTTCAAAACACCTGTTACACGAAATTTGGAAACCCGAAGCGTGAGCGAGGGACTGTAAGCGAAGCAATTCCAAAGACATCCCTCGTTTACGCGTCGGGTTACGGAGAGTTTTGAAACCGCTTCGAACTGAATCAACGTTTGGGGAAATCCCGCTGGACAGAAGACGGCAGGGTACCGGACAATGGAGAAACCGAAGGATCGTTGAATAAACAACGGGCTGGCACCGCCGCCTGTTCGGAGAGACGAGATGTTGAACAGACCGAAAACGCGTATGCTGCTGATGCTTGTCTGTCTGTCTGCAATTGCGTTTGGGTCGGCCGTCGCCTTCGACGAACCGACTCTCTCTGCCACGGAAATACTGCGCCGCGACCAGGAAGCGGTCAGCGGCCGATATTCTCGCTTTGAACGTTTGCTGTCTCAGATGGCGGACATGCTTGGTCATGAAGATCCGGAACGCGCCGAGTTATTGCGACGTGCTATCAGCAAGGGACGCGAACAGGCCATCAGCGCGAATCTTGACGAAATCGCAGAGTCGCTTAGGGATGGTAAATTGGGGCCGGCCGCCGAAAAGCAGGTCGGCGTGACCGCCAGTCTCCGTACTTTGCTGAAGTTGCTGCAAAGTGAAGACCGCCGCAGTGCTGTAGAGAAAGACCGTGAACGTCTGAATCATCTGCTGAAGAACGTGCACAACAACATCAAAGAGCAGCGCGGTGCACGGGGCGTGACACAGAATTCGAAGGCGCCGTCGAACGCGGCACCGGATCAGCAACGCGCATCAGACCATGCGGGGAAGATACTGAAAGAGATGAAACAGCACGACGATGCTGAGGCCGGCGCGGCACAGTCTGAAAACGAAAAATCAGATTCGGACACCAAGTCGGGGGAGCCGAAGGACAAGTCGTCCGACGGCGGTGACAAGTCGGAAGGCGATCCGGATAAGGATGCGGACGCCGATCCGAAAGACGGTGACAAATCCGACACAGAACCCGGCAAACAGTCGTCTGATCCCAGCGATCCGTCGCAGGGGCAGCCGAATGAAAAACCATCGGATCAGAACGGCAAGGGAGAGAGTCAGCCATCTGATTCCGACAGCAAGTCGGAGAATCAGAGTCAGTCGAAAAGTGGAGAGTCGTCGAAGAGTCAGGACGGCGAACAACCGGAGCAAACGCCCGGTCGCAAGCAAATGGAAGCGGCGCGCCAGCTGATGCAGGAAGCTCTGGATCAGCTGCAGCAGCAGCAACGGGAAAAGGCAGTCGACAAGCAGGATCAGGCAATAGCGGAGCTGCAGAAGGCGGCCAATGAACTGGAGGAAATGCTGCGGCAGCTTCGCGAAGAAGAAAAAGAAATGATTCTGGCCGCGCTGGAGGCTCGGTTTCAGAGGATGCTGGCATTGCAGACTCTGATCCACGAAGGCACGTTGGATCTGGCGGCAACATCCCGAGAAGACTGGGCCGACAATGCCGTCGGCCTTTGTCGGGATTTAAGTCAGCAACAGGCTGACCTGACTCAGGAATGCAGCCAGACGACCGGCCTTCTTCGTGAAGACGGCACATCGGTGTCCATTCTGGTCGCTGTTGAAGATATCGAATTCGATATGGGCAGCGTTGCGGCAAGGCTTCAGGACACCAAAGTCGGGACATTCACGCAGTCGATGCAGACGGACGTGATCGAGGCGTTGAAGGAACTGATTGAAGCGACGCAACGTGAGATGGAAGAAATGAAGTCGGAAGAACGACAACAACAGCAGCAGCAGTCAAAAAACCAGAAAAAGCCACCGCTGGTGCAACTGATGGCAGAGATCCGAGTGTTGCGATCACTACAACTGCGAGTCAATCGTCGGACTCGAAAGATTCACGAGTTGTCGCGGGATGTTTCGGCTGAAGACCACGAGGACCTGTCGCCTGACCTGCGAGCATTGGCAGTACGCCAGGACAGATTGAGAGAATCGGCAGCTGAACTGGCGAAACGAATGGAACAGCAGCGATGATGACTCAGCACGAACGAAGATGGAACTCGATGTCTCTCATTCCGATTACGGCGTGTCTGATATTCTCAGCGGGGCTCGCGGTTGCTCAGGATGTCTCAGGCCAGGCCGGTGCCCAACAAGGCGGCGGTCGCGTTACGTTTGCGAAAATGCCGGCGGATCAGGTTCGGACAGAACTGTTGCAGTGGCTGGCCACGTCGGGGGCGGAACAGCCCGTCCTGGAAACAGTTATCGCGCAGTGGGCGGACGATGCCACACTGGCTGGTCTGTCGGGTGAAGAGGTGCTTGATCTGGTGGTGAGTTCATTCGCCGCAACCGATTCTGCCGCACAGCGATTGTTGCGCGAATCGAATGGAGCAGGACCGGTCGAGAGTATCATCTTCGACGGAATCCGCGCGACGCCTTTGTTTCAGAATCAGCTGCGGCTTTTTCGTGCTCGCTGGCTGACGCAACACCGTTACTACGACGAAGCGCTGCCGTTGCTGTCTGAATTGCTTCCGGGAAACGTCGTCGACCCGGCAGGACTGCTGTTCTATCGAGCTGTCTGTCAGTCACAGCTGTTGCAGCGGCAGCAGGCGCTGGACAGCCTGTCGCTGTTGCTGAACAACACATTGGACGTGCCGGCTCGACTGCGGATTGTTGCGGAAGTGATGCAGCAGGAACTGGGCGGTCAGGATGGGGAAGGAATGAATCAGATTTCTCTGTTGATGAAGGATGTCGAGCGGCGTCTGGACCTCGGTCGGTCCGACGAACAAACTCAGAAACAGGAAGACGCGATCATCGCGGCACTGGACAAGTTGCTGGAAGAAA
>JAPYTO010000360.1 GCA_029941865.1 Fuerstiella sp. | reverse complement strand
GGTGCGTTCCGACTACTTTGCGAATTGGCAGAATGTGGGCAAGGCTTATAATATTCAGGCCTCGTTTGACCCGGTGGTCGCCATTGCCTCCGGTGGACAATGGTTTAAAAACGGTGTGGTTAAGGAAAAGAAGATGAAGGCCAGCGGCCATTCCTCCTCCCACGATCCTGCGGTCTGGCGCGCAGAGAAACTTGCGAAGTTCATCGGCATGCCGTGGAAACAGCCGTGACCGCCCCGGTGCGGGCACTGATCCGTTCGCTCGGAAGCAAGGATCGACACGAGCGTGCCCAGGCCGCCATACAACTGGGTGAACAGCGGGCCACGAGTGCGCTGGGAAGTCTGCGCGATCTCGTGGATGATGACGCTCCCATCGTTGCAGTGGCCGCCATGTTTGCCTGCTGGAAGCTGGGCGAGGATCGCATTTCGACAGAACGCCTGCTGTCCGCATTCAAGTCTGATGATGAGGCCCTGGTGCAGCAGGCTGTGCAGACCGTCTCCGCCATCGTTCCGCCGCTGATACCCCGCTTGACGCCGTTGTTCAGCCAATCGTCGGCCGATGCCATGCTGGCCCTGAAACTGCTTGAGGAAGTCGGCGGATCGGAAGCCCTGCAGGTGATCCAGGCCGTTCGGCCCAAAGATGAAGGTGTGAGAAAACTGGTCGAAGAAATCCTGGAGGACTGGGACGACGAACCGCCGGAAGACACAGTATGATACGACGCTGGCTGATGAGTCCATGGCCACAGCGCATCGTCAGATCCGACCTGCCGAGACAGAAGTCATGAGCTGAAACGGGTTGCGAATCCGTATCGCAGCTATTCGATCAGCGAACGCACGCCGTTCTCTCGCCATTCCCGCAACTTCACCCGAACTTCTGTCCCACGTGTCATAAGTAGACACAGGAAAAGTGCCGGGATACGCTGCACGCCGCAAGCAGTTGTTTCAGGGAAGGTATTTATGAATTCAAAAAGGCGTTGGATCGCGATTTCTCTGGTGACTGTCGGGATAGGCATGGTGGTTGCGGTGGCCGTGCTGGCGGACGACCAAAACGAATACCGGCTTGGCGGCATTCTGTTGGGGGCCGCGTTGGCCGGTAGCAGTGTCGCCTTTATCCGTTCCGGCGGCGCTGAGCCACAGACCGCGGAAGCACAAACTGCGGACGAGCGGTCAGAGTTCGATGCGTGGCGGCAGGCCGAAACCGAGGAACTGCAGGCTTTTTCGTCACGTCTGGCGGACCGGGAACGGGTATTGGCACAGCAAACCGTTCGATTTCAGGAATTCCTCGAATACCCTACACCGGAGACGACGGCGACGAATGACATCCAGACGACGCTGCGATTGTCGGAGGAAGACCGAGAAGTTCAGACGTTGCTGGAGGCCGAAGCCGAACGAGTCTACGAGAAAATCCGGCAAAACGGATACAGCGTCAACGGTAAGGTCGATACTGATACGATCCGAACAGAAGTTCTGGAGCTCATCCAACGCGTCGCCCGGATTTACTCGCCAACGAGCGACAATCCCCTGCTGGAAACGAGTTTCGAGGATCTGGCTCGGTCCGCCAGTCGCATCTGTCTGCACTTGCTGGTCCTGCTGGAACAACTTCCGGTCGACATCAAACGCTACAACATCAACCAGATGTATGGTTATATCCAGAAGGCCGTTCAAGGGTACGGAACTTACCAGCAGGTTGCACCCTGGCTGAAATACGTGACTCGAGGTGCCTATGTTGGCCGCATGGCTGCAGGCATGAACCCCGTGACATTGGGCGCATGGTGGCTGGCCTCGGAGCTCGGTCGTCGCGGTGCGCAGCACGTGGTCGAAAATATGGTCGACCGACAGGCGGTTGCCGTACTACATGATGTCGTGACGGTGATTGGTGCCGAGGTTTCAAATATTTACGGCCCGGGATTCCGTCAACGCGACACGGCATGGATCTTCGGGACAGAACTGACAGAGTTATTGCATCAGTTTCCGGTGTCGCGGGATTCACTCAGTCAAGCCCTGCGCGAAATCACTTCGTTGCCACTCCGCAGTGAATATGACCGCATCTATTTGTATCGCTGTATTGCCGGACACCGCTCCGCCGGTCTGCGAATTGAGGATCCTGCCTTATTATCCCGTGTACAGCGTGAGCAGATCGCGACAAGGCTGGAGAGCTTTTACGGCCAGTACATTCATGGGGCTGACGAAGCTCGGATCAAATGGCAGGATGATCTTGAGGCCCGCTTCGACCTGAAACTGAGTCTGTCAGGACAAACACAAAACACATCGCTGGAGCAACAGGCAGAGCAATCGCTGACGTCCGTCTACGGCTTTCTGACTGCTGTGATCAACGTGCCTGCCGATGCGGCTTTGATTCTGGTGTCCGACACGCCCCTGATGAATAACGTACCGCTCGACAGGCGGACGGTGGTACTCAACGAACTTAAGCAACATTCCAGCGAAGCAGGCTTCGAACCGCCCAGCCTGGATCCGATGGCTCCGGCGACGGACGAGTACCTTGCAGCCTTGATGAAGTGTGCTGTGGCCACGGATGCCTGCGACAAACACATTCAGGACCTGCTACTCGAAACCGCTGCCTATTTTCGTCGCACACCGGACGAGGCCCTGGCTCTGCTTGACAGAACGTTTCATGAACGCCTTGCCGCGCGTGTCGACGGGCAGGCGAGTCCAGAGAAACTACCGCCTGCGGCCGTGCAGCAGATTCTGCGTACGATGACGTCTGACGAGACTCTGGCTTTCACCTACACGGAGATCGGAATTCAACGTTCCGGCGTCGCTGAAGAACTGAACGACGCGGTGTTGATCGGGTTAAAAAATGACAACGCCCGGCCGCGTCGCACGTTGTTGTACGTGTCGGCACACGGCATTGTCTGGCGGCATGCGGGCGCGATCGATATTTTACGACGCAAAGGTTTTCTGATCGACGATTGTGAAATTCAAGGTGGAGAGTGGGTCGACGATTTTTCCGCCGATGCCATTGTTCTCAGCGGTACACTGACTGGAGGCGGCTTTGACAGGACCTTTGCTTCGCTGCTGCCAACAGTGCCGGGGGCCTGATGAGGTGGCGGGATCCTGGACGTTTGATCGCAGTACACGCCAGTCTCGGCTCAACCGTCGGCGTTCACCTGCGTTCAGAGTCGTCGACGACTGCCCTTGTCGCGGCCTCACGAAGTCAAGGTTGTTTCGCGTGAAGAGGCTTTGCTGATTCCTGATTATTTTCTGCGCAGACGGTGGTGTGATGATATCAATTCTCTTTCCGGTTTCTCGGTTGACGTTGATTGGCACTTTGATCGTTGTGGCGTACTTCACGCTGGAACTGCGGGCCGACGACTGGCCTCAGTGGCGGGGGCCGAATCGTGATGGAGTGTGGCGGGAGACCGGAATCGTCAACGCCATTCCACCGGGCGCTCTGAAGGTTCGTTGGCGGGCGAAAGTTGGCCGCGGTTACTCCGGGCCGGTGGTGTCAGACGGAAGTGTGTTCGTCACAGACCAGGTTTTTAACCCGGAAGTCGAACGGGTGTTGTGTTTTGAGGAGGTGACCGGAAAACCCGTCTGGACACACTCGTATCCTGTTGACTACGAAAACATGGAATACGGAAATGGACCGCGCGCATCACCGACGGTTCATGACGGCCGAGTCTACACGCTGGGTACGCAGGGCGATTTCTGTTGTCTGGATGCAGCCACGGGAGATCTGTTCTGGAAAAAGGATTTGCAGCAGGACTACGACGCAGCAGTTCCGCAATACGGAGCCGGCGTTGCCCCACTGGTGGAAGGCGACCTGGTGATCGTGTGCATCGGCGGCCAGCCGGATGCCAGCGTCATTGCCTTTGACCTGGTCAGCGGCGAAGAACGCTGGAGATCACTCAGTGATGAGCCCGCGTACAGCGCACCCATCGTGATTGACAGAGGCGGATGTCGCCAGGCCATTGTCTGGACAGCCGACAATATCGTGTCGCTGAATCCAACCAACGGCGAGGTCTACTGGAAAGAGGAGTGGAAGACCACGTTCGACGCCGCTCAGGTTGTGGCCACGCCTGTTCTGCACAAAGATCGATTGTTGTTTGTGATGGCGTGGAATCGAGGCTCCAGGATGCTGCAACTCGACGCCACGACGCCGGCAGCATCCGTCCTCTGGACGACACGAACACGACCAACAACCACGATGTCGACACCGATCATGGTGGATGACGACTATTTTTGTTCCATCGACAATGTCGGCGGGCTGTGCTGCCTGGATGCGAACACCGGCGACGAAGTGTGGAGAACAACCGAAGTGGCGGGCAGCAGCGCCCTCGGCCACGCCCATCTCACACCGAATGGCCGTCAGGTGTTCCTCTTCAATCAACGAGGACAGCTGATCTCGGCCCGGCTGACGCCCGCTGGTTATGAGGAAACCGGCCGAGCCCTGCTGGTTGAGCCCACCGCTGCGTACCGGGCACAGGGGCCCGTCGCATGGGCACACCCGGCCTACGCCAACAGGCACGTGATCGCGCGGAACGATCGGATGCTGGTGAGCGTTTCGCTGGACGCCGCGCACTACCCGGCAGCGGACAAACCGGTCGCCGAATCTGACGTCAAGGCGCAGGTGCTGTCAGATTACGTCGGACGCAATTCCGCACTCGCACTGGATTATTCGCCTGACGGTCAGACGCTGGCGCTGGGAACATGGGGCGGAAACATAACACTGAGGGATGTCTCAAGCGGCAATGCGATACAGCCGGCGCCAGAGTCGTTCCGAAACAACTGTTGCGATGTCGCTTTCTCGCCGAACGGCCAGCTGTTGGCGTGTGTTGGCGGCACGGAATTTGAGCAGGATGGCGACCTGCGACGGACGGTCAAATTGGTTCTGTGGGACGTGGCTGCAGGAAAACTGAGAAGCGACCTGGCAGGACACACCAGCAAAGTCACCTGTGTCGTCTTTTCACCCGACGGAAAAACCTTCGCCACCGCGAGTGCCGATCAGACCATCAGACTGTGGGACTCCGCAGACGGCACAGAGCGTGCCGTTCTCAGAGGACACACCGATGCGGTCTGGTCCCTGGCTTACGCAGCCGACGGCGAAACTCTCATCTCTGTCGGCTGGGACAGAACAATGAAATTCTGGAACGTGATGACCGGCGTTGAACTCGGCAGTATTGAAGCACACGACGAGGAAATCCTGAGTGTGGCAGTCTCACCCGACGGCAGCACCATAGCCACCGGCAGCGGAGACTGGACGGTGCGACTGTGGAGCGTGGCGACCAGAGAACGAATGGCGACTCTCAACGGACATCACGGCTCGATCTACTGCGTGGCGTTCTCACCAGACGGGCAGACACTGGCGACGGGCAGCGGTGACGAGACCATCAAATTGTGGGACGTCAAGGCAGCGAAAGAACGAACAACTCTGGTCGGACACAGAAGTGGAATCACCGCTCTCACCTTTTCACCGGATGGCAGTACGTTGGCCAGTGCAGGGAGGGACGACCCGGTAAGGCTGTGGAAACTGGCCGATGCGAAGTAGCTTGCTGCATGGAAAGGCCCATGCCGATTCGGGTGAAACGTCGGCGCATTGACATAGCTGGCATTCGCGTCTAACGTCATCGTCGCGCTATCCTGGATTGGCGCGGAGTTTGACCTGAACCGACGAATGGATGGGATGATATGTCTCAGAACGCGTTTTCCTGGCCAGCTAATCGGATGACTTGCCATTACCACAAGAGCCGAAGTGCTGGGGCCTTGAGGGATCTGGCAGGCGGTATCGCCCTGTGTCTTCTGATGACAATGTCAGCGACAGCTGCTGAGCTATCGCAGGACCAGATTGGTTTCTTCGAGTCGCGTATCCGCCCCGTGCTGGTTGAACACTGTTACGAGTGCCACAACAGCGCGGACACAGCTGAGGGCGAACTGGCGGTCGACCACAGAGAAGCGTTGCTGAAAGGTGGCGATGGCGGTCCGATTATTGTACCGGGTAAACCTGCGAAAAGTCGGCTGCTGGCGATTCTGCGGCACGATGTCGAGGGACTGGAGATGCCGCAGGACGGGCCGAA
>JAPYTO010000359.1 GCA_029941865.1 Fuerstiella sp. | reverse complement strand
CAGGAAAACAATACCCGACAATTTCCGACCGCATCTCTTGTGCCGAACACTATTGTACCTGACCCCCTTTTCCTGCGCACATCAGCATGCGTTCTGAGCCATCAATGATCGTCGCGGTGTCGTTTTGACACACGGCAATTGATCGTATAAAATATCTGAGCAGGCTCGTTGATGCACCTCGAAGTCAGAAATGGTCGGCGGAAAATCGCCGGCTGGATTTGGCGTTACACGAGTTGATCGCATCGCGTTGTGGCAACAAACGTCTGGCGTACGAGATCGGCCGTTACGGCATTCTGTATCGCATGCTTTGTGATGCGCGACATCGTCGCTGCACGACGCGGAACAACTACGCCAAAATGGAAAAGAACTCGGAACATCTGGCGATCCTGACAAGGCAGCCGCGGCCATGCGAGTTCACATTAATCAGTCGGCCGCAGCGTTGGAGCAGGATCTGTTTACGAAGAAAGATATCGAAGCGGATGCAGCAGAGGCGTTTCTTGAACCGCCTCAAGTCGTCACAGCAATGTCCATGGGAGGCTGTCCGGATACCTGAATCACTGAGCCGCAAGTCGCTAGCCGCGGGTGAAATCACAGCCAATAACCGGCGGCTAGCGCCTTGCCACAGTTAAATCTTCGGGTTGCAGATTCGTGGCGTAAGCTTCCAGTTTGCGAATCATCAGGAGAAACACACGGCAAGCAGGATGCTTACCCCACTTTTTGACAGTAACAAAGCACTAGCGCCTTGCCGCTCACAGGAACAGACGTATCCGGACAGACTGCCAGCCGAATAAGTAAAGTCGTCGTCTAACTGAGTCATCGAGAGAAATGTCGTGAATACCCAACGATTCGCCTTTTTACTGTTGGTCCTCAGTTGTGCTCGGTACGCCAGCGCCGCTGAGGAACGTGTCGAATTTAAAACGCAGGTCGCCCCAATTCTGGCGGAACATTGCTTGCGGTGTCACTCGGCGGGAAATAGGAAAGGCGAAATATCGCTGGCCACATTCGGCGATCTGAAATCGAACGAGTACGTCAACACTGGCGACCCGGACGACAGCTATCTACTTCAACTTGTTACCTCACAGGATGGCAACCCCCCGGAAATGCCCAAAGACGCGCCTCCTCTTTCTGACGACAAGGTGGCACTGATTCGCCGCTGGATTTCGGAGGGTGCGGAATGGCCGGACGGCGTCGTTGTTAGAGAAAAGTCCAGGGCGGATGCGTCCTGGTGGTCGCTGCAACCGTTGAGAATTTCAGCGACTGCACCAGAGTCCACCTCGGTGGACGATTTCATTCGCGCGAAGTTGACCGAGCACGATCTTGAGTTGAACCCACCGGCCGATCGGCGCACGCTGATCCGCCGCGCGACGTACGATCTGATCGGCTTACCGCCGACACCCGCAGAAGTCGAAGCGTTCGTCACTGACCCCGATCCAATGGCTTATAAAGGGCTGATTGACCGTCTGTTGGCGTCACCACATTACGGCGAGCGTTGGGGCCGACACTGGCTGGACGTGGTCCGCTTTGGTGAAAGCATCGGGTACGAGCGAAATGACATCATCAACGACCTGTGGCCGTTTCGCGACTACGTGATTCAGTCGATCCATGATGACAAGCCGTTTGACCAGTTTATTCGGGAACACATCGCCGGCGACGTATTTGGAAAAGATGATCCTGAAGTCGCGGTGAGTTCAGCGTTTCTGGTCGCCGGACCCTTTGATGATGTGGGGAACAAGGATCCCGTTGCGGCGGCTCAGATTCGAGCCAATACGCTCGATGAAATTATTCGCGCCACCAGTGAGGCATTTCTGGGAATGACGATCGGATGTGCAAGGTGCCACGACCATAAATTTGATCCTGTCACCCAGGAAGACTACTACGGGCTGTATGCGACCTTCTCGGGAATTCGCCACGGTTCTGTGAAACTGGCGACCCCGAAAGCGCACGCTGAGCGGTCGGCGAAGCTAAAACCACTGCATCAACGCAAGGCCGAACTCGAAAAGACGTTGGGCGACCTGTCAGCCCATGTTCTGAAACGGGCGCAGCAGAAGCTGGCCAGTTACGAATCGCAATGGACTCGCGAGACTGTCGATCGCACAGGAACAGAAGACCGCTTTACACCCGTCACAGCGAAATTCGTCCGGCTGGTGTGCGAAGCGCGGGACGACAATCCGAACGCGTCCACAGGGTTTCGGATCGACGAGTTTGAAGTGTGGTCGGTCGGCAACGACTCAACGAATGTTGCTCTCGACCGAAATGGTGGCAAAGCATCGGGACGGGCGAGGAAGATTGAAGACTTTCCCGGAGCATACGGACCACAACATGCCATTGATGGAAAGACGGGAGCCCGGTTCATTGCCGCGGCCCAGGACCTGACGATTGAACTGGCCCAGCCAACTTCGATTGATCGAGTTGTGTTCTCCAGCGCTCGTGGTGAGACGACGTCGGAACAGAGCAAATTCAACTTCGTGGCCGAGTATCGGATTGAAGTTTCCACAGACGGGCAGACATGGCAGGTGGTTGCGAGTGGTAAAGATCGCAAGCCGATTCTTCAACCGGCATTTGTGAATCATCGACTGCTGAAACTGGAAACAACGGCAGAGGACCGCGACGAGAAGCGACGTTTCGCAAAGGAACTCGCGTCTGTAAAGGGGCAGATTGCAATGGTTCCCGCTTTGCCGTCGGTCTGGATGGGGCGTCGAGTGGCCGACGACGCGAAGGGGCCGTTTCACGTGTTCGTTGGTGGTAGTCCGCAGAGGAAAGGGGATGCGGTTGTTCCGGCGAGTCTGCAGGTCCTGGCGGATCGCACAAACGCGAATTATCGCCTCTCGGCCGACACTCCGGAATCGGAACGCCGACTGGCACTGGCCGACTGGCTGGTTCATCCCGACAACCCGTTGACGCCACGTGTGCTGGCCAATCGTTTGTGGCACTACCACTTCGGAACCGGCATCGTCGATACTCCCAGCGACCTGGGTTACATGGGTGGGCGACCGACGCACCCGGAACTGCTCGATTTTCTGACGATCAAGCTGAAAGAAAATGGCTGGCGCATCAAGCAGATGCATCGATTGATCATGATGTCAGAGACTTACCGGCAGTCATCGGCTTTTCGTGAAGAAGCGGCCATGGTCGATGGGGACTCGCGGTTGTTGTGGCGATTCCCACCGCGACGGTTGTCCGCGGAGGAAGTCCGTGACACGATGCTGCATGTCGCCGGTAAGCTCGACACGAAACAGGGAGGTCCCGGGTTCCGGCTCTACCATTTCATGCAGGACAACGTCTGCACGTACGTGCCGCTCGACAAACATGGTGCCGAGACATACCGCCGTGCCGTTTATCATCAGAACGCCCGCGCTACAGTGGTCGATCTGATGACTGAATTCGACCAGCCGGACTGCGCGTTCTCGACTCCCAAACGAGCCGCGACCACGACGCCGCTGCAGGCACTGACAATGTTTAACCACAGCTTCACGCTCGACATGGCCGCCGCGCTGGCCGAGCGATTGAAACGAGATGCGAGTGACGACATCGCTGCGCAAGTGAACCACGCCTACCAGCTTTGTTATTCGCGTTCGGCAACCAATGACGAGATCGACGCGTGTCACGAGTTAATCAGCCACCACGGTCTGGCCGCACTGTGTCGCGTCCTTCTGAATACCAGCGAGTTGATTCACGTGCGTTAACCACCGCTGGATCAGGAAAGAAAATACAGGCAGGCTGCCTGTGCTACGGGCAGGAAACATTATGAACGACCTCACCGACCTCACCCGCCGAAGATTTCTGGGCAACGTCCACACCGGGCTTGGCGGCGTCGGGTTGATGCACCTTTTGTCCGGAACGGCGTCTGCTGAGCAGGCCGCATGGCAGCCGGGACGAGGTCAGACGCATCACCCCGCAAAAGCGAAACGCGTGTTGCAGATTTTCTGTCCCGGCGCGGCATCGCATATAGATTTGTGGGAATACAAGCCTTCGTTGGAGAAGTATCACGGCAAGCCGTTGCCTGGTGAAGAAGACTTCCTCTCGTTTCAGGGGAAGAACGGCAACCTGATGAAGAGTCCGTGGCCGTTTGTTCGGAGTGGAGAAAGCGGGAAGCACATCACTTCGATGCTGCCGAATATGGCTCGGCATGCAGACGATATCGCGTTTGTCCACTCGATGCAGAGCAAGACCAACACGCATGGACCGGGCTGCATCTTTGTGAATACGGGGAATGCAACAGAAGGTTTTCCCAGTGCCGGGGCGTGGCTGAGTTACGCCCTCGGCAGCGAGAACGAAAACCTGCCGACGTACGTTGCGATCTCCGATGTCCGCGGCGAACCGCCCAACGGTAAGGCCAACTGGTCCAATGGATTTCTTCCGGCTCGGCATCAGGCAATCATGATGAGCGACCAGAAGCCGATCCGGAATCTGGCTCGGCCCGGTTCCATTTCCGCGGGGGAAGAAGCGGCGTCGCGCGAACTGCTGGCTCGGCTGAATCAGGACTTCGCCGCCGCCAACCCAGCGGCCAGTGATCTGCAGGCTCGCGTCTCGGCGTATGAAC
The DNA here is from genome assembly GCA_029941865.1 of Fuerstiella sp. Lineage (GTDB taxonomy): Bacteria > Planctomycetota > Planctomycetia > Planctomycetales > Planctomycetaceae > Fuerstiella. The sequence continues at coordinate 1,518 of JAPYTO010000359.1, read as the reverse complement.
TCGCGGGCCGCATGCAATTGTCCGCTCCGGAAGTCTCCGATCTTTCCCGAGAATCAGCTGCGACCCACAAGCTGTACGGAACGAAAGACGAAAACTCGCTCAAAGCCGCCTATGCCCGCAACTGCCTGCTGGCTCGACGACTGCTTGAACGCGATGTCCGTTACGTGAACCTGTACTGCTCATCGCGCGCTTCCGGCGTGGACGGCCTGCTTAACTGGGATGCTCATAAGACGCTCAAGCCGGATTACGAACGACACTGCCCGATCTTCGACCAGCCCACCGCGGCACTGCTGACGGACCTGAAACAATCCGGTCTGCTGGATGACACGCTCGTCCTGTGGACCACCGAGTTTGGCCGCATGCCAACGCATCAGGCGGGCACGGCCGGTCGCGATCACAACCCGGACGGCTTTACCTGCTGGATGATGGGAGCCGGCGTGAAAGGTGGTGTCAGCTATGGTGCCACCGACGAATTCGGCCGCCGAGCCGAACTGAATCCGTCGACGGTCTGGGACTTCTACGCTTCAGCCCTGCACCTGCTCGGCTTCGAGCATGAAAAACTCACCTGGTATCACAACGGACTCGACCGGCGGCTGACCGACGTCCACGGCCACGTGATTAAGGAGATTCTGGCGTAGGTCGCAACAACGGATTGATGAAACAGAGCCGCACGAACTGCTCAGGACTGCGGACACGCCCTCATGAGCGCCCTGCACAAATCGCGAGTGCATCACCTTGACTACACTCGACGATGGGTTTTAGCGGACAAGCAGATGCCAGTGAACTCGATCTTTGTCGACCGATGTTCGTCTCTCAGCCTTCGAAACCGTTTCCGCTTCCGGGGTTGAGAACCGCCTGAGCTTGGGCCCAATGCGGTGTCCCATTTGAAACGTCGCCCAGGGCTTGATGATAGTCTTGATTGACGAGATGAGTTCTTCGGAAACGTGCGCTCAAACAACTGGCCGTTTTGCGGTTACCGCACGGGTTACGTCGCGATGGTCGAGAAACGAACGTATTTGGACGCAGTTCAAATCCCGTCGCCACGACTTGAAATCAAATCAGCTCGTCGCGTTGATTCGCGGCGGGCTGTTTCTCGTTGAGTAGCAACAGTTTACGCTATTTTCTCATCTCTTCTTGCGGTTCAAACGAATGCCTGAGTCTCGGCGTCTTAGACCATCGCGTTCCGTAACGTCTTGATTGGGAACCGTTTAGCGAGTTCAAATCCTGTCACCCCTTTCAGGCGATGCAACGGCATCACGCTTCAGTATCCTGGCGTGCATCGACGCGATTGACTGAACGCAGTCCTTAACTGCAGAGGTCAACCTCACAGACGCGAGTTAAGGTCGAACGCAAGCTGCTGAGGACGATGCATCGCCTGCGTCCTAAGATTCCGCCGAATTGCCGGCGGGGAAAAAGACCGCCGTGACTTAGATACCTAATGAAGTACGCGAATAGCGCTCGCCCACCGGACTGGCGTCCGGTCAGTCCTCGCCGCTGAGTGAAAAACTGCTCTTGATT
>JAPYTO010000358.1 GCA_029941865.1 Fuerstiella sp. | reverse complement strand
TGGGGCAGCATTGAGGTGAGAAGATCGGAAGGACGACCAGTGCTTTGTCACTGTCTTGAATTGGGGGCAGCCGAAGTCGCCCGACTTTGGACGACATACAGAAAGACCTCCAAACTCTGGCGAGTTCGGCTACGGAACAACACCGATTCCTGGACTTGACCGCGCACCAGGCAGTTTTGAAACAGATGTGGTCGTCGGGCTGGTGGGAAGGCGACTCTCGCAAAGGAAATAACATTCGACGGAACCACAGTTCAGCGTATTTCGCTGTAGTTTAGCGTCGTTGCAGACAGAAGACACGCCTCATCGGCCAATCGACGGGTCCCAGAGTGCGTCCGACGAATTAGGGGTCTGTCGGTGAGAACGTTTTCCAGAGCCCGACGGCAGACAGACATCAACAACAAGAAGGGAAACTCCGACAGGATTCACAGGATCGACAGGATAAACACCAACGCAAAATCCTGATGATCCTGTGAATCCTGTCAAAAAGTTGGCCGATGAGTGAGAGCCGCCACGCCCTGGTTACATACCCGCAGCGAACGGAAGTGGCCCGCCACCAGTAGCGTTCTATTTCCCCCAGCCGCCGCCGTTGTAAAGGACTTATCGTCAGGCAATACCGCCTGACAATCGTCGCGCAATCTGATAACAAACGTCGAATTCGAATACATGCCAGCGTTTGATTTTCCAGACACCCAAAAATGAACGAACCGCGCGCAGAAGACTCTTCAGTGAAAATCCCGCCCAGGGGGCGTATCCTGGGAATTGACTACGGCACAAAGCGAGTCGGTGTGGCTGTCAGCGACATGTTTCAACAAATTGCCAGTCCGCTGCACAACTATCAACGAAACGGGCAACAGGCAGACGAGTATTTTTTCCGCAGCGTTGCCGACGAATATGAAAGCGTTGGTCTTGTTGTGGGACTGCCGGTTCACATGAGCGGTGATGAAAGCAAAAAGTCGCGCGAAGCTCGCCGGTATGGCGCATGGCTGTCAAGAGTGACGTCGCTGCCGGTGGAATTTCAGGATGAGCGTTTCAGCAGTGTTAAAGCCGAAGCACTCATGCTGCAGTCAGCACTCACAAAGAAGCAGCGCAAGTCGCGCATCGACAAACTGGCGGCTCATATTCTGCTGCAGGCGTTTCTGGATGGGCGAGGCAACGAATCGTCTGCCAGCCAGGACAGTAGTCACACACAGACTTCCGGTGACGACGGCGTGCTGGACGACGAATGACGGTCGGCTACACTTTCCTGTGGACAGACACGTTGCCGCTGATTCCGTTTTGAAACTCAACAGCAGGGGGGATTCGTTATTCGGACGTCCCCTGGCCTGACCCCCGGCGGTGGCTAGCAGACTGTCCGGTCACCTGACACAGTGAGCGGCAAGGCGCTAGCCGCGGGTGAAAACACTGCCGATAACCGGCGGCTAGCGCCGTGCCGCTCACAAGAATCGACGTATCCGGACAGCCTGCTAGCCAGGCGACGTCCCATTTTCTTTGGGAAGATCAATCTGAATGAGTCAGCTTCTTAGAACACACACTGTAGCCGCTGGCCTCGTGCTATGTGTCCTTCTGCCTTTCGACCAGACATCCGCGGCGGACTGGGCTCAATGGATGGGCCCGCGACTTGATGGGATATCACAGGAAACCGGGTGGTCAACAGACTGGCCCGATGGTGGTCTGTCCCAGGTCTGGACAAGGGAAGTCGGTACTGGCTTTTCGTCCATCTGTGTGGCTGACGGTCGAATTTACACGATGGGGCACACAGACGGTCAGGAAACGATTTGGTGCCTGCAGGAAGAGACCGGCGAGGAAATCTGGTCACATCAATATCCCGCAGAGTTGAACGCTAACCTTTACGACGGCGGCCCCGGCGCCACGCCGACGGTACACGGCGATCTGGTTTACACATTAAGTGTTGACGGTCGTCTGCATTGCCTGCGTCGTGAAACAGGTGACATGGTCTGGCAGCGAAACCTGCAGGATGACCTGGACGTGGACATGCACGAATGGGGCTTCAATGCATCGCCCTACATTCTGGGCGACCACGTACTGTTCCAGGCCGGACGACTGGTCGCCTACGACAAATTGACCGGCGATTTGCATTGGCGTTCAGAGGAGCATCGAGCTGGCTATGGTTCCGTCCGTGCCTTTTCGCACAACGAAAGATTGCTGCTGGCGAGCCTGGACTGCGATGGGCTACGCATCAGCAAGGCGTCGGACGGCTCGCTGGTTGCTTTCCAGGAATGGAAGTCACCGTTCGGCACGAATTCGACAACACCGATCGTTGTCGACGACATGATTTACATTTCCAGCGGATACAACGTTGGCTGCGGTCTGTTTCGATTGACGGCTGACGGTGCGTCAGCCGACGCCACCGAACTGCAATTGCAGGAAGTCTACGTCAGCAAGCGCATGCGGAATCACTTCAACAACAGCATTCTGTTTGAAGGAAACCTGTATGGCATGGACGGCAATTCAAATCTTGGCCGTGTCGTGACGTTGACATGCATGGACTTCAGGACTGGTGAAGTCCGATGGAAAGAGCGTGGTCTGGGCTGCGGTTCTCTGATGGTCGCGGACGGCAAATTGATTATTCTCAGCGAAGACGGTCAGTTGGTGGTCGCAAAAGCCAGTCCGGACAGTTATCAGGAACTTGCCCGATCCGAACTCCTGTCGGGGCGATGCTGGACAGTGCCGTTGCTGTTGAACGGACGGGTGTTCGGGCGAAACGCCTCCGGTCGAGTTGTCTGTGCCAAATTGCCTGCGGCTCGCTAGCAGCGATTCTCGCTGACTCATGGCCGCGGTTGATGTCTTTTAATAGCAGAACGGCTACCCCCACGAGCCAGTACCTGTTCTGTCAATTTCTAAATTGTTCTAATCAAGAGGACTCGAAAATGACTTCGATCTCACGCAGAAGCCTCCTGTGCAGTGCCGTCGCTGCCGGTTTGTTGCCGCAGCAGCTTTGGGGCAGCGCAGCCGCAGCGAATGTATCCGGGCGTCGAACTCGGTTTGCGGTGTCAACGTATTCTTTCTGGCAGTTCAGGAACAAAGACCTGAGATCAATTGAAACGTGCATCGACCTGGCGGCCGAGTGGGGGTTTGATGGCGTTGAAATCCTCGAAATGCAGATGACGGATACTGGCAACGCAGCGCTTCAGAAGCTGAAGCAGCGTGCCTTCGTGAACGGTCTTGATCTGTGCGGCTTTTCAACTCACCAGGGCTGGGTCAATCCGGATCCGAAAATCCGACAGGCCAACACGAAGAAGACCATCAATTCGATCGAACTCGCCTACAAGCTGGGCATTCCGACGATGCGAGTGAACACGGGACGCTGGGGAACGAGCGGCAGCTTTGACGAATTGATGGCCAATCGCGGCATCGAACCAACTCTGGAAGGCTATACCGAAGAAGACGGATTCAAGTGGGTGATCGACGGACTTAACGAGTGCCTGCCCACCGCGCAGAAATGCGGTGTCACGCTGGGGCTGGAGAATCACTGGGGACTCGGTCGTACGGCGGAAGGCGTGATGCGAATCGTCCGCGCCATTGATTCACCGTGGCTCAGGACGACGCTCGACACAGGCAACTTTCTGGAGGATCCCTACGATCGGCTCGAACAGATTGCCGACGACGCCGTGCTGGTTCAGGCGAAGACCTACTACGGCGGCGGCATGTGGTATTCGCTGGATCTTGATTATCCAAGAATTGCCGCGTTGTTAAGAAAGCACAACTACGGCGGCTATGTGTCGCTGGAATTTGAAGGCAAGGAAGACCCACGGACGGCCATTCCCAAAAGCCTTGCCATGCTGCAGACCGCTTTTGCGTGAGGAAATCGTTTCAGACGGGTTCAATGTTTCCCACAGAAACGTCAACGCCCGGTGAAAACGCAATATGGTCGGGTTGGCGATCAGCCTCGATCGGACACCCAATTGCGGCAGCAAGTGTCTGGTGAATCGTCACTCCCTGCGGCGTGCTGAACGGGTAAGGTGTGTGGCGTACATACCCCATGCAGAATTGACCGTCGGGGCGGCGTGCAAACAGTACATATCGTTCCAGCAGGAAGTGCTCCAGCGATCCTTCGTCCGCGACATCCAGCGGCCGGTCACGTTCCAGTCGCATGTCGATTCGATAACTCGCATTCTGCTGGCCGAATCGCTGCCCCCGGTACTTGATTCCGGCCGCGTCAACATGCAGGGACAGATCTGCGTCAAAGTACGGCAGGTGCCAGAATCTTCGGGCAATTCGAACCGCCATGCGTTTTGTAGCATCAAGGCTGAAGAACCAAACACCACTGCGACCATCCGGCAGAGTGACGTAAGTACGCAAATTGGTTTCCAGAAACCATGAAATGCCAGGCACGGCCGGGAACCACCATGGTCTCACCTTTTCCATGGCAAACGGCACCATGCCCAGCCAGCCGTCACCGTCAAATGTCTCGACTGCCAGCCCGTCCGGCAGCAGCGTTTGCAGAGTTTCCGGCGACACACGCCAGTGCGCAAACAGCAGGTTGCTCCATGTCTGATAGCCGGATCTTCTGGTCATTTCCGTAGCTCCTGGCAAAACCATGGCTCAGGTAAGTCGGGTCACCCGACATAGCGAAACACAGCGATTCAGCGTGTCAACCTGGTGGTTTGACGCACTTCCCTGTCGGACCATTCAGAGAAACAGATAACCGTCCTGTAAGCATTTTCTTAACAATCGGTATGCGTAACCCGGTGATCTATTGAACAATCGCCTGGCTCTGACAACACGCGATCGTGGTCATTCACCCAGATGAAACAGCTGTCGAATCGCATCCAGCAGTCCATGTGGAGTGCCGACTTTGGCTTCATCTTTCAGTGTCTCCAGCGGTGGATGAAGCAGTTTATTAACGATGCGATGAATCGTCTTTTCGATGGCGGCTCGCTGTGAATCCGTCAGGTCCGGCTCTCTGCGACATAACAGGTCCAGTTCACTGCGGCTGATATTGCTCCACTGCTCCCTCAGCCGTTGAATAACGGGTCCCGTCGCACGATGGTAGACCTCGTGCATGAATCGATCAGTCTGCTGCCTGATGATTTTTTTTGCGTGCTGCACCTCAGACACTCGAAGCTGTCGGTTGCGATCGCAGGTCGCTTCCAGCGCATCGATGTCGTACAGAAACACGTTGTCATCAATCTGGCTGATTGTCGAAGCAAAGTCCCGAGGCGCGCCGAGATCCAGGATAAACACGGGTTTTCGGTCGGATGCCTGACGTACTTTCGCAAATCGATCATGGTCAATCAGCGTCTCCGTGGCGCCCGTTGTGCTGACGACGACGTCCGCCTCGCCCAGCAGCTTCTCCAGATTCTCAAAGTCGTCGGTGACTCCGCCAAACTGCGCCGCCAAAGCATCCGCGCGGTGGCGATTGCGATTCACGACAATAATGCGTTTGACGCCTTCGTCCTTAAGATATCGCAGCGTTTCCTCGGCCATCTCGCCAGCACCGATGACCAGCACGACTTTGTTGTCGAAACGATTGAAAATGCTGCGGCCGAAATCACCGACCGCCACGCTGGCAATCGAAACTCGGCCTTCTGACAGTTTCGTGTTTGTGCGCACCTTGGCCGAGACCGAGAGTGCCTGCTGAAACAAAGTGTTTGTCAGCAGACCGCACGAACTGTTTTCCTGAGCAATCCGATAGGCTTCCTTGACCTGCTGTACGATCTGAGGTTCCCCCAACACCATGCTGTCAAGGCTGCAGACGACTTCAAACAGATGTTCGACGGCCGCCTCACCGTGATGATACAAAACAGAACTGGTAAATTCGTCAGACGGAAGATTGTGGAACAATGACACGAAATCGGTGATCTGCTGACTCGATAGTTCGACGGAGTCTTCGTCCGACGCCGCGTAGATTTCAACACGGTTGCAGGTCGAAAGTACGACAAGTTCAGATTTCGGATGCTGTTGTTGCCACTGCGCGTACGCCCGCATCAACTGTTCTTCTGAAGCAAAAGCCAGCTTCTCGCGGACTTCAAGTCCGGCGTGATGATGATTACAGCTTAAAACAACAACGTTCATCGTGATTGAACCAGACTGCTCTCTGGCGGTGAAACAATCAT
>JAPYTO010000357.1 GCA_029941865.1 Fuerstiella sp. | reverse complement strand
GTGACATTCAGACGATGCCGGAAGCTGTCTGTGTGGATACCGGGCAGGACGTCGGCTACGGCACGGCCCCTCTTCCGCAAAGCCCGCTGACCGGTGGTGCTGTCCGCCCGTGGTCACTTGAATTTGACGGAAAATCGTACCGGCCACGCGACATCCATCAACTTTTCTACGGTCGCTCTCATCTGGTGTTCGGCTGGACGTCGGCTGAGCGTGAACACATAGTTCCGTGGGATCATCTGCCCGATTATTGCGCGGCAGTGGTGCAGGACGCGTTCGAACTGTTCGGGCCAGGTGGGCGACAGCTGGCGTATCTGTTTGGCTGGATGGCTCACATTGTCGGCGACAGTCTGATCAAATCGGTGCAGCCGGGGATCGATCTGAATTTGTTGAATGGGAAATACACGCCACAGAATCGGCCGATCCAGGATCTGGTTTCGTTGCATGAGATCGGTGCCAGTGAACTGCATCTGAACTGGTCGGCACTGTTGAGTGACCTGGCCGAAACGCCGGTCGAACCCATTCAGCTGCACTACATGCGAGCCTCAAAACCGCAAGGCGAACTGGCAGCCCATTTTTCAAACGCGTGGTCACCGCACCTTGCCCCACTGCTGAACGCTGTGCTGCAGGAAAACCGCCGCTATCAGAAGATCCGCAACGCACGTCTGTTGAAGCTGTACGCCCTGAAGAAGACCGGACAGCACTGGAACTGCAGCCGTGAACTCAGCGTGCAAACCGGCGGGCTGAGTTATTCGGAAATGGTTGAGCTGGCAGATCAGGCGGACTTCCGACATGCCATGTGGCAGATGGGCGAGGCGATCGTCACGCTCTTCGAACAGGTCATTGAACGCACGCCGCTGTTGCAAAAGCTGCCAGCGAATGGTGGCCCGTCGTGGTTAGAGATAACGAATAAGTGGCGGAAACGTCGCTGATCTGTTGTCGACGAATTTGCCAGAACCAGGTGTCAATCCATCGGCGCTCGTTTAACCGCGTGGGCATCGCCCCCCGCGATTGTCGGTGCAGGGACAGGAAATCGACCAAACCGTTAAGTACAATAATTTCGTTGTGTCTGGGGTAGCGAAAGGGTCGGGAGTCTTTTTCGGATTAACGACGGTCAGAATAGATGAGTTATTGCCCGAAAAAGACTCCCGACCCACTTCTGCTTCTTTCGTGCGTTCTGATGTCTACGATCGTCGCCGAAGCACCCGCTCAGGACGTGCAATACAATCGCGACGTGCGTCCGATTCTGGCGGACAAGTGCTTTCGCTGCCACGGACCGGATGCGGCCGCTCGTGAATCGCAGCTTCGTCTGGATGACAGGCAGAACGCAACAAAGGACCGTAGCGGTCATCGGGTGATCGAGCCGGGGAACCCGGCAGCCAGCGAACTGATCGGGCGCGTCGCGTCCCTTGACGACGATGAACGCATGCCGCCGGTCGACTCCGGCTTAACGCTCAGTTCCGAAGAAATCGAAATCCTCCGTCAGTGGATTAAGAATGGGGCGGAGTATCAACAGCACTGGTCGTTCATTCCGCCACGTCGTCCGTCGCTTCCCTCAGTGAAACACGAAGCCTGGCCGATGAACCCAATTGACCGGTTTGTGCTTAACAATCTGGAGCGCCATGGACTGGATCCGTCTGGTGCAGCCGACAACGCGACGTTGATTCGCCGAGTCACGTTGGATCTGACCGGATTGCCGCCCACGCTCAAGGAAATCGACGCCTTTGAACGTGATTCCAGCGACGATCACGAAGCCGCTTACCAGAACCTGGTGGATCGCTTGCTGGCGTCGCCGCGCTACGGCGAACGGATGGCCCCTGGCTGGCTGGACGCCGCGCGCTATGCCGACACCAACGGATATTTCACGGACAACGATCGCACGATGTGGCTGTGGCGCGACTGGGTCATCGATGCTTTCAACAGCAACATGCCATTTGATCGGTTCACCATCGAACAACTCGCCGGGGACCTGCTGCCGGAATCCACCATGGAACAGAAAATCGCCACGGGTTTCAACCGCAATCACATGGTGAACAACGAAACCGGCATCATCGAGGAAGAGTTTCGTGTGGAATATGTCGTTGACCGAGTTGACACGACGGCCACCGTGTGGATGGGGCTGACCGTCGGCTGCGCACGCTGCCACGACCACAAGTACGATCCGATTTCGCAGAAGGACTTCTATCGTTTCTTTTCGTTTTTCAACAATGTGCCTGAACGAGGGTTAAGCGGCAGCAGCGGTAATGCGGCACCACTGCTGAAAGCGCCGACGCCTGAGCAGCAGGGTCGACTTGATCAGTTACCCGGCCAGATCGCGGCAGCTCAGCAGGAATTCGCTGCGATTCAGAAGGAACTCGACGACGCACAGTCGACCTGGGAAACGACGGCTGTTGCAGGCCTGCCCAGGGCAGTGACGGCCGGCCTTGTGGCGCATTTTGCGTTGGACGACGAACTTGCGGACGAATCTGTGACTGGCTCCGTCAGTATCGTCGACGGGATGCTCGGCAAAGCTGCAAAGTTCGACGGCGCTGCCTGCATCAGTATCGCCAATGGCGTGGACTTCGATCACGGCGACGCGTTTTCATTTGGAGCATGGATTCGGCCCGAAGCGGCCGGCTGTGTGATTTCGAAGATGAACGACGCCCAGGATATGCGTGGGTTTGATGTCACGCTGCGAAAAGGCAAAGCCATCGTCAATCTCGTCCATCGCTGGAATCGAAACGCGATCCGGATCTCGACAGCATCATCGCTGGCGATGCGACAGTGGCAACATCTGATGGTCTGCTACGACGGATCGGGCAAAGCGGCGGGTGCGAAAATCTATCTGGATGGTCAACCTCAGCCCGTCGAAGTTGCGCAGGACACGTTGACGGGGACGATTCGGAATCAGCAGCCGTTGCGAATCGGTCGTCGCCAGGCCAGTGCTTCGTACACGGGGCTGATCGACGACGTGCGTTTTTACGATCGCCAACTGTCCGCCGATGACGTTCACCGTCTGGCAACTGAGCAATTGGTACGTGGCATCGTCACCAGGCCGCCCGAAAAACGCAGCGATATCCAGCAGCGAAAGCTGCGAACGTGGTTCCTGCAGAATTACGCCGACAAGCGATTTTCCAACGCGGCCACAAAGCTTGAAGAACTCCGCGCCGAACAGCGTCAAGTGTTGCAGAATGTCGCTTCCACGATGGTGATGCAGGAAGCAGACAAGCCACGTCCCGCATTCCTGCTGCTCCGCGGCGAGTATGATCAACATGGCGAAGAGGTTGCCGCTGGCGTCCCCGCATTTCTGGCTGCGGGACGGACTGAGAATTCGCCCCCGCGTAACAAGGACGGTTCGGCTATCCGTTCGGTGAATCGTCTGGATCTGGCGCAGTGGCTCGTTGCTCCGTCACATCCGCTGACAGCCCGGGTCACAGTCAATCGGCTGTGGCAACTGTTGTTCGGCACCGGCATCGTGCGGACTGTCGACGACTTTGGCACTCAAGGCGCATGGCCCAGCCATCCGAAACTGCTGGACTGGCTGGCGATTGAACTTATCGACAGCGGCTGGGACATGAAACACCTGCTGCGGGTGATTGTCCGATCCGCGACCTATCGCCAGTCTTCGAATTGCTCGGCACAGCTTCACTCCCGTGACCCCGACAATCGTTTGCTGGCTCGCGGTTCGCGGTTTCGCATGGATGCCGAAATGCTGCGTGACAATGCTCTGGCGATCAGCGGCCTGCTTGTCGAAAAACGGGGCGGTCCATCCGTGAAACCGTATCAACCTGCGGGTTTGTGGCGGGACGTGACCTACGACAGCGATCGCGCGTATCAACCGGATAGCGGCGCAGCTTTGTATCGCCGCAGTCTGTACACATTCTGGAAGCGACAGTCTCCGCCTCCCAATATGCGGGTCTTTGATGCGCCGACTCGTGAGACCTGCACCGTCCAGCGATCACGAACCAACACCCCCCTGCAGGCGCTGGCCCTGATGAATGATCCGACGTTTGTCGAAGCGTCCCGAACACTTGCCGAACGTTTGATGACAGAAGCACCAGGCGATCCGTCGAAACAGATCATTGTCGCATTCCGCACAGCCACAGCGCGACGACCGACAGCCTACGAAGTGGACGTGCTGCGGGATGTGTTTGAAGTTCAGAAGAATGTGTTTGCGACCATGCAATCAGAGGCATTGAAGCTGCTGAGTGTCGGCGATTCCAAACGCAACGACGCGTTGAATGTCGCCGAACATGCCGCATGGACGGTCGTCACAAGTATGATCCTGAGTCTCGACGAGACGATTACCAGACGATGAAGATATGACCTGATTAGACAACGCCAGTTTTAGTCCTCTACAAGCTCGAAACGCAAAGTAGGCCGATCCAGGAGCGCAGCGACGCCGCGTGCGCTGGGCATGATTGAAAAGTGGGCTGACGATGCCGGAACAGCGCTTCGCTCGGTCACGGCCTATTTTCTTTGAGACGAGTAGTAACTCATGCCAGATATCAACACTTCCCGTTTTCACCCTGGGCGTTCGGCGATTGACGTTGCACGTTCCCAAACCCGACGTCAGTTTTTCGGCCGCTCGGTAAGCGGTATCGGGACGGCTGCGCTCACGACTCTGCTGAACCCGGACGTGCTGGCCAACTCACATAATCCCGCGTCGAAAGCCAATCGCGTCATCTATTTGTTCATGCACGGTGGCCCGTCGCAAATGGACCTGTTCGACGATAAGCCGACTCTGAAGAAACTGCACGGCACTGAACTGCCAGCTTCCGTTCGCATGAACCAGCGACTGACCGGGATGACGGCCAACCAGAAGACGCTGCCCGTTGCATCCTCCGTTTTCAAGTTCGCTAAGCATGGCCGGTGCGGCGCTTCGCTGAGCGAACTGCTGCCGAATCTGGGCACGGTGGCAGACGACTTATGTTTCATCAAATCGATGCACACGGAAGCGATCAATCATGATCCTGCCGTGACGTACCTGCAGACGGGACATCAACAACCCGGCCGGCCCAGCATGGGTTCATGGCTTAGCTACGGACTTGGCAGCGAGAATGAAAACCTGCCGGGGTTTGTCGTTTTGCTGTCGCGAGGCAGTGCCGCTCGTCCCGATGATCCGCTGCATACGCGGCTGTGGGGATCTGCGTTTCTGCCGTCCAATCATCAGGGCGTCAGCTTTCGTTCGTCTGGTGATCCGGTGCTGTATCTTTCCAATCCGCCGGGCATTGATGCCGCCACTCGCCGCCGCATGCTGGACGGTTTGCGGAAACTCAACGCACAACAATTTGAGATCGCGGGGGATCCGGAAATCAACACTCGGATTTCGCAATTCGAACTCGCAAATCGCATGCAGATGTCTGTCCCGGAACTCACGAATCTGAGTAACGAGACGGATGATACGTTGAACATGTATGGCGACGACGTTCGACGGCCGGGCAGCTTTGCTGCGAATTGTCTGTTGGCTCGCCGCATGGCGGAACGCGGCGTCCGATTCATTCAACTCTATCACCGCGGCTGGGACCAGCACTACAACCTGCCCAGCGACCTGCGACTGCAATGTCGGGACATCGATCAGCCGTGCGCAGCACTTGTCAATGATCTGAAACAACGCGGTCTGCTGGAAGACACGCTGATTGTCTGGACCGGAGAGTTCGGTCGCACGATTTACAGTCAGGGCAAACTTGAACGCGATAACTACGGCCGAGACCATCACGGCCGTTGTTTCACCGCGTGGCTGGCGGGTGGCGGCATCAAACCAGGCATAACGTTCGGCGGCACGGATGACTTTTCGTACAACGTGGCCCACGATCCGGTCCACGTGCACGACCTGAACGCCACGATCCTGCACTGCATGGGCATCGACCACAAGAGGCTGACTTTTAAATTCAAAGGCCGCCAATATCGCCTGACGGATGTTCACGGTGAGGTAGTCATGGACGTGCTGTCCTGACGCCGCGGACGATTCTACGAAGCCCTGGCCTGACGGACTGAGGTGGCGACAGCTTGACGTACAGGTTTCGGGCTTACTCTGGCTGGTTGCGATGACTTTCGAAAGTGCCTTGGTGTTCCTGATAAGCGGGTAAGGGAGTGGCGAGTCCACTCCCTCCCCGTAATCGCGATGAGGT
>JAPYTO010000356.1 GCA_029941865.1 Fuerstiella sp. | reverse complement strand
GTCGGACGACGTCCGGATGCTGTGCGAAAATATCATTTTTCTGAGACGGATCAGCGACGATATCATACAGCTCTTTGCCCTCAACCAGTCGCCAACGTTCGGTCATCGCCGCCCCGATTTCCCACGGGTCGCCCGGTTTTCTGTAGCCGTTGCCGCCGTGCATCTGAGTGTGCAGCGTGCGGGGCGACCAGGCTTCGTTTGCGTTCTTAAGCAACGGTACCAGTGAACGACCGTCCAGCGGTGGCCAGGACTCCGGTCGCTCCAGACTGCACAGTTCCATCAACGTTGGGGTAATGTCAAAGTGAGCCGTCAGTGTATCGATTTCTCTCGACGGCCCCAGCTGTCCTGCCGGCCAACGCACAAACAACGGAACCCGATGTCCCCCGTCATAGGCAGAACTTTTTCCACCCCGCATATTTGCGTTTTCCGCCGGGTCCGTCGGCCAGCCATAGATGCGTCCTCCGTTATCGAATTCGGGGCCGGCCGCCGTACCGTTATCGGTCATGAACAGAACAATCGTGTCGTCGGCCAGACTTTCCTGCTTCAGAAAATCAAGCAGTCGTCCCAGGTTCCAGTCGAAGTTGGCAACCATCCCCTTGAAGCTGGCTCGTTTGTTGTTCATGCCCATGTCCAGAAAGGGCTTTTTCCACTTGTCGGCCACCAGAAACGGACCGTGCGGAGCATTCGTGGGAAGGTAGACGAAGAACGGTTTACTTCCGCCCGCGTCCGCGGCCACGGAAGTCATGAATTTCAGCGCTTCGTCAAACCAAACGTCGGTGCAGTAACCCGAAAATTGTTTTTGCCTGTCACCAACAAGATAGGTGTCGTCGAAATAGTCGTTCGTCCAGTAATCTGAAATCTGTGTGACGCCTCCACAGCGATGCCAGACAGATTGTTCGAATCCCTTGTCCATGGGACGTGATGAAGCGGTGTCGCCCAGATGCCACTTGCCGAACATGCCCGTTGCGTAGCCGTTGCGAGTGAACAGATCGCCGAGCGTCTTTTCGCGAGGATGCAGTGACGTTCGGCCGGACGATGTTCGATACGCTCCTGTGCGCGCCGGATAACGCCCGGTCATCAGCGCGGCTCGTGTGGGAGTGCAGAATGGCGCGACGTGAAAGTCGGAAAACCGCACCGATTCCGCATACAGCCGATCAAGGTTCGGTGTCCTGAGTGTCGGATTCCCGTGGCAGGACAGATCTCCGTAGCCCTGATCATCCGTCATGATCAGGATGACGTTCGGCCCGGCAGCGTGAGTGGCACTCTGAATGAAGACGCACAAAGCAAGGAAACTGATTTTTGAGATAAATCGCATTGTCGGTGCCTGAAAAACTCTGCAACGCAGAGCATCGTAAGTGGAGTTGATTCCTGGCGGAGGCCGCTTTTTCTATAAAGACGATTCTATCCAGTGACTGAATTCTCAAGGAGTAGGCATGTTAAGGTTCCAGGCAGCAGAGCACACTCGTCAGGATCGATCAGAAGTGAATTTGGCCGGACACACCTCGTTGCCGTCAATTTGTGGTCGGCAAACACCACGAACCGGATTTCGTACAGCTTCCCGAGATGCCACGGGTTTCGGACCTGCACTTCGATCTGGAATACGCCGCATATCGTCCGGGACTGTGCTGGCTGTGCTGTGTCTGCTGTCCCCGGCTGCCGCAGACGGCGTTGGTCATATCAACATCGTGATCATGATGGTCGACGACATGGGTTACGGAGACGCGGGTTGCTACGGCGGCACGGCCTATCCCACACCCAATATCGATCGTCTGGCCACGGAAGGAGTGCGGTTCACCGACTTCCACTCCAGCTGCTGCGTTTGTTCTCCCACGCGGGCTGGCCTGCTGACCGGCCGATATCAACAGCGTGCCGGCATTCCTGGCGTGGTTTACGCCGCATTCAACAGGAACCGCCATCACGGACTGCAGCTACAGGAGACGACGTTTGCCGAAGTTCTGGGCGATGCCGGGTACGCTACAGCGGCATTCGGTAAGTGGCACGTTGGCTACGAAGAAAAATACAACCCGATTCACCAGGGTTTCGATCGCTATGTCGGCTACGTCAGCGGCAATGTCGACTTTCACACGCATATTGACGGGGCTGGTGTCTTTGACTGGTGGCATCAGAACAGACTGACCAAAGAACCTGGTTATACGACTCATCTGATCACGAAGCACGCCTGTGATTTTATTACCAGACACCACGACAAGCCGTTCTGCGTGTACATTGCTCACGAAGCACCGCACGACCCGTATCAGGGACCGCACGACAAACCGGTTCGCAGAGAGGGCGAATCGAAGCTGATTTACAATCATCGTGAGCCGGCACACGCAAAACGTGCCTACGCCGAAATGATGATCGAGATGGACAGAGGCGTCGGTGAAGTTCTGGAGACACTGAAACACACCGGCGTCGACGACCACACCTTCGTGATGTTCTTCTCAGACAACGGGGCGACGGGGCCGGGATCGTGCGGCGATCTGTATGGTATGAAGGGCACGTTGTGGGAAGGTGGCCATCGCGTTCCGGCGGTCGCTCGCTACCCTGGCAGAATCAAAGCTGGCTCCGTCACCGATCAATTGGCGTTGACTATTGATGTTATGTCGACAGTTCTGGATTTCGCTGACGTACCGTCCACTGCGAGTCTTAAACTTGACGGTACAAGCCTTGTTCCCGTGCTGACAGACAACGAAGCATTAACTGGCCGTCAGTTGTTCTGGCAGTACGGTGACGCTGTGAGCGTGCGAGACGGAAAATGGAAGCTGATCATCAACGGGGGCAGAAGTCCAAAGAAGAATGCATCCGTTAATCCGAACATCAATTGGAAGTGCCCGGACGATAACCGTCATGAACTGGCATTATTCGACATGGCCACCGATCGGTCCGAGCAGATAAACCTGGCCGACAGGTATCCGGATCGTGTGACGATGATGCGCGAGGCGATTGTGCAGTGGCAACGGGACGTCGCCACGAATGCCACCACGCAACCTGAAAAACCACAATGACAAAAAAGAGCCCCGGTCTTTTCAAAAGACCGGGACTCTTTGATTCTTCACGTTTGAAATTCAGTCGCCTGGCGTCAGTGCTTAGTCCTACAGCCCGTCAAGACCCGCGTCAGCGAGTCGCTGCATGACGGCATCCAGCACGTCGTTGATATTACCAATCGAATCCTGTTCGAATCGGCGGATGACAGGAGCCTGGTTGGAGGTCGTTGATGGGTCGATGTCATGAGAGTCCGATCCACCCGCCCCCTCCAGGGTGACGCTGGAACCAAAGGTGTTTCCTTGAATGATCACCTGGTCGTTGCCGGCTCCGGCATTCAGAACCAGATCACCTGCAAGCGTTGAATTGGTGCTGGCGAACAGGTCGTTGCCACTCCTTGCTATGACGATCGTCCGACCGCCGAACCAGACGTTGTCAGTGAGCAAAGCATCATTGCCACTTCCCGTGATGGATCTCACCAGGCCGCCAACCTGCGTGTCCATGATGTGAAAAGAGTTGTGGCCGGAAGCCGACCGCACGTCCAGATCGCCGGTAACACCGAGTTCATCGATCAGCACGAAATCGTCTCCGCCGTGCGTGTTCACGGTAACATCATCACCGACCTGAAGATTATTAAGAAGAACTGCGTCACCGCCACCATGGAGATTTATTCGGAGATCGCCTGGTACCATTGTCCAGCCGTCAATGACCCACGGCTGATTCTGTCCTGCGATCGTCGTGTCGCCGAGGCCGATCACAGTGACCCAGCCGTCCTGATTGGTGGATACCATCACGCCGTTGGCAGCGTTGTCTCCCGTGAGGATCAGATTGTTACCGAAAATTCGAGCCGCGACGTTGCCGGCACCAGCGAAGTTCGTGGGGTCCGGATTCGGTACATCGTCCTGCTGATTGCCAAAGTTGACGCCAGTCACGTAGTCGCCCGGGTCAATCCGAACCTGAACTTCATGCGGATTCACTGCATCATACAGCGTTGATGGCTCGGCGTGGTATTCGGGTGCCAGCTGGGCGACCAGGTCACCGCTGAGGTTGGTTTTTGCACTGCCGTTCCAACGGAAGAAATCTCCGTTTGGTGTGATGTAGTACCATGCGTCGTCGCCCAGCATCCAGCGTTCGTTAAGACCGCCCCAGTTCGGGAACAGGCTGTTGCTGAACCGAAGGTTGAGGTCAGTATCCAGTTCAAAGGCCTCCAGGGCCACGGGATCCGACGGTGCCGTCTGGTGCCAGCCAGGCCGTACCTCTTCACGTACCGTCCAGTCCCCTGCGGGGACATCATTCAGCCAATACCAGCCTGACTCAGTCGCTGGATCGATCTGATTGTCATTATTCAGATCCATGTCCATCGTGGTTGCGGTCTGAACAACGCTGCCGTTGACGTCCACCAATTCGATCGCCCAGCCATTCAGCCATGGTTCGTCGCTGCTACGCTGGCCGTCGCCATTCAGGTCATTCCACTTGCGGCCGTGAATCGATCCCGGGCTTTCGATGTTGACGTTTCCGAAGTTGACGTCCGGAAGTGTCTGGCCGGCGACCAACGTGTAGGTGGTGAACTGAGCCGGAGCGGCGTCGGATAGAAGCGACAGGTCTGCGTGGTATTCAGGGCTCAACGAAGCAACGAAGATTCCCGTCAGATTGTCACTTGCGCTGCCATCCCACTGATACAGGGTCCCATCCGGCGTGATAAAGTGCCAGACGTTGCCGTCGGCCAGAATCCATTTTTCATTCAGCCCGCCCCAATTCTCAAATGCGTTCGTCGTTTGTCGAAGCATCAATTCCGTATCCAGTTGATACGCCAGGGCAGGCAGTCGGTCGGCTGGTGCCGTCTGCTTCCAGCCAGGCTGTCCAACTTCCTGAAGGGTGTAGGTCCCCGGAACTGCCGAGAACCAATACCAGCCGGTTTCTGTGGCCGGATCAATTTCATTGTCGTCGTTCAGGTCCATATCGGCTGTGACCTGCTGATCAACAACGGTCCCGGCGGCGTTCACCAGCTCAATGGTCCACCCGTTCAGCCACGGTTCGCCGCTTTCCCATGTTCCGTTGGCGTTCAGGTCATTGTATTTGCGACCGTGAATTGATCCCATTCCTGTGCTCACGTCATCGTCGTCGATCGTGCCAATGGCAGATCCCGCAGCGATGGTCGCACCCACGGGCGTCGACAGATCGACCGCCAACGTTTCGCTGGATTCGACGATCGAGTCATCGATAGTGACGACCTGTATCTGCTGCGTAAGTGACGCACCTGGATTGAATGTCAAGGTGCCGTTGTTAGCAGTAAAGTCACTGCCGGATGTTGCTGGGTTGGGGCCAGTGGGGCTGGTCGCAAAATTGACCGTGACGGGACTGGACGGATTCGCACTCAGTGTCACTGTGAAGACAGAATCTCCGCCTTCCGTTACGGTAGGGGCGTCACTGATCGACAGCGTTGGCAAGACGACAGGATCGTCGTTGTCATTTATTGTGCCCGTTGCCTGTGAGACCGAAAGCGTCGCTCCGTTCGGGGTAGACAGCAACCCGGTGAAAGTTTCGGTGTCTTCATTAATCACGTCATCGATCGTTGATACGGTGACCGTCTGCTGGGTCTGTCCCGGATTAAACGTCAGTGTCTGGTTCGACTGGGCGACGAAGTCGTCGCCGCCGATCGCACCCGTGGGGCCATTTCCGTCAGCCGTGGAATAAGTCACGGTGACGGTACCGGCAGCTGCCGCACTCAGCGAAACTGTGAAGATCGAATCTCCACCTTCTGTCACTGCGGGCGCATCGGAAATTGACAGCGATGGCAAAGGAGGCGTGTCATCATTGATGGTGCCGATCCCCTGAGCGTCCCCGAGAGTTGCTCCAGCCGGGCCGACCAGCGTGACACTGAACTCTTCAGTCGCTTCATTAAGCGCGTCGTCCAGAGTCACAATGTTGATCGTTTTCGACGTGTCTCCCGGAGCGAAAGTAACCGTCTGGTTCGTCACGCCCGTAAAGTCAGTGCCGCTGTTCGCTCCATTGGGAGGATTGCCCGAAGCTGTCGAATAGTTCACCGTCACCGTACTGTCGGATGCTTCGTTCAGTGTGACGTTGAAGACCGAATTCTCACCCTCGTTGACAGCTGCCGCGTCCGAAATCGAAACGACTGGTA
>JAPYTO010000355.1 GCA_029941865.1 Fuerstiella sp. | reverse complement strand
TCGCCAAATGCATCCAACACGTTGCCAAAGCCCCAGCTATTGCCGGACAGCAAAGGGCGAGGTTTCGCCGCACGCCTGGTGGGTTCGATTTCATGTCGACTCGTCCAGAACAATGCGTCGCTTCCTCGCCTTGAACTTTTCTGATGTGCCGTCTGTTTCAGCCAGGCCATGTGATCATCGATGACTGCCAGTAAGCGCGGATCCTTCGTTTCCTCGTAGACTTCCAATAGCGCCTTGGCGCTGTAATTGGCCGTCACCGTGATCGCCAGATTGTATTTTGTCGTCCCTTTCCTGGCTGAGGGGTTTTGCCGCCAGGTTCGCCCCTCATGTGGAAACTCGCGAACCTGCCGCAGCAACCAATTCACGCCCGCATCACGATGCAATTTGTACGCCGGGGCGAATCGAGCAACCGCGTGCATCGACTGGACCAGGGCGCCTGCGCCATGCACATCCGTGTAATACGCCGGTCCCTTCTGGGGCGGTGCGGCGTCGGCGGGGCGAAACGACAGGACGCCAAGCAGCAAGAATGTCATGATTTCCTTTCGGATTATCATTTGTTTCCCCAAAAGTGTTTTGGTTTTTGTCGATCCGCTAGTTTTTGATTTTTCCGCGGTGGATCACCGGCACGCCCAGCTCAATGATATTCGAGCTGTTGACGAGAACTGGTTCGCCGGATAGGTCTTTCAGTTGCACGAACAAGGCTACTGTTCCCGTCCTGGGAGCAGAAACCTGGGAGATGCGAACGCGACTCGAACTCTTATCCAGCTTGATACTCTTGCTACGAGTCCATTTGGCTTTGCGATAGTCTCCGGTTGAATCAGATGTCTGCCAGAGGACAAGCTCCAGATCGCCGCGATGATCGTCGACCTGCGCGGTTAGTGCGACTAACTCGCCTTCCTTCCCGGCGGCGAGTTGAATCGTTGGAATCTTCCGACCAAAAAGCGCGGCCGCCACGGCAGTTCGCCATCCCAGAACATGCTGAGCATGCTTTCGCCCGTGGCCGTAGTTTGGAACGCGAAGGAAAGCACTCTGGCACTTCAGTTCGCCAAAGTAATTCGAATCGGAAAGCAAATGGAACAACGGGTCGTTCGTACCGACTGCGGGCATGATGAATTTGCCTTGGAGCAGATCGTCCCACTCGGATGGGTCGAATAGGTCGCGATACTTGCGACCGTTGGGAGAGTCCAGCATCGTCATCGACTGGCGAGACGTTTGTCCGGCGGGGCCGGTCTGTTTCGGTTTCACGTCCCAGCCCCAGCGATCACCTTTAAGCCTCGTGAATCCAATTACGTCGCCCGAGTTCCATGCCGTCGGATAAGCTCCGACGATTCGTCGATCACCGGCGCAGGCAATCATCGCGGCCATGCCGCCCTTGGAACTTCCCGTGACAACAAATCGCTTCGCACGGACTTCCGGCAGATGTTCAGCGACGGTCGCGGCCGCGGAGAAGATCTTCGACAGAGCGTAGTACCCCGCCTCGCGCGGGTCGCCGGTTTTCATGTACCGCCGATCGCCGAACGACATTAACTCGCCGGGATTCCGTGCGCCGAACTTCTTGGCATCGAATGCCTGTTCGACGACAACGCAAGGAACGCTCAAACCCAACACGATTGATTCAAGCCAATCCCGTGTCGCATCCTTGACTCGAATCCCCTTGCCGCCCAGGATGATCGCGGCGCTCCCTTGCGATTCCCTGGGAAGCTCTCCATCCGGAACGTAGATCGTGACGTCGTGCTCGCATTTCACACCGCGATACGTCTGGCTCGTCATCCGCAATTCAATGCGTCGCATTGCACGCTTGGCAAAGAACCGACTCTGAATCACCGTGCTTTCTTTTCGCGTATAGGCAACTTGCGAGATTTTCAATGGCGCGTCACTGTTGAACAAATCGACAATCGACTCGATTTCAGAAAGCGGTTGTTCGGCGTGCACAGCGCATGTTGGTATTGCGACCAGTAACCCGACTACGCAAGCGGCGAAGATCGGCATTGGGAACGCTGCCATCATCGTACTTTCTTCTTCTTTGATGCCGCTCGCGGAGTTGGCTTCAGAATCGCAGCCAGGTTGTACTCGACGGTCTCCGTGATCAAATGCTCTTGATCGGAAGTGACGTCATCCGGATCCCAGCGAGCGATTCCGACCAGCGTATTTATGATGTGCATGGTCGCGATGTCGACGTCCAGGTCTCGGAGTCGCCCTTGTTCGGCCAATTCCTGCAGCGCCTGGCGAGCCAGGGCATGATAAGCCTTCTTGCGTTTGACGATTTTTTTTCGTTCCGGTGATTCCAAGTGGCTTACTTCGGACATCACGATCGTGAACGCGCATCCATGCTCGATCGCCCCCTGAATATGACGGCGCATCATCTCTCGCAGGCGTTCCTCCGGATTGGAAATTAACCGGGCAGGCGCAATGACCACGCGCTCAAGTTCGTCCATGGCATGCTGCATGATCTGGTACAACATGTCCTGCTTACCGGAGATATGGTGATACAACCCGGCCTTGGTCATGCCGACGGCCTTGGCGATATCGCCAATGGACGTACCGCCAAATCCTTTCTCCACGATCAATTCGACCGCGACGCGATAGATTGTTCCAGTACGGCCTGGTGCCGCCTGCGACGAGTTCTGCGTAATGGTGCTGGGCATCGTCTTTCCTGAATCGAGTCCATTCTTAAGCCGTTCACTCCTTCCATATGCTACCGAACGTTCGGTAGTCATGCAAGCCGGCCGTTTATGGTCGAGGCTGGAATACTTGGCAACTCAAACGGCAAACCGGTGGGGACGATCATGCAGGCCTAAGATCGTCGCATCGGATCCGCGGAGATGGTCAGCTTGAGACGCGTGCCAGAAACCGGTCCTCGGATGAAACGTGTCGGAATACGCTATGAGAAGATGACACTTTTCTGTGTTCGTGCGCCACCGGGTACAGGTGCTTGCCGTTGCCGTCCGGTTGTAGCCACGCGATCAGTTTGAGGATCTTGCCGACGGTGGCTTCGAGTTGGAACTTGCGGGTTAGGATTTTGCGGCGTGGGTTGATCACTCCCCCAACCACTTCCTGAACCTACCAGACTGCCTCAGCGTGTCTTCAACAACGTCACTGGCTTAGGTCAATGCTTGAAAGATGAAAATCTCCGATGAATTCCGGTGGCACGTCGATTGACACACAAATGTATCCTTGGCTACATTACTAAGTGTAGCATCGGCTACATTCATGCCCTGTCGGCCGGCATACACCGCTGGCCGCAAACAATCGAAGGAATGCCATCCAGTGTCAAACGAGAGTATGGGAAACAAGAGTCGTCGTAACGGTTCTTTGGCCCGAGGATTTACGTTGATTGAGTTGCTGGTGGTCATCGCAATCATCGCCATCCTGATTGCCCTGCTCCTGCCGGCCGTACAGCAGGCACGAGAAGCAGCCCGTCGAATATCGTGCAAGAATAATCTCAAACAGTTCGCACTGGCTATGCATAATTATCTTGATACGCACTCAAAGTTGCCGCCCAGCTACTGCGTGGTACTCGGTGTCGCAACACCTGTGGGTGGACAATGGTCTGTGCGGGCAAGAATTCTGCCGTTCCTCGACCAGGCCAATCTTCAGAACTTCGTTGACTGGGGCGTTCCATACAGCACGCAGTTGAAGGTGGCGACGTCGCGAATTCCGACGTTCCTGTGTCCCAGTGAAGTCAATGATGTCATGCGGACGAATTCATCAGGAGTCGGGCGCGACTACCCAGCCAACTACGCTGTCAACATGGGAACATGGAAGATTTGGAATCCGCGGAATGGAACCGGTGGTGACGGTGCGTTTCACCCCAACAGCAGATTTACAACGGCTCATTTCACGGACGGCACCAGCAATACGCTCATGGCTGCAGAGGTCAAAGCGTACACGTCATATCTTCGCAACACGACCACCGACCCTGGACCTGCTGTCCCATCCAACCCCTCTTTTGCACAGTCGTTCACGGCTGCAGCAGGCGACAACAATATGGGACCGAATCTGATGCAGAATACCGGGCAGACAGAATGGGCTGATGGTCTCTCTCAGCAGAGCGGGTTCACGACCACGTTTACTTCAAACACGGTCGTGCCGTATGTCTTCGGCGGAGACTCATACGACACCGATTTCATTTCCTATCGGGAAGGCACACATGTTACTCGTGTTGCCTATGGGGCGATCACGTCTCGAAGTTTTCACGAGGGAATCGTCCAGGTGGTCATGATGGATGGGTCTGGACGTGCCGTCTCCGAAAACATTGACACGGGGGTTTGGCGTGGCCTTGGTACCCGCGGTGGCGGCGAAGTCGTGGGTGAATTTTGACCAGAACCATCGGCCGCGCACCAGCAAAACGTTCTAACCGTGTTTGCTTGTCTCGATGTTTCGATCTGGCTATCGAGAACTGCCGCAGGTAAGCAGAGATTTGAAAAGCAGACTGTCACAGCGCACAAAAAAAGGCCCGCCGACGTCCATCATCGGACGTGCCATGATCGGCGTTATTTTTTCGCCTCGGTGGCACAGGAGAATCAAGGTCAGGCGCTTCAGGCCACAGCGCTCGTCCATGAGGCCTATTCACGGCTGGTGTTCACGCCGCCGACGTGGGCTGTCGGTGCCAGCTGAATGATGGAGGACCGTCGCGGGTGGAACGTTTCGCTGAAGTAATGTCGACGTGGCCTTCACATCATTCAAGCAACGCTTACATGCTTAAGGAACGTTCGACGCTCAGATTCGTCGTTTGATCCAATTCGTGAACAGACAATCCCGCTCTGGAGTTGCTATACTTCGCAGTTGTGGGGGCGATTCCGTCTTCTTTAAAGTCAAAAACTGAAACGATGAACGATACCCAACCAACACGACACCGTCGCAAGTCCGGCATCACACTTATCGAACTTCTTGTCGTCATAGCGATCATTGCAATTCTAATCGCTTTGTTATTGCCTGCCGTTCAACAGGCTCGCGAGGCAGCTCGGCGAACACAGTGCAAGAATAATCTGAAGCAACTTGCTCTGGCGGTCCACAACTACGTCGATGTAGCGACCGTCCTGCCGCCCAGTGCCTGCATTAACCCTGCCATTACCGCCACAGGGAACAACGGTTCGTGGGGAGTTCACGGACGAATCCTGCCGTTTCTGGACCAGGGTAATCTGTACAACTCCATCGATTTGACCGTGGCGTGGGACTTTCAGTCGGCCATCGACGGGCTGAAGATTCCCGGATATGCCTGTCCGAGCGATCCACGCAGCGACGAAGCACGTGATCCGGGCAGCGGACGCCCAATCTTGTATCCGACCAACTATGGTTTCAACTTTGGCACTTGGTTTGTTTTCAACCCAACAACGGGTCGTGGCGGTGATGGAGCATTCTATCCGAACGCGAAACTTCGTATGGCGGCATTCACTGACGGCACGAGCAACACATTGTTGTTGGCCGAAGTGAAAGCGTGGACACCGTATCGTCGTAACGGTGGGCCGCTCACGACGGCAGTGCCTAACACATTCGCACAGGCCGAAGCCGTGATTGCCACTGGAGTTCAGTTCAAAAACACGGGACACACCGAATGGCCCGACGGTCGTGTCCACCATCACGGATTTACGACAACGATGACACCAAACGCTGTCACATCGTGCAGCGATGGCGCGATCACTTACGAGTTCTGTGACTTCAATTCGTGGCAAGAAGGGAAGAACGGCATCAGCGGCACTAACACCTACGCGATCATTACGTCTCGCAGTCATCACACCGGAATAGTGCAGGTCGCTCTGGTTGATGGCTCATGCCGTTCCATTTCAGAGAACATCGACCACTCGATCTGGCGAGGGCTTGGAACTCGGGGTGGCGGCGAAGTGCTTGGTGAATTCTAAGAATTTAGAACCCGGCTGTTGTCCTTCAGTGACTGAACGGCAGAAGCAGGGATGGGCCAGGTTGCAGTACACCTCCCCACACGTACGTCTCTAGGTGTCGATGCTATACATGTACCCCACCATTGGAAAGCTCCGACGATTCGCCATGGTTCTGATCGAAGCAACAGGATTTGAACTGGGTCAGGAATGGTTCCATTTTCGACCATCGAGGCGTAACCCGTAGAGGCTGTGATTTTTTCAGGCTGACCTGGACCGAAGAAAAGTTGGGC
>JAPYTO010000354.1 GCA_029941865.1 Fuerstiella sp. | reverse complement strand
TGCCCGAGAAGACCGTGTTACCGTCGAGGTTGCTCGCGATCGCGCCAGGATGATGCACAGCATTTACGCGGCCACTCTGGATGTCATGCACGATCGCTATTTTCACGGCGATCGAGCGATCGTCCCGGCCCGCGCGATGGAAGATGTTTTCTTCGAGATTCAACGGAAGTCTGGTGCCCAGGCTCGCTGGATCGGTGTGAGTCTTGCCCCCATGAGCGTTGATCATGAAGCGGAAAGTGACTTCGAAAAAAGAGCCTCGAAAGAGATTGCTGCCGGAAAAATGGTCGTGGAAGTTGTTGAAGAAGGCTACTATCGGCGAGTGGGAGCGATACCACTAACCAGTGGTTGCATCAGTTGTCACGCTGGCTTTTTTCGAAAGCCGTCAAAGAAACCGAAATTTGCGGGGCTGGTTATCAGCGTGCCGGTTTATGCGAGTTCCGTCGATACCGAAACGCCGTAATCTCCTGTCCGGCGCGAACTCTGAAATACCTTCACCCTGTGAGCCTTCGATTCGACGGACGCACCAACCGGACATGGTCGGCTCGCTTCGTCATTGACAACGAGTACAGGCCAACGTATTGTGGATATGAATATCCACATATCGGAGTCGGCCGCAACTTGGGGCCGACATTTCACAAGATGAGCAGACTTCCGCGGAGACAGTCATCGTGGCTTTCATTACTGACGAAATTATGAAATTCAGCCGATCGCGTTGCCGAATCGTGTCTGTCATTGCTGTTCTGTTTGCTCTGTTTTCAACTCTCAGTGGCCGTGTGCGGGCTGCCGAACCACCGAAATATAACCGTGATGTTCGACCGATTCTGGCCGAAAACTGTTTCGCGTGTCATGGCGCAGACAGTGCGTCACGGGAGGCCGACCTGCGGCTCGATCAGCGCGACGCGGCGATTGAATCCGGAGCCATCACGGCCGGAGTGCCGGACGACAGCGAACTGATCGCTCGAATCATGTCAGACGATCCTGACCTTGTGATGCCGCCGCCCGAAACGAAGAAGTCGCTGAGTGCTGACCAGAAAAGTTTGCTAAAAGAGTGGGTCAGGGCCGGGGCTGAGTATCAGCTTCACTGGTCGTTTATCGCCCCGACAAAATCAAAATTACCTCCGGCGAAGCAAGCGGCGTGGGCGAAGAACGAAATTGACCGCTTTGTGCTGGCCAGGCTGGAACAGAATGATTTGACGCCGGCCCCCGAAGCCGATGCACGCACTCTGTACCGTCGACTGCATCTGGATATCACCGGGCTGCCGCCTGAGCCTGCAGATGCAGACACGTTTGTGAGCGACT
The DNA here is from genome assembly GCA_029941865.1 of Fuerstiella sp. Classification (GTDB taxonomy): domain Bacteria; phylum Planctomycetota; class Planctomycetia; order Planctomycetales; family Planctomycetaceae; genus Fuerstiella. Next base: position 4,833 of record JAPYTO010000354.1, on the reverse strand, counting down.
ACGGAGCCGGTGGTGATGAGGCATTGTCGGACTGGATCGACCGGCTGATGAGTTCCAGCGCATGGGGTGAACATCGAGCTCGCTACTGGCTGGATGCCGCTCGATATGGCGACACACATGGCCTGCATTTCGACAACTACCGGGAAATGTGGCCTTACCGCGACTGGGTGATTCGATCGTTTAATGCGAATCTGCCTTTCGACCGGTTTAGTGTCGAACAGCTTGCCGGTGACCTGCTGCCGAATCCTACCGACGACCAGCTGATTGCCACCGGTTTTCAGCGGTGCAACATAACGACTAACGAGGGTGGGACAATCGACGAAGAGAATGTGGCGGTGTACGCGGCTGATCGCGTGCAGACGTTTGGTTGGGTGTATCTGGGTCTGACGACAAACTGCAGCCAGTGCCACGACCACAAGTTTGATCTCTTCACCATGAAGGATTATTACTCCCTGGCGGCGTTCTTTCGGAACACAACACAGCCCGCGAAAGACGGCAACGTCAAGGATGGAAAAAGCGCTGTGCTGGTTGTACCCGCCGCGGAAGATAAAGCTCGCTGGGAATCGCTGCCTCAGGAAATTGCCGCGGCTGAAAAAACGCGTGATGAACGAAAGAAGTCTGCTCGTCCTGCGTTCGATACTTGGCTGGCGGCTGCAACTCCGGACGTTTTGGATCAGGACGTACCAGTCGATCAGCTTGTTGTACATGCTCCGCTGACCGAAGGTGTCGGTAACGAAACCAGCGACGCCTGCCAGCCGTCGGGCTGCTTCAAGGCCACCGGTGATGTGACATGGATTCCCGACGGCAGGATTGGTCCGGCGCCGGTGATGAAGCTGGGTGGCACATTTGACCTTGGTGAACTCGGCGATTTTGAGAAGGACCAGGGTTTCAGTTATGGAGCCTGGGTCAAGGCTGCAGATAAAACCACCAATGGCGGGATCATTGCCCGGATGGATGAACAGGCAGCGTATCGCGGTTGGGATCTGTGGCAGAATGGTGGTTCTTTTGCCGCCCATATCATCGACACATGGTCCGACAACGCTATTAAGGTGTCGACGCGGCAGCCAGTCGTCAAGCCGGGGCAGTGGCAGCATGTGTTTGTGACGTACGACGGTTCCGGCAAAGCCGCTGGCATCCGAATCTATGTGAACGGGAACGAACAGAACCTTAGGATCGATACCAACACTCTCAAGCAGAACGCTTCCATCCGTACACAGACTTCGCTGCGAATCGGTCAGCGCAGTCACACACAGGTTTTCAATGGCGGAGCGATTCAGGACGTTCGCGTCTATGGCCGTTCTCTCGCTGCCTCCGCAGTCAAGGCGATTGCCGATATCGTTCCGCTCAGGACGATGCTGGCCACCGTTGCCGAAGATCGCACGCCGAAACAGCAGGCGGCTCTGTACGATCACTATCTGCTGACTCGGGACGAACAGTATTCCACGCTTGTCAAAGCGGTGGGCAGTCTCGAAAACGAACGTGAAGCGATCCGCAAACGCAGTCCCGTCACGCACATCCAGGAAGAGCGTAAGAACTCCCCGGCAATGGCCCATGTTCTGATGCGAGGCGCGTACGACAAGCCTGGGGACCAGGTTGCCGCTGCCACCCCGGCTGCCCTGCACGCGATGCCGGAAGGGGCCACCAACAACCGGCTGGGCCTCGCGAACTGGCTGATCGATGCCGCCAACCCGCTGACTGCGCGTGTCACCGTGAACAGGTTCTGGCAGCAGGTGTTCGGGCAGGGAATTGTCGTTACGCCGGAAGACTTTGGTGTGATGGGCACGATGCCCAGTCACTCGGAGTTGCTGGATTGGCTGGCCGTCGAATTCCGCGAAAGTGGCTGGGACGTGAAACACTTTTTTAAACTGATGCTGATGAGTGCCACTTATCGCCAGGCAGCGATCACAACTCCGGACAAGCTGGAAAAAGATCGCAGCAACATCTGGTTGTCACGTGGACCAAGATTTCGGATGGACGCGGAAATGGTGCGTGACTACGCGCTTGCCAGCAGTGGGCTGTTGTCGTCCAGGATGTACGGTCCCGGAGTAAAACCGTATCAGCCGGAAAACATCTGGGACATGGTCGGCCTGCCCAACGGTGATACTCGCAATTACGTGCAGGACAGTGGCGAAGATCTTTATCGCCGAGCTGTATACACGTTTTGGAAACGCATGGCACCGCCTCCGAACCTGGAAGCGTTCAACGCTCCCAGTCGAGAAGTCTGCACTGTCCGCCGGGAACGTACCAACACGCCGTTGCAGGCGCTCGTGACGTTGAATGACCCGCAGTTTGTGGAAGCCGCACGCCGACTTGCTCAGCGATCTCTGAAGGCCGGGGACGACGATGTGAAAGTCGTCAACAGAATTGCTCAGCGAGCGTTGTGCCGACCGCTGAGTGACAGGGAAGCGACGCTGGTTCTGGCCAGCAAACGTGATCTGTTGGAATACTACGAATCGAATCCCGGTGATGCTCAAGCCGTCATTGGCGTCGGAGAATCGAAACCGGACCAGAAACTGAACGTCTCAGAACTTGCCGCATGGACGATGGTGTGCAATCAAATGATGAATCTGGATGAAACATTGAATAAGTAGGACACACAATGAACATCTTCGAAGAATCTCAACAGCTCCAGACCCGTCGACACTTTTTCGCGAAAGGGTCCAACCTGCTCGGTGGTGCGGCACTGGCGTCGTTGTGCGGTCAACCGGCCTCACACGCATCTGACAGTCATCCCCCCGGGCCGCACTTTACGGCCAAAGCCAAACGGGTGATTTATCTGCACATGGTCGGCGGTCCATCCCAGATGGACCTGTTCGATTACAAACCGGTCATGCAGGAATGGTACGACAAGGAACTGCCTGATTCGATCCGTATGGGACAGCGACTGACCACGATGACCAGTGGGCAGGCTCGTTTTCCGGTCGCTCCGTCAAAGTTCAGGTTTGAGCAGGCAGGCGAGTGTGGCCTGTGGATGAATACTGAGCTGTTGCCGCATTTGTCTCAAAAGGCCGATGAAATCTGCTGGATGCGGAGTCTGCACACGGAGGCGATCAACCATGAACCCGCCATCGCTGCTATGCAGACTGGTAACCAAATTACCGGTCGCCCGTGCCTGGGGGCGTGGGCGTCGTACGGACTGGGAAGCATGAATGAAGACCTTCCCACGTTCGTGGTGCTGGTCGCGATTCCGAAGAACCGAGAACAGGAACAGGCCATTTCTTCTCGGCTATGGGGCGCCGGCTATCTGTCGGGCAAACATGCCGGCGTGTCCTTTCGCAGTGCCGGTGATCCGATTCTGTACATCAATAATCCACCGGGTGTTCCTGATGCCGTTCGCAAACGTACGATCGAAGGCATAAATGCTCTAAACGAAATCAACTACGCAGCTCTGGGCGATCCGGAAACGCATACTCGCATTCAGCAGTACGAACTGGCATTTCGCATGCAGGCCAGCGTGCCCGAGCTGACCGATCTGAGCAGCGAGCCCGAACACATTTTCAAGATGTACGGAGACGACGCGAAGAAGCCTGGCACCTTTGCCAACACGGCCCTGATGGCGCGACGTCTGGCGGAACGCGGAGTTCGTTTTATTCAGGTGTACCACAACAACTGGGACCACCACAGCAACGTCGGGGGAAGGATGCCCGATCAGTGCAAAGACGTGGATCAACCGTGCTATGCGCTGCTGGAAGATCTGAAACAGCGTGGCATGCTGGAAGATACGTTGATTATCTGGGGTGGAGAATTCGGCCGTACGATTTATTCTCAGGGCGGTCTTTCGAAGCAGAACTACGGGCGCGACCATCACCCACGCTGTTTCTCGATGTGGATGGCAGGAGGTGGTGCAAAGGGTGGTGCGATCTACGGTGAAACCGATGACTTCAGCTATAATATCGTGCGCGACCCTATCCACATTCGCGACTTTCACGCGACCGTGCTGCAGCTGCTCGGGTTCGACCACACCCGACTGTCGTACAGATTCCAAGGACTGGACCAGCGATTGACGGGCGTCCTGCCGGCCAGAGTCATTGATGAGCTGCTGGCGTAGACGTCGAATACTCGAACATTCATGTAGCACGGCAAGGCGCGACGTAGTTACGACGGGATCTTTCCCAGGATCTCTGTGAATTCATCGCTGTCGAAGGCTCGCAGCATGCGCGTGTGCACGTTGTCCGCTTTGTGAAGGCTCAGCACCAGCGCGACGGCCGTTTGTTCGTCAGCAGCCTTGAACTGCAGAATTCCGTCAAATTCGCCCATCGTCCAAAGGACGGATTTGATCTCAACACCTGCCTTTTCCGCCTGAGCAGTGAATCGTTTTGCCCGAGCAGGCGAGTCGTCAACGTCACGAATACCCGTGTCAGTGAATTTCAACAGGACGACGTAACGTTGCATGATTTTCTCTTTCATTCAAAGTCAACAGTGATAGTGCAGGCTTTCCTGCAGAAAGGGTTCGTTTCCGGGTACCGGGTTGGCTGCGGCAAATGCTTTGATGAACAGTAATCCGGTCAGGCCGCACACACAGAGTGCGCCAGCGATTTCCGGCAGACCAAGCACCGGGACGTTTCCAGTGACCGGTGGAAATACCATCACGTACAAATCGACCCAGCGACCAATGAGCACCACGACAGCGATTTTCAGCATGACTTCTTCATTGCGTTTGCAGGGACGCGGCAGCAGGACAAAGAATGGAATGACCCAGTTCAGGACGATGTTGCCGATCAGCACCGGGCCCCATGCGCCCTGAGTTCGCGGTATGAAATACGACGTTTCTTCCGGGATGTTCGCATACCAGATCAGCATGTATTGACTGAACCAGATGTACATCCAGAAACA
>JAPYTO010000353.1:268-6176 GCA_029941865.1 Fuerstiella sp. | reverse complement strand
ACCGGAACTGTCGGTCTCTACGAAATCGATGCCCAGAAGATTCGAATAGAGTTCGAAGATCTCGCGGGCCCGTTGCCTCTGATTCGCCGTAATCAGATTGGTCAGAGCATTGCCCTGCGGATCAGAACCATAATCGAGCCTGAAGTTGTAGTTTATTTTGGAAGTGCCCGAGCCCGCACCACCGCCCAGATGGTTTTCAACTTCGATTTCACGGTGACCTGGTTCGTCGCCGGCTCCCGGAAAGTCGAACGGGAACGGCTGGGTATCAATGCTGGAAGTAATGAGCTGACTGTTGTTGGCCGGGACGCTGATGATACCCAATGTCGCATCAGCCGTGTCAAAGCTGGAGCCAGGCTCAGTCCCAGGGGTAAATATCGTGGGCGCGAGTGGCTTAACTTCGTCGTTTCCGATTCGCAGCCGGTATGTTCCCGCCGAGGGCAGTAGTCCGTTGTCCAGCTTGTCAATGTCTGCGAGAAATGTCAGCGTTGCCGTGTTGGCCACCGAATCGTAAACGACGCCCGTGGGACTATGATGAACGTCGTCCACGTTGGAAACCGTGTCGTTGGTGAAGATCAATTGATAGAAGTTTGTATTCGTCGCTTTAATCGGATCAAGCACATCCTCGTTGAAGTACACCACGATCTTTTTTCGAGCCTCAAACGGACTGCTGTCAGGCAGCTGCGTCTGTGACAGACTGCCGTCAGGCATTCGCGTCACAGGCTGCGGATCAACCGCCACGACCCGGGCACCAAGGTTCAGCGTCAGATCAAAACTGAAGTCGTTACCGCCGTTGAAGACCTCACCAAACGTGTTGGCGAGCGGCGAACCGCTGTCCCCGTCCAGGGTGATGCGATACGTATCGTCGACAAGATTCTCTGCAAAGCGAACGATGATTTCTTCGGGAGTATCACCGACACCGACATACCCAATCGTCACGGGTACTTCGTTTCCGTCAACGAACCGACCGTCATGACCGGCTCGCTGAACGGAGATCGTGTCCGTGGAAACCGTCTGCGGATCGATGATCTGCCCAGGGTTCAGCTGCAGCGTCAGTTCGTTCGGAGGTAGATTCAGGATCGTCGCTGGCAACAATGGGTCAACATTGATGAACGTACCTTCGTTCGGCAAAACGGCAATCAAAGTCGGGTCCGGCAGATCGACAGAGAAGAAAAATGTCTGGTCAGCGCCGTTGTTAATGGCCTCCCCACCAACGTTGCTCATGGGAGTCACTGATGCTCCGCCAGCATCAAGCCCGTCACCTTCGATGGTCAAACGGTATTGGTCCGTCAATAACGCCTGTTCGAATTGAAAGAAAATCAGGTTCTCGTTAGGCAACGGATTGACACCGAAGGCTGTCAGCGAAATTGACAGGTCGTCTGCCGTATCAAACTGGCCGTCGCCACCAGCCGCGTCCACAACCAGTGTCGTTGCATTGACAGTATTCGCGTCCATCACCTGAGTCGCGTCAAACGTCAACGTCACCTGAGCAGGTGTTGTTTGAAGCACAGTGTTTTCCGGGAACGCTGTACCGGCAGGCAGCGCAGCTCCCTGAAATAGCGGCGACGTCAGCAGCGTCTTCTGTTCCAGACGCTCAAGTGCTCTGGCAGTTGGTTGAGGAGTGCGGCGCGTCGATCGACGAGGTCGCTGTTGAAGACGATTGCGAAAGGATCGGAGCCAGGTTGAGATCAGCATTTATGTGCCCTTGAAGCCCAGAGTGAATCTCTGAGACTACGAAGTACTATGGGATCGGTGGTGAAAGACCGTAAACCAATTGATATAAACAAGTTTTGGAAATCGATTGCTACACAGGAGCAATTTTTTATTGCACGTAAACAAAATGCAGAATTAATGGGCAAGCCGACGCTGTCCGAGCGCATTCCTGAGCCATTCTTAAGACGGACATTATCCGTGATTCAAACACCGCAAAGTCCAGAAAAAAAGAGCCAAAAGACAGAATTGAAGTCAGTTGCCAGGCGGAAAAGGTGGTAGCGCCCGCTTTCCCGGAACATCCCATCTCACCTGTTTTGATTGATGCAATTGGTAGCAACGGGTCAGCTGAGGCAGATGGGGAAGTCTCGGAAGGCGGACGTGAGGGTGATTCGATCGTGATGTCAGACCCGGGAGACACTGGGAAATGTGCAACAATACTGCGGATATTGCGGGTCAATAGCCCGTTCGGCATGGGTGATTCACCTCAGTAAACACAGCTCTAGCGCCCATTCAACCGACAACTTAGGAACAAAGCCCCTCCGCGGTGACGCAAAAGTCCCCAACCGGAAGAATCAGCAAATCGGTCCTCAATCGGTCAACAAAATCTTTGCCTTGGTTACAGAAACTGCGGCTGACGGCCATATTCCGCCGGCGGAAAACAACAAAGCATGGAGCCTCGAATGGACAGGTCAGCCGAGTCAAATGATGGCGGCTTCGAATACGACCGAATCGCCTATCCGGGCACAGCCGACGGTCAAATCCAGCTTCGCAACCTCGAAGTAGTCGCTTCAATGTTCGGACTACACGCAGCCGAACTCAGAAATTGTCGCGTCCTGGAGATCGGCTGTGCAGACGGTACAAATCTGCTTCCATTCGCGGCCGAGTTTCCGAACTCCGAATTTGTCGGGCTTGACCTTGCCGCCGCACAAATTCAGGAAGCTGAGTCCGTTGCGGCCAGCCTGAAGATTCACAACACCCGCTTCCTGGCAAAGAACAGTCACTGAAATTGATTCATCGTACGGGAAGTTCCACTACATTCTCTGTCCAGGCGTGTTTTCATGGGCAACGGATGCCGAACGTCAGGCGATCCTGCGTGTCTGCCGAGAGAATCTGACGGACTCCGGCGTTGCTGCGATTTCCTACAACGTGCTGCCAGGCTGGCACTTGCGTGGCACGGTGCGCGATTACGTTCGTCGGCATGTCCGGGCATTTGACGATCCCGGTCGACAGATTCTTGAGGCCCGGCGCGCAATTGAATTTATCGCCAGATGCACGTCAGATTCCACGGCTCACGGCTTGTCATATTCTGAGACGTACGACAATATTCGGACGGTCACAGACCATCATCTGTATCACGATTACATCTCAGACAGAAATCAACCATTCTACTTCCATGAATTCGCCTCTCTGCTGGCGGACCATAACCTGCAATTTGTCGCCGAATCCGACATCCGACAGACGGCCGCCACGGGTCTGCAGCCCGAAGCCCACCAGACGTTGCAGCGGACCAGAATTCTCGATCGCGAGCAACTCTCGATTTTCTGGCCAACACGTGCTATCGACGGTCTGTCGTCGGTCACAGGGCAGCGAAAGTAATTCGCACAATCGACCACACCTGCATCGATGGTTGCTTCGTGGCACTGGCAAGCCCTTTTCGTGGCCTGCAGTTTGACCCGGCCAGTCAGGAGCCTCTGCAACTGACCTATGAAGACGGCTCACTGACAACCGCCGAACCATTGGGCAAGGCGGCATTGCGTCATTTGATGGGCGTCTGGCCCCAGGCTGTGTCAGTGTCCGATATTTGTCAGGCCGCCTGCCAGATGCTGCCACCGTCACTGCATCAGCCAGGTCAGCAGCACGAGGCCGGGCAAACGGGTGCTGCCGTACTGTCACAGGCACTGCTGGCGGCTTATGCGGCCGGATTGGTCCGCGTCTTTCGAACGCCGCCAACGGTGGTCGCGACCGTGTCAGAGCGTCCGGTCGCAACGCCACTTGTTCGACACATTGCCACCACTGGCAGTGCAGTCGTGAACCAGTGGCATCAAAACGTATCAGGCCTGCAGCCTGACGAGCTGCTTGTTCTAAGTCACCTGAATGGCTCAAACGACGTTGCGGCACTCGTTACACTGCTTGAGCAATATCGCAGTCAGAACCTGGCGGGGGCGCATGCCGATGCCGCCGGGTCCGTTCCGGCCAAAGAACGTGTCCGGGCAATTCTCAGTCAATTTGCGACTGAGCGTCTGTTGCTCATCGGATAGCTGAGAGTTCCCGGAGAAGTGACAAACAGGGGCCGTCTGAAGCACAGTCCGCGTGACCAGCCAGCTGACCCGGCAAGCCATGCTCGACGGATCTGAAGTGTGACATGGCCACGAGTTCACCGATTCTTCCGCTGGGCCGGTCCCATTCTTTCAAGCGGCGATGCCGGTTGCCCGGGTGATCTGAACCGGACAATCTGCTGTCGACATTGAGTTTGCCGTTTCGGTTTTTGCATGAACGATTGAATTGAGGTACCATGAAAGACCGTGGGCCCCATAGTCCGCGTCCCGCCTCATATCCTTACCGGACCACGCACAGATGGCTTTTCACCGTCGCGAGTTGCTTCAGGTTGGAGCGTCCTCCTTTTTTGGAGTCGGTCTTTCCGGTTTATTGAGTCTGCAGGCACGCGCGTCGTCAGAGCATGATCGAACGCCGCAGGTGAAGTCGGTCGTGCTGGTGTTTCTTACTGGCGGCGGCAGCCACATCGATATGTTCGATCCGAAGCCGGATTCGGCAGAGACGAAGGGTGAGTTTTCACCGATCGCCACCCGCACGCCGGGGCTGCATTTCGGAGAATTGATGACCGGCATGGCCGCACGGTCAGAACAGATGGCGGTTGTCCGATCGATGTCCCACGGCGACAACCGCCACCTCTCAGGAACACACAACATCCTGACCGGTGTGGAACAGATCTTTCGCGGTGATTCCAATCAGGACAAGTCGCTCAACCGCGGCGACAATCCGTGCTACGGCGGAGCTTTGAATTACCTGCGACCGTCGCCCGACGGGCTGCCGAGTCAGGTGACAATTCCGAATCCACTGAACGAAGGCAGCCTGATCTGGCCGGCTCAACACGCCGGATTCCTCGGTCCAAAGTATGACCCGTTTCAGGTGACGGGCGACCCCAACAGCGACAAATTTCGCGTCAACGACCTGAGTCTGGTCGATGGAATAAGCGCGGGACGTTTTGAAGGCCGCTGGCAGTTGCTGAACCAGGTGGCACAGCAACGCAGAGCGATCGAAGACTCAAGTGCCGGACAGCAGCTGAATGATTATCAGAACGCGGCCTATTCGATGCTGTCATCCGGACGGCTGACGAAGGCCTTCGACCTGGACCGGGAAACACCGGAAACGCGCGAACGATACGGTCGAAACTCGCGTGGGCAGACATTGCTGTTGGCGCGACGGCTGGTTGAGGCGGAAGTCCCCTTTATTCAGTGCAATATGGGCATCGTGCAATCGTGGGACACACACGTCAACCACTTTCCTCGCTGCAAAACCGAGCTATTGCCAACGACCGATCGCGGCGTCAGTGCACTGATCGATGATCTGACAGACCAGGGGCGACTGGATGAGACGCTGATCATCGTCGTTGGTGAATTCGGTCGTACCCCAAAGATTTCACCATTAGCAGGGCAAACGGTTCCAGGACGTCACCACTGGGCTCATGGATATACGGCCGTGTTCGCTGGTGGCGGAGTTCGCGGCGGACAGGTCATTGGCAAAACCGACAACATCGGCGGCTATCCGGTCACCACTCCATGGCACCCCAACGACATCGGAGCCACGGTCTACAACTCATTGGGCATCGCCCCCGGAACAGCAATCCATGATCGGACAGGCCGACCAAATCGGCTGAATCATGGCCGCGTGATGGACGTGCTGTATTCGTGAGCAGGCATGACCGCTAATCAGGGCGAGCGGGGGACGTGAGTCCCCTGATTCGATGCCGGTTCGCAATCGCCACGACTTCCTTCACAACGCCGTCGTTCGTGACGCGAAAAACATCCGCACCAATCCCGGGCTACCAGTCATCAGGGCACTGACGTACCCCGCTCGCCGCGACACGTGCAACAAAAACCAGCATTTCCTCCCCGGCCCCGGACAGGCGAGCGGGGGACGTGAGTCCCCTGATTCGATGCCGGTTCGCAATCGCCACGAC
>JAPYTO010000353.1:0-168 GCA_029941865.1 Fuerstiella sp. | reverse complement strand
TCCCGGGCTACCAGTCATCAGGGCACTGACGTACCCCGCTCGCCGCGACACGTGCGTCGAATCGCTCTTAGTGCTTGTAGATCTTGTGTTGCGGTCGACCGGAAAGGATTTGTTCCTTGCCCCAGTCGGTCACGTTGCGGAAAGCTTCGCTGCGGATAAATTCCGTAA
>JAPYTO010000352.1 GCA_029941865.1 Fuerstiella sp. | reverse complement strand
CACACGTGGTGTTGCTCATGCCATAGACCAGCGGCATATCGGCTTCGTGCAGATACGTGGCAGCCGTCTGTATGGCTTCTTCGACGGTCGCTTCTTTGCCGTCGATCAGAGCGTCCGGATACTTCTTCTCGGCGGTGTGATTTAGAAACCACGCAGTGCCAAGGACACAGGCTTTTTTGGCCTCGTGAATGCGAACTTCATCATGATGCAGTTGAATGTCATCACAGACGCAGCCACAGAATGTGCACGTGGCGTTATCAATTATCTGAAGAGTCATTGTTCAATGCTCTTTCCATTGGCATCCGTCAGTCACAGACCTCAGTGGACAACAGCATGTTGCCGGCAGTTTACCTGCGGTCCGGACTCGGTGATGCACTCAGCCGATTGTCTACTCCTGGCAGTTGGTATCGTCCGAACCGGACGATGGAACGGTAAATGTTCAGCCCAGAGCCCTGCCCTGGTTGCTGCCCCGAACTCGCCGCGGCATAAAACGGCCTTCTTCGACCTCCGTCCATGCCGGCACGTCTTCGGCGCTGTCGCCGTTCGTGCAGAAATGAGGCCCTTCAGGACCACTGAATTCTTCGTTGATGGGTTGCGGTTTCATGAGAAACTCCAATTCTTAGACTTGACCACGCTCTATAGCGGAATGACTTCCACTTCCCACCCTTTCGACATCGGCATTCCCGTGCCATCAGTGTTGCCGCCCATGAGTTTACAGGTTGGCGGGCCATAGGGAATGAAAATCATACCTTCAGGTTCTTTTCCAGACTTGCACTTGAATTCAGCTTCCCCAAATTCCGTGCGAACCAGCGCCATTTGCCCTTCGACAAGGCCAATGGCAGCCATGTCTCCCGGTTCCATCGTCATCGAACTGGTCAGAGCCTGATATTCTTCGGACTCTTTCCCCACGTTGATCAGCGCACCCTGCTTCGATGTACGCGATGAATTGAGAATAAATCTTTTCGTGGACATGAGTTATATCGTTCTAAACTGTCGGTAAAAACTGAGGCGTAGAGGCAATTGGTCGCCACATTCCAGCACACCGCGACTTTGGACAGTCAGGCGGCAATCACAGTTTGTGCAGAAAAAAGTGGTGGGGACCAAGCTTGCCGCCATAGTTACCTGCGGAAACCCGAAGCACTCCGGGCATCCCGACGACCGTATCCAATCCCACCTTCATCGCCCTGGCCACAGCTTCTTCAGAAAATCCATCAATGACAATTTCGTAAACAGCTCGTTCTCCCTCTTTCAGATCTGATTGCGTCTGGCCCCGCAGCGTAGGACACCATTTATCGTTAGTGCTGGCCTTCAGTTGAGGATACTTCGACCCGATTTTTGAGCCGCTGCGGACGATGCCAGCGGGAAAGGGCAGAATGACGTCTTCCAGATCGTTGATCGCGGTCACCGCAGCTCGGACGGCGGCCAGCGTCTGGACCTGAGAGCCACCGCAAATCAGCAGGTTGCCCCCGCCGATTCCCTTCTGTGTTCCGAAGACATCTTCACACAGGAATTCGCCGTCCATCACGGGAATCCGCCAGTATCGTTGGTTGCCCAGCTTCTTTGAAATCTGAAACCCGTCTCCAAAGTATCGCAGCTGCGCACCAACTTTGATGCGATCTTCCTTCGGTGAATCCGTCAGCCCGGAATAACACGCAGTGGTCGGACAGGTCAGCACATTTTGCCCGATACGACTGGCGACCGCTTTTTCCAGCGACTTTCGATTGAAGGCAAATGCCAGCACGGAAACTCCGGGGCGGCCATCAGGCGTACGCGATTCCCCTAATCCCCGTTCGATCCCGGCTTCAACGTCGCACCCAATGACGCTGGAAGCATTGCCACAGAATTCCAGGGCCGCGATCATCGCGAGTTCGATGTCGATTGCGGTAATGATCAGCCGAGTTCCCACCATGGGAAACGCCTCGGCAAACGTGTCGTCGATTTTCGGTTGCTCTGTCATTCTCAAATCCGGCCGAAGCAATCCTGGCTGACTTTGGTATCGTCTTCTATGCTTGGGGTCGTACCGAAAATCTGCAGAGTCCCAATACACACACACGGCTGACGTGGTCGCTCATCGTACGATCCGCTGTCCACAGTGTCTCTGCAGTTGGTCGCAATTCGGATTCGAGACACGTCATTCTCATCCATGAACATCGGTTTGACGCTCGAGGTGCGTGAATTCACTTCGAAAATCGTGAGGATCCGGACTTCCTGGGACTTACACATTTTGGCAGATGCCTTAGAGTCACATGTCGACGTTGCCCCTCCGGGGGCAACGGTTGCCTTGCCCCCAAAAACAAAGTTACTGACATCATGTCATTTCCTCAGCCTTTTTACCGCTGGCGGCCACACCCCTGGCACGGTCTCGATGTCGGGCCGGAACCGCCCGGGCTGGTCCATGCGTTTATCGAAATCACTCCCTTCGACCTGGTAAAATACGAGGTCGACAAGGTGACGGGCTACCTGCGCGTCGATCGTCCACAACGAACATCGTCACAGCCGCCCACATTGTACGGCTTCATCCCTCGCACCTATTGCGGCACGCAGGTGGCAGCGATGATGCCTAATGCGAAACGGGGCGACGGCGACCCACTGGATATCTGTGTGCTGAGCGAACGACCGATTACAAAGTCGGAAGTCATCATCAACGTGAGAGTGATCGGCGGGCTGCCGATGCTCGACAATGGTGAAGCTGATGACAAGATTATTGGCGTCCTTGCAGCGGACAACATCTGGTCACATGTCGAAGACATCGGTGAACTGCCACAGGCGTTAGTACAGCGTATGCGGCACTATTTCACGACCTACAAGGTCATGCCAGGAGACACATCTGAATCAGTGTCCATCGGTGAAAGTTACGATCGCAGCCACGCGGAAAAAGTGATTAAGGCGGCGATGTCTGACTACGAGGACGAATTCGGCGACACCTGAGCAGGATGACAGGCAAACGCAGGATTATTGCGTTCGCCACGTCACCCGTGGCTTCCTGATGACGCGTGCATTCCTTCTGCGATCAATTCGCATCGATTTCCCGACCTCAGAATGTCTGCTGAGCCCGCGCTCTCAATAAGAAAAGCCCGGCGATCTCACGATCGCCGGGCTTAATTTTTTCACTTCCTGCAGCAACATCCTTACCGCAGGCTGAATACAGCCGGGTCATCAATGATGAATGGTGTTGACCAGGTTCGTCCGTCGCATTTGTTCACCGAATTGAAGAAGTGCGTCGCGAACATCTCTGCCGTGTATCCGTACGGATAGCTGGAGTACAAATGGTCTCCATGACGCAGGTCGTCAACGCCCGGGCTGGCGTAATAGTGAATTCGACCATCGGGAGTGACCGACATGCCGAAGGTCCACCATCCGGGAGTCAGCTTTGTGCTGCGAACTTCATGTCCGGTATTGTTTCCTCGGATCAGCAGAACGATTTCGTCTTCTGCAAAACGAGCGTCGGTTTCGCTGTGGAATTCAAAAAAGAATCCCGGCCAATACGATTCCTTTTCCTTCACGGTCCGAGTGAACAGAAATCCCTTTTTCTTCTCGGTCTTGGTCGTCTTCGTATCGATGCGGTAACCGAAGTGCGAGCCGGAACGATCTTCCCAGTTCTGGTAGGGGGGAAGCCAGATACGACAGGTGCAGTTGGGACTTCTTGAAACGTCAAGACCGCCCATCCGCGAAGAACACGCCATGACGAAGTCATCCTGCTCCATCTTGCCGCTGGGCCGTCCGGGAATGCCGGAGTTCAGCGTTTGCAGCCGTAGTGCTCCCTTGCTGCCAGGAATGCCATTTGCGGGCGTTGCCACGCGTTCAATGACGTCCGGCATACCGCGTTTTGCACTTTCGAACCAGCGGCGGTTATTTGATCCGCCCAATGGCCGTCGTTCCTGTTCATCCTGTTCCCGACTGGCCTTTTGACCATTGGGAATCCACTTCCAGTTTTCATCTTCGAAATCGTCACCGACACGGGTGTGGCGCATTCCGGTTCCCGGAACCACCTGGCCGTGGGCACGCACAAAGAGTATGGGAATGGCGATGACAAAACATGTAATGCGTAAGACGTGAAGCAACCTCATGTCGCAGCCCCCCTCAAAGTAAATCCGTTGACAGTGAGTATGGTTGGCAGATCCACCGCAAAGCGGTGAGTGCAATGCCGACTTGCAGCAGCCGTTCCACGTCCTTGTGTTCGGGCTGTTTGTCGAAGAGTCGATCAGGATGAAGCACAGCAGCAGCCGGTTGATCGCCATACAGGCTTTCAGCCTGCGAGCGACGCACGAACTCCTCCGGACGCATCTTCCAGTGTGGTTATCGGAACTGACGTTAATAACGTTACAGCCAAATCAAGTCGGCAAAACGTCGTGGCGTATCTTTACCGCCACCAATCGAAACGGATTGCCCCGCTTCTCCAATCGGAAATTTCAATCACCTTTCGCTGGTTACCCCCGACAGCAATCTGCCGTTGTATCGCCTTAGGGGCAACGATTGCCGCTGTAGAAACGGATGGAACTTCGGTTCAGTATGCGATTTGAGTCGTTTTCAATGGAATTGCGCAAGCGACAAAAGAAAATGGCCCGGCGGCCAGCCATCGGGGTGAACCAGCTGAGGAATCCAGCGGCTGACACGACGGGCTGATCTAAAAAGACGCATCCGATGAATGGGGGACATTGAAAGAGCGTTCGACTTCGACTTAACCCTCCCGCGAGCCCTGGTAGCTACACAAGTCACTGCACCCTCCTTTTCCAGGAGGGTCGAGCCTCAGCGAGGGGAGGTTGCGGAACCATTGCCCCCTGTATGGTCGCGAGACCACCGCCGCACAGGTAAACTGAAGGTACTTCACCTGAATGCCGGATACCCAATCGATGCACGCAACCGAGTTCCTGTCGAAAAACACGACGATTCCCGATATTCCCGTTCTGGTGTTATACGGCACGGAACGGTACCTGAAGCTGGCCGCACTGAAGCTGATTCCTGGACTCGAAGACGATACCGAAGACGTCGCCCTGACTCGCACGGCCGGCAAGGATGCAGACCTGAAGAGCGTCTGCGACGAATTGCTGACGGTTTCCATGTTCGGCGACAAGCGGATCGTGATTATCGATGACGCCGATGACTTCGTGTCACAGAATCGAGCCAGCCTGGAAAAGTACGTCGCCCATCCATCGAAGACATCACTGCTGGTTCTGGACGTCAAATCGTGGCCTAAGAACACGAAGCTGGCGAAGGCAACGGACAAAATCGGTCTGAATCTGGAGTGCGGAGAACTCAAAGGTGCTGCGCTGGTGAAGTGGTTGATCAAAACAGCGGCCGAAGACCATCACAAGAAGATCGACCGGGATGCCGCGGCCCTGATTGTCCAGCTGGCCGGCGACAGTCTGGGACTGCTGCAGCAGGAACTTGACAAACTGGCGTCACTGGTTGGCGACGCAGAAACGATCACCCAGGAAGACGTAACTCGGGTCGTCGGCGGATGGCGCATCGAAACCACGTGGGCGATGCTGGACGCTGTGCGTGACGGCGAAATGTCGAAGGCTCTGGAATGTCTGGACAAACTGATCCTGGCGGGTGATGCGCCGCAGAAAATTCTGGGCGGGCTGACGTTTACATTTCGCAAGCTCGCCGAGGCCACCGAATATGCGAGGCAAACCCGCGACCTGCCTGGCGCGCTTCGGTCGGCCGGAGTTTTCCCCGCAGCCATCGGGCAGTCAGAACGATACCTCAAGCGCATCGGTTTCGACAAAGCCAGTCGCATTTTTCAGATGCTTATCGAAGCCGACGCCAACATGAAAGGCGGCAGTCGAGTCGCCCCCAAGCTGCAATTGGAAGCATTGTTCGTCAACCTGGCCAGGTAAGGATCTGCGAGAAACGACAGCCGTCTACTTTTTCTCGACCGTAAACCATCAGCGCTGGTGATAAGCACTCCTGCAGCTTTGCCGTGTTTGATACAAGCTCGCAGCGCCAGCAAGTGTGTTTCTCAATCGTACGAGACCCACTCGAGCTTGTATTGCGGCGCCGTCCAGGGTCCTGCCTCGTACAGCAGTTTTCAAAATCACGCGGTCGTTCTGTAGCGGAATTCGCCAGGAATTTCGGCAGTGACAGGTCGAAAGCCCTGGCGGCTTCCGCTACGACAACAAGTAAAATGCTGCTAGCCTTCCCTGGCCGTGCGGCGGTAGTCCCACAGGATCACCAGAAACGCCACG
>JAPYTO010000351.1 GCA_029941865.1 Fuerstiella sp. | reverse complement strand
CCGGCATGTTATTCTGGACCTGCTTTTTCAGTGGCAGTCGAATACCAGTTATTCGCATGGCCCGATTGTCATACCGATTGCCCTCTGGCTGTTGTGGCGCCGCAGGTCGACTTTGCCTGAGATCTCCAGGCCCTGGCTGGCCGGCATCGGATTGTTGTCAGCCGCCCATCTTCTGTTGTGTCTGGGTGAGTATTTCTATTTCCCATCAATTCGACGTTGGTCCATCCCGCTTTGGATAAGCGGATGATCGGTCTGATGTGGGGCCGCCGTGTGTTGATCTGGAGTCTGCCTGGGGTTTGTTTCCTGGCATTCATGATCCCTGTTCCGTTTCAGCTGGAAATGCTGGCGAATGAAAGTTTGCAGTGGGCGTCGGCGTGGTGCAGTTGCTTCCTGCTTGGTCTGACGTCGACGTTCGCAGCGACGGACGGTTACACGCTCAGGATGGCCGCTGGCCAGGTCGGGATTACCGCTGATTGCAGCGGGTTGCGGATGACGGTCGCGATCGCCGCGTTGTGCTACGTCATCACCTTTCTCAACCAACACCAGTCCGGCGGCGTGCGCTGGACTGCCTCCGTCGACGCAACACCAACACGCAGGTCGTCGGACAGTCTGCAGAGCATGGCTCTGCATCTGTGCGCGATGATGTTGCTGGTGATTCCTGCTGCCATCGTGGCGAATGCGGCACGTATCGCAGTGATGGCTTTAGTGCTGAGCCGCTATCGCGTGGAATCATGGACGGCCTGGGCTCATGACCTGGACGATTGGTTCGTCCTTCCCGTCGCAGCAGCGCTGTTTTTGATATTCCGGGCCTGGCTGGGCCGCGTGCTTCACATCTGGCGCACGGAAATCGACCTGCGCCGGTCAAGTCAACATGGCTCGTACATTCGGCGTCACTGGATGGTCCGAATCTCGCCCGTGCTGCGTATTGCAGTGGCGCCGTTCATTGTTGTTGTCCTGACCGATGCCTCGATCCGGCACTATCACGTTCAACGTGACCACGTCGCCGCTGAAATGATGACCGCAGGCCGGGGCCATGAAGCAACAGCCGATTGGACCCGCGCTGCCGCCTGTTACCGGGATTTGGTGTATCTGCAACCGTCAGCACAGGAGGCAAGGTTCAGGCACGCCTGGGTTTCAGGGCAGGCCGCTACAACTCTGACCGGACGTAAACAGGTTTTCTTCCAGCTGGAGGAGATCCTGGACCGGGCTCCTTTTCACGTCGCCACTCTGCGCACGCATCTGGATCTGGCGTTGGAGTTGGATACGGCAGCAGCAGCAATCCGCAGTGCCGAGCGACTGTATTCCATCGATCGTCACGAGGCGACCACACTGCAGATGTGCGTCGAGGCCATGTTGCGATTTCCGGCAGACGATTCCGGGCTGCCAGTGCTCTCTGCGGAAATCCTGAGTGAACTGGCTGAGAACTTCGGTCCTGCATCTCAGTGGCGAGACAACCTGGTGATCGAGCTGGCGGCCTTCTGTTGCCGGCATGCCGATTCCGTGGACTCCGGGCTGACGGATTCCATCGGTTCAGCAGTCACGCAATCGGCACGCGAAGTCGGTTCAGCACACGCTTTTTTCCAGGCATGGCACTTCAATCGCGTGTTTGCACAAGGAGCAGCTTCGCTTGAACTGGCCCTGAGCTGCATTGACGACAAGTGCCCGAAGAACGTGGCCTACGATATCTATGTGGCAGCCGCCGAAGAAGCGTGGGGTGGCCGGAAACCTGACGACGCGCATCAGTTTCTGACGAAAGCCATCGCCCTGAAGCCAAACGACCATCGTGGCTATGCTTTGCTGGGCGATGTCCACGAAGCACAACAGGACTGGACGCAGTGTTCAGCGGCCAGGCTTCGCGCCTGGCGACTGGTTGGCGACCGCCCCCTGGAACTCGGAGTCAAACTGGCCGAATCTCTCATTCGCACTGAGCGTCATCCTACGTTGACTCCATTAGTCAAATCGCTTGTGGAAGTTGTGAATTACCCGGTTGTCACTCACGGTAAGACTCTGCAGGTACGACTGCACCTTGTGGAAACGTGGCTGCACATACGCGCGGCACGGCACGCCGAGGCATTGCAGAAGCTCAAATATTGCCACAGCCTGGCTACCGGAATCCGCGATCAATCGGAACTCCGGAACCGGATGCTGCAGAATATTGAAACGCTGCAGGCTCAATGTCTGGTTCAGCTGGGCAGATATTCTGATATTGCGAGATTGTTCGAGGAGCGGGCGGGCAGAGTTGACTCGTCACCGGATCAGTGGACGGCCGCAGCACGAGCATGGCGAACTGCCAATAATGCGTCCGCTGCGTCGCGTTGTTATCGCAATGCGATCTTCCGGTTGGGAAGTTACTCCGAAGTCTGGCTCGAATATGTCCACCTACTGAAAGTGACGAGCGGAATTGATGAGGCAGCGGGCGAGGTCGCATATCGGGACCGGCATGCTGATCAGGAGCCACCCATTGCCGACACCGTTCTTGCTCAGGCATGGGAAATCGTCGGACAGTCGGATCGTGCGATCACGCACTATCGTTCTGCCGCAAAGCGTAATGCTCACGACGTCGCCGCACTGGCGATTGCGTTAGCACGTCAGGGCAGAACGCAGGATGCAGGATGCGGTCGCACTTGTCGTCGACGAACAATGGACCGTCAGTACGTCGATTCGCGCCCATACGGCCGCCATGGTGGGTGTCTGTGCGGACGATCCGTCAGCCGCATCCAGAGAAACCATCATGCAGATCGTCGAAGAAGGCGTGACTGCAGCAGCCGATGACGTAACGCTGCTGCTGGCCGCCGTGGAGTGGTACACCAAATGCCATGCCAGTTCTGACGCGATCGATCTGCTGCACCGTGTGATCAAAGTGCAGCCCGCAAACGTCGTTGCTGCGAACAACCTGGCCATGCTGCTGGCCGACGAGAGACGTGAATTTGACCAGGCGCTGGGACACATTGACAAAGTTCTGAAGCGGGCCGGCCCCGCCCCCGAATTCCTTGACACCAAAGGCTGGATCCTGGTACAGATGAATCGTGCCCCGGAAGCACTTCCCTGGTTGACCAAAGCGGCCGAACGTTCAACGTTCAACGTTCACTGACCCCGTTGCGGAATTACATCTGGCGGAAGCCTACATGTCTATTGGCGACCGTGAGCATGCAAAGAAACACTTTGAATCGGCGAAAGCCGGCCGCATTCGTCCTGAATCGCTGCACATCAGCGAACAACGTGCGTGGGCAAGTCTGCAGCAGGAGTTCATGCCGCAGGCACTCACACAGTGGGAAGGCGGTCAATGATGCCAACCAAACTAACTCGCCTGCGAGCCGCCCTGCTGGGATGCGGGCTGGCGCTCACCAGTTGTCTGATCACAGCTGCCTCGCACCCGACGATGCCTCAGAAATGCGCCTTCGAATTGCCGCAGATGCTTGGGGCATGGAAACTGGTGCAGCAGGGAAGTCCCGACGAAAGTGAATTGAAGATACTGCAGGCAACTGATCACTGGCAACGCGTTTATCAGTGTCAGGAAACAAATAGGATCGTGGTCGTCACACTGATTGCAGGTGCCGCCGGGCCTTTGGTCAGCCACCAGCCGGAAGTCTGCTATGCGCGAAACGAGTTTTCCTCACATAGTGACGCCAGAATCTGGACTGTGCCGGAGCGTCGTGACATGTTCCGGATGCAGACGCTGGAACCACGACAGATTACTCAGCCGGCACTGACCGTCGTCTACGCGTGGCACGACGGAGACCGCTGGCGAGCGCCGCGTTTTCCGCGGCTGCAACTGGCCGGCAACGCAACTCTGCAGCGATTGCAGATCACCATGCGGCACCCCGGTGGCGGGGCCGGTGACGCTGAAGCCACGATGCAGCAAATGGTTCAATTAATCCTCAATGCCACTGACGGCCCCGTTCCACAAGTCGCCTCACAGCCCACCCCTCCCACCGTTTCTTTGTGACCATACCGGATGTTTGCAGCAAGACAACAAAGACCAACGATTGAAAGCCGCAGCATTGCGTGCCGGCCGGCGTGCGTCTGCATCTGCGTGTTACTGCTGTGCCTATGTTCACTCAGGCCTGTCACGGCGGGCACCATTCGTCACGACAGGGCCGATTCCAACTACACCAGTCTGGCGTCCAGCTATCCAACGGTGGGTAAGCTCACGTGGCCTGGCTTTATCTGTTCGGCGACGTTGATCGCAGAGAACTGGATTCTTACAGCGGGACATTGTCTGGACGCCGGCGGACTGAACGCCAGCGACTGGGCATTCGATCTGACTGACAGCGGCGGCGGTGTGCATATTGGCGCGGAACGATTTATTCATCCAGGCTGGGTGGGCGATCTGACCGACGGTACCGACATTGCTCTGTTGCGACTCGCCACCAACGAGACCACAGTCACTCCGTCGCCCATCAATACGAACACTTCAGAAGTCGGCCGAACAGCAGGCCATGCGGGTTACGGACGGACGGGTACCGGGCTGACCGGCATGAATGCTAATGCGGGCACCAAACGGGCTGGCAATAATGTCGTCGATCGGGATGGCAGTTCGGTCGGGGGCTATAACGATAAAGTCCTGTTCGAAGATTTTGATAGCGGTTCAGGTGGCGACAGCTGGTCCGGAACCGCCACACAACTCGACCTGGAATACCTGATCGCCTCGGGGGACAGTGGAGGCGGCATGTTCATGAACTTTGGCTTGGGCAACGTGATCACGGGAGTGCACTCTTTTATTGCCAGCACGGATGGGCTGACTGATGCGGACTACGGTGACATCGCCGGGTCCACGCGAGTTTCCTCCTATGAATCATGGATCACAACAACAACCGCGGGCGCTGCCGGCGGAGCGGTTGCCCCCGAACTGGCGTCGTGGATGATCTGGATGGTCCTTGCCACTGGCCTTCTCTGGTCGTCTCGATCACGCACTCCGGGTCAAGCAAAGGGTCCCCCTCTCTCTAAAACCCGTTGATGATCCGGTTGACTTCGCGGTAGAATATTTTGGAGTGCCCCTTCAGGACGAAAACTCCACGGCGCCGAGCCGCCAGCTGCAGGCTGACGTTCGGATCAAAAAAGATCCCCAGCAACAGGGCAAGTCCAGCCAGGCCGATGAGTGCAGTCACAGGCCCGCCGTTGCGAACAATGACGACACCTCCAGCGATGGCCACGAAAAACACGATCACTCGGCCGATTCGCCGTTCCCAGAGAACTCTTCGATGGTACCGCGGCCCCACATACCACGTCGCGTCAACGGTGCTGCAACCGTACCGTTGGAATCCCCGGACGGTTGCTGGCACAGCCAACAGGAAGGCCGCCACCCACGACAGAATACCAAAGGGTGAGTTAGAGAACGGCAGGTCGCCGGCCATCAGTGCACCCAGAAGTACCAAAATGGCGGTGGCAGAAAGGACCAGCACAAACGCTCCCGCGGCGGTCAACGTTCTGAGTGTTTTTTGGCGCCGCTCAAGGTGCTCGGTTTCCCCGTAACGAATGCAGATCATCGGTAACTGCACACGGTCTCGGCACAGAATCTCACGCCGGGAAACAAGGAACTCGTCATCGTCGCCCAGCACCTTTTTTTCCGGGGCAGCCAACACAGGTGCCTGAAACGGATTGAATTCTGTGCCGGCCTCACTCATTTCGTGTCCTCACCCTGACCATTAATGATGGACAGGACCTCCTGCAGAAACAACGGGCTGAACCCGGCCAGAATATTCAACCCCTGATGAGTGCCGACAACGTGTGGCTGAATCAGTCGCCGTGACCAACCCAGTGCGATGATGGCAGGCAACCCCGTCCAGAACGTGAGAATAAGAAAGGATTCGCTCACGAAGATACCCAGCAGGACAGACGCAGCGAACATCACCCCCAGCACACAGGCAATGACCATCCAGATTCTTTGCTTCCGCCGGTGCCGGAGCATCAGGTTGCTTTCCAGATACCATGTGGCCTTGATGCGGCGTGAGGCTCGGGCGGCGCCCCACAGGACAGCGGGAATCAGAACACAGACGACAACCAATGCCAGCACTGACAGCCATGCAATCTGTGGCGTGTTCTGGATTGGTTGTGTCGCCCTCATGATCAGCACCTGTCCAGCGACCGGCAGACCCATCACCAGCAGAATTACTCGTGTCCGATGCAGCCATGTCGGAGTCCAGCGCAGTACCTCAAACTGCCGTTGAAGTTCGTCCCTGTCGCCCGTCCGGATGCACACTTCCGGCAGGCTGACTTCCGGC
>JAPYTO010000350.1:3878-6315 GCA_029941865.1 Fuerstiella sp. | reverse complement strand
CTCAGCGACCCTCACGGAGTTTCACGCAGGACCCGGCGGACGATGCTGGACAGTCTTGGCTCATTGAACAGACTGCGGCAACAGGAAACCGGTGACCCGGAAATTGATACTCGCATTCGGCAGTACGAAATGTCGTACCGCATGCAAACGTCGGTACCGGACCTGATGAATCTGTCGGAGGAAACCGAAGCGACGTTCAACCTCTATGGTCCGGAATCTCGTCGTCCGGGTTCGTATGCAGCCAATTGCATTCTGGCACGGCGACTCGCGGAACGAGGTGTGCGATTCATTCAGCTGTTTCACCCGGATTGGGATCACCACAAAAAGATGACAGCCTGGTGCCCCGATCGCTGTCGCGACACCGATCAGCCCACGGCCGGGCTGATACGGGATCTGAAGCAACGCGGATTGCTGGAAGACACATTGATCGTCTGGGGTGGTGAATTCGGTCGAGGCGTCGTTGGTCAGGGTGACTTTTCCAGTCCCGAAGCAGGTCGTGACCATCATCCTCGCTGCTTTACAGTCATGCTCGCCGGAGGCGGAATCAAACCTGGCATAACGTACGGGGCGACCGACGATTTCAGCTACAACGTGGCGGAGAACGGCGTACACGTCCACGATCTGCAGGCCACAATTCTTCATCAGCTGGGCATTGACCACCGGCGATTGACGTATCGCTTCCAGGGATTGGACATGCGTCTGACCGGGGTCGAAGAACATCACCCGGTTCACGCAATTATCGCTTGATTCCAACGCCCTGCTTCATGGTGGGTCGACCGCTCGGTGATTCGCGTGCCCCTCGGGAACTGTTGGTCCGCTCGCGCCCATCGCTGCATGAGCTGTAGAAAACCCCTCGAATGCATGGGGTGCGGCATCGAACGCGAACGCAGCAGAACGGCCCTGGGGATGACCCGTAAGTATGACTCAATGCTCCCAAACCACCTGTTTTGGTATTGCGCTGGCAATCCAGTGCCAATTCCGTAGGCTGGACACTTAGTTTTGCAATTTTACGGCACAGGCGGCCAATTCTGAGTTTCAAACACGTGGGGAATCACAATGTCCGAAGCAGCTGGAGTTACTCCATTGGGAGATCGCATTAAAGCGATCGAAACAGAGGTACGTGAAGTGCAGTCCGCACTCAAGGCCTCGCGAAAATCTCGTCGCATCATCATGTTGTTTTTTCTGGTGTTCATCCTGGCCGTTGGCCTGATGTTCTATCAGCTGGTGAGTCGAATTCAGTCCGAAGATTTTCAGAGCCAATTGTCCACACTGGCCCAGGCGCATATGGACGATCATATGCCGATCTACCAGAACGAGGTTCAGATTCTGGTCGACACTGTGTCGCCCGTCCTGATGAAGGCTTTTCGCGATCGCCTCGACGAGGACATGCCTCTTTACACAGAGGCGGTAAACGAACACCGGGACCTCCTGGTGGAAAACCTGCGGCCGAAACTTGAAGGTCTGGTCAAGGACCGATACGGCGAGATTCTGGTTTCGTTTGAGGACGTGATCGCGGAAGAGTTTCCTGATGCGGCGGACCCACAGGTTCAGATGCGGATTCAGGAAAACCTGGAAACCGGCATGTCGAAGCTTGTCCAGAAATACTACATCGACAGCCTGCAAACCAGTTTAGAAAATATTTTGGCGACGTGGGACACATTCCCACCCGCTGATCCTCCCGGTGAAGGAATGGAAAGTGTGTCTCAGCAGTTGATCGGAGCACTGATGGAGATGCTGACCGACCGCATCGCCGCGAAAGAAGAATTTGATCCAGCGCTGCTGTAATCAATCGATGCTGATCAACCCCTTCAATCATCCTTTCAATCATTCTGATATCAACCGGAGGCCATATCATGTCAACAACAGAAACAGTAAACCCAACTGAAACGGAGGCCAGTCGTCTGGCCGGAGTTGAAAAGGAACTGAATACGCTCGAGAGGCGTCTGAAACGTGAGGCACTCATTTCGACAATCATGACTGTTGTCGTCTTGCTGGTGCTGTCCTTCTACTTCATGTACGGTTACAGGGAGTTCTCAAAACTTCTGCAGCCCTCGGAAATTGTTGGTCTCGGAGCAGCCCTGGTCGATGAAAATGTGACCGTTCTTCGAGAGTCCATTCAGGACGAAGTCGAATCGGGGGCGCCCGTCTGGGCCGAACAATTGAGCAGCCAGGCGATTGCGGCAGTTCCTCTTGTTCGGGAAGAACTGGAGAAGTTTGCCGTCGCACAGGCTAAAGATGCGATCGAGCAATACGTCACCATCTCACAGGATGAATTTCGTCGAGTACTGAAGGAAAATCACGCCGAATTCCAGGGCCTCGTGACCGAATTGTCGAAAGAAGGTGAAGCGACAGACGAAGTTGTCGCTGCACTTGAAGAAGTCCTGAACAAAGAGCTTGGTGGGGATATGGAAGTCGCTGCAGCGGACCTGGTGGAAAC
>JAPYTO010000350.1:0-3778 GCA_029941865.1 Fuerstiella sp. | reverse complement strand
CAAACCTGAACCTGCCAAACCTGAACCGGTCAAGGATGATTCATCGGATGAAAAAGACTCTCCTGCAGCCGACGACGTTGCGGACGATAAGGAAGAGGCTGACGCTGAGGAACCAGAGAAAGCCTCAGCGTCGGATGAGTCTTCCTGATGCGTGTCTAACGGCGTGGAAAGAGATGTCGTCACCACTGCCACACCGAACGCTGGAATCTGAACAACGGCAGCCTCAGCGAAGCAAGTCGCTGGGGTTGTTGTTGGGTGTTCTCGCGTGTTTGGTTGGCCCGGCGCAGGCGGTTGAAGAACATTCGACGGAACTGCTGGTTGTCGGCGGAACTGAATCCGGCTGGGCGGCGGCGATCCAGGCGGCTCGGCTGGGTGTTCGGTCGGTCACGATCGTGCATGACGGTGATTGGCTGGGAGGTCAGTTCACCGAACAGGCGTTGGCTTGTGTCGATGAGAATAAGGGCGTCGGCAAAGTCGGCTGGGGTGTCGACTGGCACCCGATGAAGCGATCGTTTCATCGCAGCGGGCTGTTCAAGGAACTGATGGACCGCATCGAAGCGTTCAACACACGGAAGTACGGAGCGTCCATGCCCGGCAGGCCGTATCACGGCCCCTCGACGTTCCGACCTGCCGAAGCCGAAGCCATCTTCCGTCAGATGCTGCAGCCGTTTCTCGATTCCGGACAAGTACGTCTGATCACGAATCGCTACCCTGTTGCCGCTGACGTCGACAACGCAACACTCCATCCGAGACTCACTGGAGTGCATTTCGCGACACTTGGCAGCCGAAACACAGATCTACACGTTCGCGCGAAGATGACAATCGACGCGTCAGACTGGGGCGAAGCGATTCAGGTTGCCGGGGCAGGGTACGAGTGCGGTCCGGACGCTCAGTCTCGATATCACGAACCCAGTGCCCCAGTCGATCTCAGCAACAACCCGCTCAGCGAAATGAACCCCATTACATGGGCCATGATTGTCGAAGAAGCAAAGCGCGACGCACCCGTTGAACGGCCCCAGCGCTACGACGACCGAAATTTTGTCAGGACGTCGCAACTCAGTCTGGCGACCATGAAGGGGTTGCCCTGGGACCGTCCCGTAAAGCTCGGCAGTATTTGTCACTGGCCCGATTTCGGCAAACAATCGCCCCGACAGTTGAGCATCTATACAGTGCGTCGCATTGTGGATGGAACGACCAGCAACGATCACCGCACCAGCATTCTGCTGAACTACATGCTGGGCCAGGACTACCCGCTCGAACGCCTGCCCCAGCATGTGATCGACGCACTGGAAGCCGACGAACAGGGAGCATCAAAGAAGAACATCGTCCGGATGAGTCGGGCACAGAGACGCATCATCTTTGACGACGCGAAGCGCCATTCGCTGTGCCTGCTGCACCATCTGCAGAACTTTGTCCATGACGCGGCACCAGACAGTAGTAACAGCTTTCGGCATTTTCGCCTGAGCGACGAGTTTGGTACGCCTGACCGCCTGCCGCCCAAGCCATACATCCGGGAATCGCTGCGATTGAAGGCGATGTACATGATGCGTGAACAGGATGGTCGCAATGCTGATGGTTTCACGAAAGTCCTGGCTCGCGAACGTTTCGCCCGAGTCCTCTATCCCGATGGAATCTTCTGCTGGCAGTTTCACTACGATTTCCACCGGACCGGGCGAGCCTACCTGAAGCAATCGGACGATGGCCTGTCGTGGGGCAACAGCGGCCCGTGGATTGACTTCGAAAAGCCAGGCCGAAATACAAGCTACGTCAGCGACCGCTGTGTGTTTCCGATGAGAAGTCTGATCCCGGAAGCGATGGACGGTCTGCTGGGGGCTCAGAAAAACCTTGGCTACAGCAGCATCGTGTGCGCCGCCATTCGTCTGCACGATCAGTGTATTGCCGCAGGTCAGGCAGCAGGTGCAACTGCGGCAGTTGCCATACGGCATGGAATTTCCGCCCGATCAATTCCATACGACCGGGAGCTGATAGAAGAAGTTCGTCACGCCGTCTGCGGCGAAGTTCTGAATGCTGAGCCGCTGTTGATCTGGCCTTACCGCGATCTGCCGACGGCTCACGCTGCGTTTGTGGCCATCAACCGTTTGGCGGCGCTACGGATCATACCTCTCGAGATCCGGAGGGTTGATTTTCGCCCCGATGAACGGGCGACGAACGAGTGGCAGAGGAGCCTGCTGGAAAACGTGACAGGTCGATTCGACGCGTTAGATCTTTCAAGTTCGTTGCACGAAGAGATCTCCCGAGCAGACTTCTGTCGATCTCTGTGGGACGCGGTGCATGATCTACGGCTGCAACCGTGGGTGCGACTCAGTGATCGCGACGCCGACAACGATGGCATCGTCGATGCAGAAGACCCGCTGCCGTTTTCTGCAGGAACAGCAGTCGAATGGAAAATCGATGCTCCCACACCGGACCGTGACGGTCTGCCGGATTCCGATTTGGTTGCGACTACCGGATCGATTCGAATCAACTTCACAACACCAGATTCGCCCGCGACTGGCGGATTCGTAAACGACACGGGCCTCTTGTACAGCGATGATCGAAGATTCGGGTGGCGGCGTGATCTTCGCACAAGCAATCGACGGCGTAAGACACTTTCTGAGAACATTCGCGATACCTTCGTATTCACTCGCCAGGAGGACGTATGGGAACATGCGGTCGAGAACGGAACATGGGAGATCACGGCATGCCTCGGCGATGCCGCCCACGTTCAACGGGGCCAGCGTTTCAACGTCGAAGGCGTGCAACTCGTCGACGACGAGTCTTCTGCGGCGGGGCAGTTTATTGAAGTTAAAACGACCGTTGAGGTCAGTGATGGTCGCCTGACGCTCACGCTGGGGCCGCAGCAGCCGAACTGCAACACCTGCCTGAACTGGGTCATCATCGCGAAATCAAAGTAGGCACTGTTCCGTCCGTTATTCCGGAACTTGTAAGCCGAGCACACTCGCTCCACCGCTCGGCTCGCGACATTTGATTCCTGTTACGGTGACAGGTCGTCAAGATAGTAGTCGAAGAACGCCTTCGAGTCGGGCGACAGCGTGGCGGTAGAGAATCCCGCAGGCTTCAATTCCTGGCACCAGACCAGCAGCTTTTTCGATAGCAGTTTCGCAGTGTCGCGATGCTTGCTGATGACGTTGTGCTGCTCCTCTTTGTCCTTGAACAAATCGAACAGATACTCCCGGTTGCCGCCCCGCAAATATTTCCAGCGTCCGGAGCGAATCGCAGCCTGATCGACCCACCGCCAATACAGAACCCGGTGTGGAGCATCAGCACGCTTTCCCGTCAGAAACGGAATCAGGTTCACACCATCCAGTTGTGGATCCTCTGACTGCCCGGCCAGAGCAATTGACGTCGCAGCAACGTCCAGCGAGATCACGGGTTTGTGAAACTGCACTCCTTCCGGCAGAGTCCCTTTCCAGCGGGCGATGAACGGGACGCGAATGCCGCCCTCCGTCAACATTCCCTTTTCGCCGTTGAACGGGTCATTCAGGGACCCGTCCCAGCCCGGGCCGTCGCCGGGGGTGTCGGCTTTGTGGATTTTCAGTGGTGCGCCATTATCACCGATCACGAAAATCAGAGTGTTCTCTTCAATCTCATGGCGACGCAGGGTTTCCATTACGCGACCGACGCCGTCATCCACGGCTGACAACATTGCCAGCGCCAGCCGTCGCCGACGTGGCATGTTTTCGGGAAAACGCTGCAGGTACTTTTCCGTTGCCTCAAGCGGAACATGAGGTGCGAAGTAGGCAAGGTACAAAAAGAA
>JAPYTO010000349.1 GCA_029941865.1 Fuerstiella sp. | reverse complement strand
GAATTCGGACGCACACCGAAGATCAATTCCGCCGGCGGACGCGACCACTGGCCCAATGTCTTCAGCGTCGCGCTGGCCGGCGGCGGAGTAAAGGGCGGACAAATCATCGGCAGCAGCGATTCACTCGGCGAAATGCCGAAAGACAATCCCGTCACGCCGTCGGAGCTCGCCGCAACAATCTACACGTTACTCGGCATCGATCCCGCACACGAACTGCATACCAGCGACGGTCGCCCAGTGCGCGTCGCACCAGATGGCGCGAAGGTGATTTCAGAATTGTTCGGATAGAACGTAGTAGGCACACTCCGTGTGCCGCAACCGGAACAACAACGATGAACCAACACAAAAAACGCGAACGGCACGGCGGAGCGTGCCTGCTACTCTGGGCGTGTCTGCTCTTTGGCTTTGCCTTTTCGAACGTGGCATCCGCCACGGAACCTCCGATCACTGCGGTCGCCTTCGCACCTGACGGAGAATCCATTGTCGCGGTGTCTCAATCGGGATTGCATCTGTTCAGTTGGCCGGCATTGGATCGACAGCGGACGATCAGGACGTCCGCGTCAAATCTCCATTGCGTCGCATTTTCGCCCAGTGGAAAACACGTCGCCGTCGGCGGCGGCAATCCATCCGAGGATGGAAGCGTCGAAGTCTTTTCCTGGCCGGCGGGGAAGTTGATATCGATGTTGAACGGCCACGACGACTCCGTTCGGTCCGTTGCATGGCCGGATGACGCAAAACTGCTGACGGCAAGTATCGATCGTGAGATCAAACTGTGGGATCTTGAAGAGAGTGATAACGCACTCCTCACCTTCAGAGGGCATTCGCGAAGTGTCGATGCTGTTTGCCTGCTGAAGGACGGCAAGACACTCGTAAGCGCGGGAGTCGATCAGTCCGTGCGTGTCTGGGACCTGGAGTCAGGAGATCTCATTCGCGGCATGAACCAACACATCAAACCGGTCCACGCTCTGGCCTTGCGTCCTGCCGAGGGCGGGTTGCCAATGGTCGCCTCGGCCGCCGGCGACCGTACGATTCGATTTTGGCAACCAACGATAGGCCGGATGGTGCGCTACGTGCGATTGGACGCCGAGCCACTGAACATCGCGTGGCTGAGCGACGGTTCAGGAATCGTGGCTTCCTGTGTCGATGGCCGCATCCGTGTCATCGATCCGGACGAAGTGAAAGTCACACTGGATCTACCCGCAATTGATGGATGGGCCTATGCGATCGCTATACACCCCAAAGATCACAGCATCGCCGTCGGCGGAACCAACGGACAGATTCGAAGAATAGAGATTTCAGAAGTGAACCAGGCTTCAGCGATCCGCTGACACCATGATTCGCGACAGGATACGCCCGTTGGACACGTAGCCAACGTTACGCCAGGATCTCTTTGACCACCTCTCCATAAACGTCGGTCAGACGGAAGTCGCGACCAGCGTAGCGATAGGTGAGCTGCTCATGGTTGATACCCAGAATGTGCAGGATCGTGGCATGGAGATCGTGCATATGGACCTTGTTTTCCTGGGCGAAGTAACCGAAGTCGTCCGTTGCGCCATGACTGTAGCCGGATGTCACGCCGGCGCCGCTGAGCCAGACTGTGAACCCGGCGGGGTTGTGATCGCGACCATCCTTCCCCTGTGCGACCGGCGTGCGGCCGAATTCAGTTCCCCAGACAACGAGCGTATCCTCCAGCAAGCCCCGTTGTTTGAGGTCGGTCAGCAAGCCAGCAATTGGTTTGTCGACGGCGAGCGCGTTCCTGGTATGTCCTTTCACGAGTCCTCCATGTTGATCCCAGACATAGGGAGTACTGATCTGCACGTAGCGAACTCCCGCCTCGCAGAAGCGACGGCCGAGTAAGCACCGGTGCCCGAAATCGGACGTCTCCTTGCGGTCCATTCCATAGAGTCTGCGGGTCGATTCGGACTCTTTAGAAACATCGATCAGGTCCGGCGCCTCGCTCTGCATGCGGAAAGCCATCTCATAACTGCGTATCACCCCGTCGACGTCGGCATCGCGAGTGCGGGCGAGATGCTTCCTGTTGATCCGATTCAGCATCTCCAGTTGCCGCTGCTGATCGTCCGGTCGGGCACTCGGGTTTTGCAGATACTGGATGGTTGCGTCCGCCGTTTTGCTGCCCGAGTGACCGAGCGTTGTTGCCTGGTGATGCGCTGGCAGGAATGACGAACCATAATTGCGAGCACCGCCGTGACCTGCCGGCGGAGTCACGCTCACGAACGCCGGCAGATTCTGATTTTCGGTACCCAACCCGTAGCTAGCCCATGCGCCAACCGAGGGACGCAACAGGTTATCGCTCCCGGTATGAATCATGGCGACCGCTTGCCCGTGGGAGGTTCCACGAGTATGCATCGACTTGATAAAACAGAGGTCGTCGGCGTGTTTTGCCAGATGGGGCCACAATTCGCTGATCCATGCACCGCTCTGACCATGTTGCTGAAACTTCCAGGTCGTGTCGAGCACACGACCATTGCCGGCCTTATCCTTCAGTTCTACGTCCAGGCGATCGAGGCCTTTGAAGGGAAGTTCCTTACCATTGAATTGCTTCAACATGGGTTTAGGATCGAATGAATCGACGTGCGAAACGCCGCCATGCATAAAGAGAAAAATGACGCGTTTCGCCCTGTGGGCATGATGCGGCTGGGGAAGCTCATAGCGAGAATCAGCAGCACTCGCGATCTGATGCGCAAAAGCCTGGAAGGCAAGTGCTCCGAAGCCACAGCCTGTTGTCTCCAACCATTGACGTCGTGTCACAGAAGACGTGAATTGATGACATTCTTTCATGATTCTGCTTTGCTTTACAGATAACCCGAAACGAAAGTGAGGGATCGATCCCTCGCTCACGCTCATTGAAGATGCACTGTTTATAGCCACGTAGTGGCGACAGCACTTAGCCATGGGCGTAAGCCCATGGAAAACGAAGAAAAAGGGTCCTTAGCCGCGAAGCGGCTAACCAGATTTGTGGGTAACGACAAGGCTTACACACAAGAATACCAGGCGTGTGCACATCTGCTCTCTGGAAGGACAAGTAAACTCGTGTAACTCTGCTTCACTATTCGATAAATCGGAACTCAGTGGAACTAAACAGGATCTGGACAAACGACGCGATCGCCTCGGGGCGTGATTTACTATTCTCGTTCATCAGCTGCGAGATGTATTCTTTTCCCAGAGCGATATCGCCGGCGTCCGCTTCGCGAATGAGAATACGTCGATAGAGTGTCTGAACGACGTCTTCGATCGGTTGTTCCTCTTTGGCAACCTGCGCGCTGACGCTTTCGGCCATCGTGCGAACAAAGGGCGAGTTCATCATGAACAGCGCCTGAGCGGGTACGGTCGTGACCGCTCGCGTGCCAGTCACCAGGTCGGGGTTGGGCAGGTCGAAGACGGCGAGCGACGGAGGCACGGCACCACGGACGATGGGCATGTAAATGCTGCGTTGCCGTAGTGTATCGGTTTGCGCCAGCGATTCATGGCGGGTACCGGATGTGGCAATCGCATACATTCCGAGCTGAGCCACAACGGATTCATGTTGTTCGCGATCCAGCTCACCAGCGATTGCCAGGATGGAATCGCGTATCGTTTCCGCTGGTGCAGGACGTCGATTCTGGTGTTGCAAAAGCGAATTATCAGGATCTTTCTCCGAGGGCGTATGAGCGACTTGCTGATAGGAGCGGGAACGGATGATCTCGCGGATGAGATGCTTCATCGACCATTCATTCCTGACAAACTCGTCTGCCAGGTAATCGAGCAACTCAGGGTTGGAAGGCCTTGCTCCTCGCAAACCAAAGTTATCACTGGTGACGACGATCCCCTGGCCGAACAGCTGCTGCCAGATGCGATTGACCATCACACGGGCCGTAAGAGGATGATTGGGGTGAGTCAGCCAATCGGCCAACTGCAGCCGACCGGATTCGTCCGCCGGGATGGTGGCCTGCTCGAAGCCGGGATAACTGGCGACTTGCAGGAATCCACGGGGCACTTTGGCCCCCAGGTTCTCCGTCTCTCCACGGATCCGGATATGCAAGTCACCCATCCGCTGATTGGCATTGTCCTGGGCAGCCATCGTTCGGAGTACTTTGGGTGCGTTTGCCATTAGCTTCTTGAGGGCTTGCTCGAGCTTCTTGATCTCCGCACTGAGTGCGGCAACTGGTGTTTGCTGCTCTTGCTTCAGGTCGTCCACGTGCACCAGCTGAATCGCGTCGGCGATCACTGCGCCACCCGCTTGCTCGTCGGTCAGTCGGACTTCAGCGATTGCCGTGACAAGCTCGTTGGTGGAAGCGGAAGCCTTCGCCGCAGTGGTGGGCGAGCCGAAAGTGAACTGCCCCAGCGAAAACCACAGTCCCTGGATGGTTGGTTGCAGCGTCTGGTCGATGATTATTTTGGTCTCGCCATCTGCGTGCTTCACGACATAGCGCGCCGTCCGGGCCAATCCCTTGCCGCCCCCGAAACTGGCTCTCAGCTCATACTTACCAGGTTTGGGGAGCGTGGCGGTCCACTTGATCGAGTAGGGGCCCTTGCCCTTGTCCGTCGCCAGGTAGTATTCCCCGACGTGATTCGGACGGAGAGTTGACTTCCGCCAGGGGCCCGTTCGTTCGGCTTCCGTGTTATCGACAACAACACCGGTGAAGACCTCAGCAGTATTCCTGGCGTGTCGTTTCTTCTGCTCTATTTCCTTTTCGTACTTCGCTACCCTGGCTTGATGAGCGGCGATTAGCGCCTGTGTCTCATCATCTACTTCCAGATCGGTTTCCGTCCAACCCGTGACATTGACATTGTTCATCAGAACTCTGTCGGCCGTTCTTGTACTGTGCAGGATACCGACCATGGCGTAATAATCGGAGGTCAGTATGGGATCGAATTTGTGGTCATGGCAGCGGGCGCACCCCAGGGTCAATCCCATGATCGCTCTGCCGATGGTATCAAGCTGTTCATCGGCGATGTCCAGGTGCATTTTTTCCTTGTCACGTTCGGTCAACATCTTCGGCGCCACCATCAGGAAGCCAGTGGCGATCAACTGCCGATTCCGCTGCTCTGATGTGTCGGCTGGCATGACGTCTCCCGCGATCTGTTCGCGGAGGAACTGATCGTATGGCAGGTCGCGATTGAAAGCGTCGATCACATAGTTTCGATACCGCCAGGCCTCGTTAAACGTCAGATTAAAATCGCCCCCATTGGAGTCGGCATAGCGGGCGACATCGAGCCAATGCCGCGCCCACTTTTCGCCAAATTCTCTTCGGTTCAGGAGGTCATTGGTAAACGTGTCCACCGCTTCGTCCGGTGATTGCTGATGGTACAGGCGAAGGAATTCCTGACGTTCCATCAACGTTGGAGGCAGTCCGATCAAGTCGAGGAACAGTCGTCTGACGAGTTGATCGGCCGCTGCACGTGGAGCTTGAGGACGAATGAAATCGTCAATGGAGCGTCCTTCCGGAAACGTCCGGCGAGGTTGAAACGACCAGAATTTCCGTCCCTCTTCGATGTTGACCGCTTCCTTCTCCGGAACAGGAACTGTGCGTTCACGTGGATCGACAGCTCCATCGGCAATCCATTTTATGAAGTCGCTGATCACGCGCGGGGAAAGATGGGAAGTGGGAGGCATTTCAGACATCTCCCCGCTTCGATTGATCGCCAGGATGACAAGGCTCTCGCCGGGCTTGCCGGGCAGGATCGCCGGTCCGGAGTCGCCCCCGGCTTGCCAGCCCGCCCGAGAATCGAGATGCAATCCACCCTTTGATTTTCCAGACTCGACCGAATGGCAGCCGTAACAATGTTTGACAAACACAGGCCGGATTCTGGACTCAAAGAACTCGAGCCTGGCGGCTTGATCCGGCTTCGCCCCCGCCGTGATGGAGCACGTTGCGAATGCGAAACAGATCGCGGCAATGCGGCACATAGGAGTTAGCTTCTTCATAACGCGAATTCTGCTCTTCCGTTCACTATTCGGCGGGGCGTGGTCAATCTCTTTGTATCCGCGATGTGTAGAAATCACGATCATTTTAGCGGCCATTCAATCAGATCTCACCTGGATCGCGAGCGTGGGGGCGGGCAAGGTAGGATGCCGACGACTGGCGAATCCATGCACGAGACCGGCATTTTCGGTTTCGACCGTATCGCGCACGACGACGAAAGCGATCTCTGTCTCCGAATGTTCCCGCAGGAACACGACCAGGGGCTCCCCCTGGATCCCAAATCGGCCCCGTTGCACACCTTGTTCGATCACGAATGAACCTAGATGTACAAGGTCGGGTTGCCCGAAGTATTCGTTTCGCAGGATATCTTCATTCCACTGGGCATGGTTGGCAGTCATTCCGTACACGCTGAAAGTCGCGTCCGGGA
>JAPYTO010000348.1:5165-6379 GCA_029941865.1 Fuerstiella sp. | reverse complement strand
GCCTGTTGAACATCTGTGCCAAGACCGAGAATCTGACCGATTCGGTCTCTGCTTTCCGTATCAGACGGGTAGGATGACGGACGTGTCTTTTGTGGACCGCAGCCGCACGATTTCGGCTGCGCCAGTTCGTTTCCGCCGCTGCCGCAGGCAAGGTGAAACGTTTCGGAACGCAAAAGACGTCTCGCCGGCGGCCACGGGTCAAACGACTCACCAAACCTCCACTTTCTGTTATGGCAACTTTTCCGCGGATGCG
Organism: Fuerstiella sp.; assembly: GCA_029941865.1. Taxonomy (GTDB): domain Bacteria; phylum Planctomycetota; class Planctomycetia; order Planctomycetales; family Planctomycetaceae; genus Fuerstiella. Next base: position 6,126 of record JAPYTO010000348.1, on the reverse strand, counting down.
GTCCATGTCTCCCAGGTCGTCGCGCTCTCAACAGGGCAAGCGTCATTCAAAATCACGTGGCCCTGCCCAACGGCAGTCCGCCCGCCCGGCTTTCTTGTCTTCCGATGAAGGTCTGCGACTGCAGAAGTTTCTGGCCAACGCCGGCGTGGATTCCCGCCGCAACTGCGAGGACCTGATTCGAGACGGGCGCGTCACGGTGGACGGAAAGGTCGTGACCGACCCGGCACATTCTGTCAATCCGCAGCAGCAGGACGTGCGGGCCGACGGAGAGCGTTTACGTCTTCCGGCCTTCAAGTACTATCTGCTGAACAAACCAAAAGGCGTCCTGTGCACCAACCGGGATCCCCGTGGTCGGCCCCGCGCTGTCGATCTGGTGCCGAGCCGCGATCATCGGCTGTTTACTGTTGGTCGGCTGGATGAGAACACCCAGGGGCTGCTGCTGATCACGAACGATGGTGGGCTGGCCGAACATCTGGCTCACCCACGTTACGAAGTTGTGCGACGCTATCGAGCTCAGGTGGTCGGTATTCCGACGCCGGAAGTGATCGCGGAGCTGGAAAAGGGCATGCACTTTTCCGACGGATTTTTTAAGTTCCAGAGCATCAAGCTGATGAAGCGGAAAGGCCGCAGCACGTTTCTGGAGCTGGAACTGCGAGAAGGCAAGAACAGAGAAATTCGCCGCCTGCTGGCAAGGTCCGGGCACAAGGTGATTAATCTGGAACGAATCGCATTCGGGCCGCTGCGAATCGGCTTCCTTGCGATCGGCCAATGTCGTGAACTTCGGCCTGAAGAAGTGCGTAGTCTGTATGCCTTTGTCGAGGAAACACAGAATCGATCGACAGGCAAACGTCCGCCGCGAAGCTCAAAGCCCAGGGCGAAGCCTTCCGGGCGGTCGTCGTCTGGGAAGACAAACAGCAGCGACAAACCGGCTTTCCAAAAATCAACCAGCCAAAAATCAACC
>JAPYTO010000348.1:0-5065 GCA_029941865.1 Fuerstiella sp. | reverse complement strand
GACAAACAGCAGCGACAAACCGGCTTTCCAAAAATCAACCAGCCAAAAATCAACCGGTTACAAATCATCCAGCCAAAAATCGGCGGGCCCAAAACCGGCCAACAGAAAGCCCGCGGGAAAGAAACCCACCGGAAAAAAACGCTCAGTCGGCAGAAAAAAAGTATCATCCCGCAAGCCGGCCTCAGGTGGCCGACCGGTGAGCGAAGGCCGCGGCAAAGATCGCGCGAAGCGAAAGTAGACCGTAGGGCCGGCCCGACAATTTACTCAGCGACGGGCAGCGCCCAACGAGCGTCGAAATTGGCGGCCCAGATGGTCTCTTCCGTGTAACTGCCATCCGCATTCCGGGAGAACTTCTGGATGGCCACATCTCCAAGTCGAGGGAACAACCACGAATTGGACGCCCGAAAATCCTTCTCGTGAAAAGTGTGCCCCGAGTTGATCACGACGTACTTTCGTGGATTCAACGGGTTGGGATAGATCATGCTTAAAGCGTGGGTGTCGGTATGAAACGATTGACCACCGACCGTAATTTCATCACCCACCCATTGAATGGGCAACTTCGGCAGGATCTTCTGCAGAACAGCGTTCGATGACGGATCCCCAAACAGGATAAGATTGTTCTGAGCAATCATCTCCGGGCTGACTTCTGAGTCTCTGACGGTCCGCACTTCGGCTCGCATCCATTTGTCGAATTCGTGCTTAAAACGTTGCAGCGTCCACGCGACCCAGTCTGCATGTGCCTTGTCAGGTGTCGCCCCCGATCCGGTCACACACAGAAAGGCATCCATAAAGGCGTCGTCAATCGGCCCCTGCAAGCCGTGCCGCTTGTTCCGATCCAGATTATCGGGCACCAGCTTTGACGCTTCGTAGTCCAGGACTGTCCAACCGTCGGACGTCTTTTCAAAATACACGTTAGGCAGCAGGCCCTCCGCCGCGTCGTAACAGGGCAGCGTGTCGCCATCGATAACCGCGCGAGCACCAACGTCTCGAGCAAGGCTCAACATCGCAACGTTGACTGTTGAGACTTCGACGTTTTCTTCGTTCATGCGCGCGTCGACGGTTGATGGAACATAAACCTGTTCCGTTTCGTGAATCGTGAGCCAATCGCAGGCGTTGTACCGCAGACTGCGAGTGGTGAAATGGATATCTCGTCGACCAAGATTTCGTCGACGACCAGCCAGCGATTTTTCTGCGTGAAACGCCATGAATTCAATAAAACTGTCCGGATGAAACTTATGCCCCATGCCCGGGCCAATCAGCAGCTTGATATCAACACCCAATTGTTTTGCAGCTGCCACAACAGATGTGCTCGCAACCAGCTGAGCATCATTCTCACCGCCATACGTGCAGATCGGCACGTTGGCGGCATTCAGTGAGTAATCGATGGCGTCATAGATCCCGAGCGTTTCATGTTGCCACGACGGTCGGCGTTCTGTTTGCTTCTGGTATTCATAGAAATCGACGAAGCCCGCTCCAGGTCCTACCGATGACCACCTGGCCGGATGATGCAGCCCCAGATGCCACGCCCCGGCACCACCCATGGAAAACCCGTGCAGCGTCACGCGATTGTCGTCGATACGAAACCGACGTCGGACGTCCGCGATGGCTTCAAAGACATCGGTTTCTCCCGCCCAGCGATAGGCGTTGTTGCCGCGCCCGTAAACGTCCAGCTGCAGCCATGTCTGGCCTGCGGGCAGTGCCCTGCCCTCGTGCCGCGAGATAAAGTTAACCTCGTTCATATCGTTGGCGCGCCCGTGAAGTTTCACGTGCAGAGGCCACCGAGTGCCGGACCGGGGATTGACGCCTTCCGGCAATGTCACAGCGTAAGGCTGAACCGAGCCATCGACCTTCGAAAAATAACCGCGAATCGTTGTGCCGGTCCGCGATTCCCAGGACGTCGCCGGGGAGACTGATTCATTGGCAGCCAGTTCACCAGCTCGCTGAGTGCCCAGCTCAATGGCCCTGCGAGCCTGCTTGATGTAGTCCTTTTTCGGAAACTCGTTGTGCCGCAGCATCCATGCGACAGCCTTGGCAAACACGGCCACGTCCGCGATGCGAGCTCTGCCGTCGCGGGACTGCAGAGCTGGATCTTTTTTAAGCTGTGCAACCTGAGCCTGCAGTTGCCGCAATCCGTCGTTTAGCTCCTGCACGACTTCCGCTGAAGGCGGGTCGGCCGCAGCCATGTTGCCGCTGATCAGCAGGACCATCATCAAAAGCCGAGCAACGATGGGCAGAAAAAGTCTGTTCACTGCGAGATCCCGTCAAGAACAGTTGAATGAAAATGGTAAACCAGATCGCGTTGTATTTTCTTAACCCGACGCAGTCGAATTACGAAGACGCCCGCTCGGCAGATTCGAATCCACATCGGTTATGAGCGCCGTCGCAGAACGGACGATTCTCAGACGCACCGCAGCGGCACAAAGCAATGGTTTCCTTGCCGCCCAGATCAAACGAATTGCCGTCCGCGTCTTCGACGGTGATCGGACCGGATACAAGCAACGGACCATTGTCGCGAACATTGAATTTAACATCAGACATATTCAATTTCCTTTTCGCATTGGGAGACAGGCAGCCGGACCGCAATCCTTCATTCAGATCCGTAAACCGAATAAACCGAGTGCCGCGAACGTTAACGTTGAGTTGTCGTCGCAGCAATTCACTGCTGCAAAAACGGCCGGGAACGGAGTTCTTTCAGCCGATGGCAATCAGACGTCGTCCCGCGTTCGCACGAACAGTGCCTTCTTTTCGCCGGGTAACGTGAAATCAAATCCGCAGGATTGAAAGAACTCCTCAGCAGATGTGATGGCCATCACTTCCAGCACGTTACGACTTTGCGCCAGTTCGACACACTGCTGCACCAACCGCCTGCCCAGGCCATGGCCCTGCATGTCGGGCACAACGGCAAGGCTGCGGACTTCCGCCAGTTTGGGTGAATAGATTTCCAGCGCCGCAAAACCCACCAGCCGGTCGCCAAGGCACGCCACAAAACCAAAGGGGATCAGATCATCCAGCTCGCTCTGAGTTCTCGGCAACAGCCGATTCGCTTCCACAAACTCTGTGATCAACTGAATTAAAGCCGGCAGGTCATCACGTGTTGCCGGGCGAACGCTCACATCAGCAGCGTCATCATTTTCTGTTATCGGATTGGTCATCAGACGGAAGCACGCAAATGAAAAAAGAGTCAGAAACACTGGCTGTAAGTCGACTGCCAGGTCACGGCAGACAAGCAACGACAAAGAACATCGTGGTGCGCACGCCACTGCGCCGCAACATCGATTGCAGAAGCATTACCTGGCTTTCAGCAAATGAAGTCGCAGTTGATTTAAGGCCATTCGCGCGGCTCGGCCACGAAACACAGCCAGGTTGCCGGTCATGCTGACATCCTGCGACTGATCCAGATTGGCGCCCAACACGATAACGCTGCCCTGTTGTTTACGTACGCCGTTCTCATCAACGGTCAGAGTACTCGGGGATGACAGCAGCACAAAGTCTGCCGTTCGCTCCGTCAGCAACTTTTTCCCGTGTTCGCGCAAAGCAGGTTCCCAGGCTCCGTTTGCTGCGGACGGATCTGCGTGATGCGGCAACATGGACGACAAAGTTGGAAACAGCTGACTGTGCACCAGTCGACTGGCAAATTCCTCCGTTTCCGTGAGCCATTGACCGATCAGCCCACCGGTTGTCGGTCCCTCCAGCAACGCGACCTTCAGATTGTGCTGCAGCAGTTGTGCAGCGACAGCATGGTGCAGTTCGATTTCACCTTCACCGAACACCGCATCCCCCAGCTTTTCCCTGATCTGATCACGCACCGCGGCTGCCAGCATCTCGCATTCTGCGGCGCTGCCCGCGCGAGCAGTGATGGACAGTGAGATGACCGCGTTGCTGGCAGTAATACCAACTTCCGGATTTCGTCCACGGGCCGTCAGATCACCCAGCAGGCGTTCGGCATCGGATTCGCCGAATCCGAATGTGCGAATCACAGATCGTCGTACAAAAACGTCGCTGGCCGGAAGTTTGTGGACCAGTCGTTCATGGAACATCCGTCGCATTTCAGCGGGCACGCCCGGCATTACGCCGATCGTACACAGCGGCGTTGAACGTTCCAGCAGAATCCCAGGGGCTGTGCCGTGAGCATTATGCAGCACGGAAGCAAATTCCGGCCGCAGCGCCTGAACCCTGTTGCGTTCCGGCATCTGCCGATCACGACTGGTGAATAACGCTGCGATGTGCCGCAGCGAGTCTTCGTCTTCGACCAGCTGCTGACCGAAGGCTTCGGCCAGTGTATCCCGAGTGATATCGTCCAGCGTGGGACCCAGTCCGCCGGTGATCAGGACGACTCGAGAACGTTGGGCGGCTTCCTGATAGATGCGGACCATCGCCGCGCGGTCATCGGCCACGGTCGTATGTCGCTGCACAGTCCAGCCACGCGCTTCCAGTTCGCAGCTCAACCACTGGCTGTTGGTGTCCAACTGTGCCCCGCACGTCAACTCGGAACCAATGGCGATAATCTCCGCCTTCATCGAAAATGCCCCTGAACCTCTGGCCTTATGAAAAATGTCTACTCCTGGTTTTCCTCCAGGCGGCCTCACTGTACCACATAAATCGAGACCGGCGAGCCTGTCCGATTTTCGGGAGATTGGTGTCTGGCAGCGTGGCGGAAGCAGGCGAGGATTCAACTCGTCCACAGGTTCCAGCCGGGGAATGAGACAATCACCTGGGAAAGAACAAGCGCGTGACACACACGATATTTGGTAATTGCACGGTGAGTAATCGAGCATTCAGGCGGCTGCATAGTGTCTTGAATCACGAGGCGATTTCCTGGCAGTGGCAGCCGTGGGATCTTCGTTTTCCGCAGTCACTTAACGATCAGAGGCAAGAAACGAACCGTAGGCAGGTTGTCAGCAGTACCGTCTTTGCGGACTAGTCCGGACGAAACTATGGTCGGCACTGCAGATCGACGACTACGGCCATTTCGGCTGTCTCATGTTGGCGTATCGCCTGATACAATATGTTGCAGACAGTTTGAGCGTGCCCGGCCTGCTTTTGCATCTGGTTCTGGGTTTTCGAT
>JAPYTO010000347.1 GCA_029941865.1 Fuerstiella sp. | reverse complement strand
GTGATGGAGTGGTTTCCGATCGCTCTGACATTGGGCGTGATTGTGGCGGTGATCATCGCCATCATGCATTACCGGTTCCCCGCAGATATTTCTCTGCTGGGCGGACTGACCGTGTTGCTGGTGTATGGAGCGTTTGACAGAGATCATGGCCTGTCGGTCGCTCAAGGGCTTTCCGGGTTTGCAAATCCGGGCGTGCTGACCGTCGCCGTATTATTTGTCGTCGCTGATGGTCTGCAGCGGACCGGAGCGTTTGCATGGCTGGGCATGCGTTTACTGGGGACGCCCAAGGGTACAACATCCGCTCAACTGCGCACGATGGTGCCAGCCGCGCTGTTGAGTGCGTTTCTGAACAATACACCCGTGGTGGCGTTGATGATGCCAATTCTCAGCGACTGGTCGCGCAAACACCGCATCTCAGTCAGCCACCTGTTCATGCCGCTTAGCTTTGCCGCCATTCTGGGCGGAATGTGTACTCTGATCGGAACCAGCACCACCATTGTGGTGAACAGCAAACTGGTCGAGCACAATCCGGACAGCGGGCTGACCATGTTTGAACTGGCGTGGGTCGGCGTGCCCTGCATGATCGCCGGCATCGGTTTCCTCACATTATTCACACGTCGCCTGCTGCCGGAGCGTCAACCGGCGTTTACGGCCAACGACGACCCTCGCGAATACACCGTGGAAATGGAAGTTGATCCCAGCAGCCCGCTGGTCGGCAAGACCATTGAAGAAGCGGGACTGCGACATCTGCCTGGCATGTACCTGATGGAAATCGACCGTGAGGGCCACGTGCTGCCGGCGGTCAGTTCGGACAGTCTGCTGCGAGCCAACGACCATCTGGTCTTTGTCGGAGTCGTCGAATCGGTTGTCGATCTACAGAAGATTCCCGGACTCAAACCAGCGACCGATCAGTTGTTCAAACTCGACGGTCCGCGTTCGCAGCGGTGTCTGATGGAAGCCGTCGTGTCCGGCAGCTACCCATTTCTGCGCATGACGATTCGAGAATCAAAGTTCCGTGCGCACTACAATGCCGCCATCATCGCTGTTAATCGTGATGGCATTCGTCTGCCCGGCCGAATCGGTGATATTCGTCTGCAGCCTGGCGACACATTGTTGCTGGAATCAAGCCAGAACTTCATCGAACAGCAGCGCAACTCGCGACACTTTTTCCTTGTCAGCGAGGTTCAGAATTCTGCCCCGGTACGCCACGAAAACGCGTGGATCGCTCGGCTGATCATGGCCGGTTTCGTCATCGCGGCGTCGGTGTTCGGTACGCTTGGAGTCAACGATGCCGCGCTGCTGGCGGCACTTCCTGCGGCGATGCTGATGCTGTTCTTTCGCTGTACCCGAGCGGACGACGCGCGTCGTGCGATCGACTGGAACGTTATTCTGGTGATGGCTGCGGGCCTGGGAATCGGCGAGGCCATGAAGGCCAGCCAGGCCGACAGGTTCGTCAGCGAATTGATGGCATTGGTGGTCAGTGACGGACACTATCCGATGTTGATTGCCATCTACACGTTGTCCGTTGTCCTGACCAACCTGATCACGGCCAAGGCCGCAGCAGTTCTTGTACTGCAGATCGCGCTGGCGTCGGCAACGGCGATGAACGTAAACGCCGAACCTCTGATCATCGCCCTCATCATGGGCTCCGCAGGCAGCTTTGCCACGCCGTTCGGCTACCAGACCAATATGATGGTCTACGGCCCCGGTGGTTATCGATCTTCCGACTATCTAAGACTGGGCATACCACTCAGCATTATTGTGGGAATCATCACGGTCGCTATCGCGCCATTGGTCTGGCCGTTTTGAGTCGTTTTTTGCCAGCAGGAACACAGCCACAGCGATCGGCACGGCCGCTCCCGCCAGGACTGATGCCGGCAGATGTTGTCGGTCGGAAATGCCAATGCCCAGCTGCGTCAGTTCAGATTCGAATTCGGACACAGTGATCAGCAGTCCATTGTGGATCACGTGCAGCAACATGCCGGGCAACACGCTGCCTGATCGTTCATAAACAACGCCCAGGACAATGCCCATCAGAGTGCTGGGCAGCAGCCGCTCAAACATCAGTGCGTCTTTGGCAATGACGTGAAACAGGCCGAATAGAATGGCGGCGGACAGAATGGACATCGACGCCGACGCACGAGCACGAATGGAATTCTGCAGGAAACCACGAAAGAAGAATTCTTCACAGGCGGCCGGTGCCACAGCCAGTGACAGCAGCTTGACCCACAATGGCACAGCTTTCAGGTTCAGTTCGAGTTTTTCGTAGATTTGTTTCAACTGCTCAATCCGAGCATCAGTCAGAATCGATATTTCAAGTTCGTAAATGTACGGCCACAGAGATCCTCCCAGAAGCACGGCGACCAGCCAGAACGACCACTTCGGCGGGTGCAGCGAAAACCCGCTAAGCAAATTCACTCGCGAGAATCGTGCAAGGCAGGCGGGGATCATCACAAACAGGAACAATGAAACCAGACCTGCCGCCAGCAACTGATTCGACATACCGATTTTTTTAAATCGGACTGGGATGGAACCCACCACAATGAACAGCGAAAACACGACAGCCAGACACGACATGGATGTCTGGATCGATGCCACGTCAGACGTTTTCTGAGGACGCTTCAGCAGCTCCGTCAGCGTTCCGCCGCTGCCGTACAGCACCGCGTCAGAACCAAAAATCCTGGCGGCGACCGCCAGAGCCAGCACTCCATACAGCGCTGTCGAAATCAGCACGGTGGCAAACATCAGCAGATTGACGTTGCCTTGCAACAGGTCTCGCCCCATCAACACGGTGTTCACCAGCGGAGTCACGGCCAGCATGCCGTTGATCTTCAGATTCGGCATCAGGCTGAACACACCGGGAGTCAGAGAAATCAGCATCAGCGGAACCAGGTACGCCTGAGCCTCTTTGAAACTGCGGGCCACGCTGGTGATGCTGAGTAACACGGCGGAAAAGAACGCGGCAAACACCACCATCAGCGCGATCACCTGCACGATCATTGTGGGACCGACATTTCCGAGCACAGTTCCTTCCAGCCCCAGCGCGAACAACGTCGCAAACATGGAGATCAGATTCATCGTTGTCGTCAGCAGAGCAACGGTCAGCACGGCGACGAATTTTCCGACCAGCAGCGTCATTCGTGAAACCGGAGCGGCAACCAGGATTTCCATCGTGCCTCGTTCGCGTTCTCCAGCCGTCAGATCGATCGCCGGGTAGACCGCACCCGTCATGGTCATCAACACCAGCACCAGAGGAATAAACGTAATCAGAGAGCTGCCGCTCCCCGGTTCGCTGGATGACAAAACCTGCGTGGACACGGTGGCCGGACGAACGTTTGAAAGCTGATTGAATTCCAGCAGCCGATCAACGTACCGATCATTGATCGCATCCAGACGCTTTGTGATCTCCTTGTACCCGCGTTCGCTGAGTGCCGATCCCTCTCGTCGCAGGATCTGCCAGTTCAGAAATGGCGGGCCTCGACGACGCGATTCGCCACCGACGGGCGTCAAGCGCACGCCAATATCAACAGAACGTTCCGACACTTGTTGTTCCAGGGAGGTGCCGGTCTTCAATTCGTCCAACGAGAAAATCGCAAAATCAAACTCCTGTTTGCCGGGTGTGCCCAGAATATCGGCGGCTGCCGAGGCACCCGACGTTTCCTCTGACGTGGCCCCTTCCTGCGCGCCCAATAGGTTTTCGCCGCGAATCATCTCCGCCGCGAACTTCCGGGAATCTTCTTCTGACTCCAGGCAGACACGAACTTCCACCTTCTGCAGAACTGACAAATTGTTCAGCAGACCTTTGCGCAGGATTACGCCCAGCAACGGATAGACCAGCAGCGGCATCAGAACCAGTGTGATCACAGTGCGGCGATCACGCAGAATCTCGCGCAGCTCCTTTGTCGCCAGTCGCCATGTGCGGCTGCTGGATTCCTTTGAGTGACCGTGCTGAGAATTATCCGACATAAAAAAACAAGTTCTCACTGAATCAATATGAGCGACCAACGACAGTGGACCAACAGCTGCCGGGTGTTGGTTCGAACGGCTCGCGGCGTGTTAGCCCCCTGGTCATATCGTCGCTTCCGGAGTTTTCAGCAGGTTGATAAACATCTGAGTCAACGTCTGCTCATGCGTCACGGACTGCAGTTCCGCCAGCGTACCGTAATGCTCCAGTCGACCTTGATGCAGAAGTCCAAAACGGTCAGCAAACCGTTCGGCTTCATCAAGTCGATGAGTACAAATGATGACAGCCTTCTGCTGCGATCTCAGCAGCTGAAGATACTCAAACACGACCTGACCGCCGACGACATCAAGGCCTCGCGTTGGTTCGTCCAGCAACATGACGGGTGGATCATGCATCAGGGCCCGGGCCAGATTCACTCGCTGTTTCTGCCCTGTACTTAACACGCCACACCGGCGATCGATGTATTCCCGAAAATCCAGCATGTCTGCCAGCCGTTCAATGCGTTCCCTGCGAACAGATGGCGGCACATCGTACAGGTCAGCCACAAAGGACAACATTTCCCGAGCTGTCAGCCATTGATAGACGCCAACGCTGGTCGATACAAAGCCGATCATCCGCTTGATCTCGTCGGGGTTGTCAGCAACCGATACACCATCGATGCTGGAATCTCCCGACGAAGGCTGCAGCAGGCCCAGCATCATGCGCAGCGTTGTTGTCTTGCCAGCACCGTTTGGTCCCAGCAACCCGAACACCTCTCCGTGATCCACGGCGAACGAGACGTCGTCAACGGCCGTCACGACGCTGCCGGCGGACAAGGGAAACTGCTTCGTGAGTCTGGAAACTGTGATCAAAGGGCTGCTACCACACTGGTCAGAGACTTCGAGCCGGACGTCCTGCTGCACCAGTCTACGAATTCAGCCACCCATAACCACGATGGAAGAATAAACGACTCAAAGGTTAGCGAAAGTCGCGTTCCATAGACCGCACAAGGCGACCGTTTTCCTTGCGAATACGATCGAGCAGTCGATCAGCAGCGGCAACATTCGAATCGGCCAGGTCGCCGGATTTCAGGCACACGAACAAAAACCCAACGATAGCACGGGTCGTACCTGGGTCGTCCACACGACATGCCTGGTAGACTTTCGGCAGCAACGACAGTGCCTTCCAATCCTGCCATCGAGCCAGATCCCGGATGGCAATTTCCCGCAAGCCTTCTCGCTGCAGCATGGGATACAACGACGATCGCAATCTTTGTTTGGACATCAACTCCGGCTCGTACGCCCAGACAAACTGCACTGCCTGTACAACGGAGAGACAGTCAAACTGCGACGCATTGGCGTTTTTGAGTCGTGACTCCTCCAGAAAGCTGAGACCGTCTTCGCCGGTCAGCAGGAGTAATCCCCCCATCAATCCCTCCACGCCAAAGCGGATTTCTGCTGACGACGGCAGGCCAATCTGTTGCTGTAGAAATGCCGCGTCCTGTGCACCGCCGCAGAGGCCCAGCATCATTCCATATAGCCCCAGTCGTTCCGGACTGGTCTGCTTGTCGGCAATCCAGATTCGCAGCTTGTCTGCCGGGAACGACTTACCGTTCGCAACGATGTCTTCGTAGCTCGCATTCGCAAACTCACCCCACGCATCGGCAGCAACCAGTGAATCCTTTGTTTCCAAAAACGGCAGAAAGTACTGCAACCGTTCCCGGGCTTCATTCGTCGGATTGGGTGCAGCAGTGATGTATCGATACGAGGCGATTGAAACGCGATCCGCGCGATCCCATGCGAACGTCTTTGACGTCGAAGTCGAGACTGCCGAATCCGTATCGTCGGTCGCCGAGACTTTCCGGATCGCCGGGGACACCGCCGGTGGCGAGGATTCGGGTGCATCCGTGGCAAATGTTTCGATGATTTCCGGGGTCGCCATGTCACGAAAACCGCCCCTTAGCAGGAACAGCTCGCCAGCCTGCCCATAGAGGTAGTCATCGATGCGAACACGTTTGCCAGCCGGACGTACATCCTGCCCTTTGTGGACTTCGACGATCTCCAGAATGGCATACGGATTTTCCGTCTGCGATCCCTCGTGCGCGACCAGCAGTTTTGCCAGAACGACAACTTCAGCCTCGGCGATCATCTCGGCCCACGTTTGCATGGGGGCCAGGCAAAACGGGCAGGCCGACAGCGCTGACGAAAACACAGCCAACGTAAGTACAGCAATCGTAAGTTTCATCGTTCGCTCCATGCTTCCATTCATGGGACTGGTGACCGGCAGATTCCACCGGTCCGTGTTTTACGCGGGCGATACCCGAACAACAAGACCGGAATCAGAGCCGGTGTTATAAGGACGATCCCTGAAAGGGACAGCAATACAAGCTCGAAGCGCCAGCGAGTGGGTCTCGTGCGCTTATGAAACTCACTTGCTT
>JAPYTO010000346.1 GCA_029941865.1 Fuerstiella sp. | reverse complement strand
CGGTCGCCCGTGGCTCTGCTGCAGGTGAGCACCATGGGACAGAAATGACGCTTACCCGTTCAACGGCTTTTCGGTGTTTTGAATTCCTTCACGGCAATTTGAAACTCGATGGGCGGCCAAGACACATATGGACGATCTGTGAGCCGAGTTGTGGCAGGAATCGAAGGTGTTTTGACACCGTTCAAATCGGGTGGCCCCGTCTGAGGGTAAGGCATTGTTATAAAAGGACGTGTGGCAATTCGCCCGCAGGTTCTTTTTCTTTTGATGATACCTTTGGTGATACCTTTTTGTCGATTTGAGGTACAGTGCGTCCCCTGCTGTGACTGGATTCACCAGTGGCCGTCCAGACTGCATCATTCTCGGTGAAGTCGGTCATTCGCCAAGTCGATGCCACGGGCTTTGAAGTAAGCTCAGCTTTCCTCTCCGTCATGGGGCGTTGGGTCGCCTGCGGTGATCCGCCGATTATCAACGGCGATGATCCGAGACATTGAGACGTATCTAAGCGATGCGTTTGCAGTGGCACCCAAAGGCCAGGAACACATATTCGGGCGGTACGTCAACGCGAACAGTCTTTTCCACACGTTCGAACAGATCGTCGAGATCGCTGGCTACAAGCCGTGGCAGAACCTGATCAAGAATCTGCGGCTGAGTTGCGAGAACGACTGGATCGATGCTGGTGAAGCACCAGCACACGTCATAGCGGCGTGGATCGGTCACAGCGTAACCGTTCAGAACAACGCCTATGCCATCGTAAGCGATGGACACTTTGAGCAGTTCAATGCACGGACTCCTGGCAGTTCAAAAAGTGGCAACACAGGTGGCAACAAACCGCCGCGAATCGATGCGAACGACGACGAATCCGTGTTGCCACCGAAAAAGTCGCGACGTGTAAAAACGCTGATTACCAATAAAAACACAGGACTTGAAAAGAGTGCCTTGGAGTCCCGCAGAGACTCGGTCTTTTGAAAAGACCGGGTCTCTGGATCTACTGCTCACTCATAGTCGCCACCGTTCAGGCTGTTGATCACGGATTCCCGCCATGTGCTGAGATCCTTCTGCATCGACAGAACGCGTGCCGACTGACTCGCGGCCAGATTTTCCTCTTCCATCGGGTCGGTTTCGAGGTTGTACAGTTCGGTCGTCGCTTTGCCGGCTTTTTTCTTTCCGCCGCCGATGTGGTGCAGTTTCCACGGCCATGCCAGCCACGCCGAATGTCCGGCCTGCTCGTCGTCAGGAAAGCGGGTTTTGATCACGGCGGCATCAGTCACCAGCCGAGACTCGTCGTGATACTCTTTGCCGGCCTGTTGAGCGGCGAGTTCTTCCCGCATCCATTTGTCGCTGGGCGTGGAGATGCCCCCTTGATTCATCTTCCAGAAACCCATGGGGGTCGGCCGCACGTCGGACGTGTCGTCGATGACGGATACCAGACTGACGCCATCCAGGACCGGTTGCTGTGCGGGCTTGATGCCAGTCAGTTCCAACAGCGTGGGATAAATGTCCGTCGTGTTTCCTGGTATCTGTGTGATGCGGGGCGTCTTGATGCGGGCAGGCCATTCAATGATGGCCGGCACACGAAGTCCACCTTCGTATATGGCTCCCTTCTTTCCGCGACCACCGCTGCTGGCCGTTTGCAGTCCACCGTTGTCTGACGTGTACCAGAACAAAGTATTGTCGCTGACTCCGGCATCCTGCAGAGCCGTGCGAAGTTTACCGACGGCACGGTCCAGCCCTGTGATCTCGCCCATCCAATGTGCATTCTTCTGTCCGCTGTAGTGGACCAGGTCTTCCGCAGCGGCTCGATGAGGACTATGCGGTGAACCAAACCAGACAACCGCGAGGAACGGTTTTGATTCTTTGACCTGTGCCTGGATAAATTCAATGGCTGCGTCTGCGGCGACGATGGAACTTTCGCCCTGCACTTCGACGGCAGTGCCTTCGCGACTGAGCACAGGATCGTTGTCATAGAAGTTGAAGCCGGACAGCCAGTGGTCGAAACCACTGTTGCCGGGACTGACCGGGCTGTCCTTCAACACGGACCCCAGATGCCACTTGCCAAAGTGTCCGGTGGCATAGCCTGCCGCCTGCAGACGTTCGGCGATGGTGACTTCCTGCGGCCGTAACGGTCGGCCCCATGAGAAACATCCAAAGCGATTGGGATGCCGGCCCGTCATGACGCTTCCGCGAGTTGGTGAGCACACCGGAGCCGCAGCGTAGAAGTGATCAAAACGCAGACCGGCGGCCGCCATTGCATCCAGGTGCGGAGTCTTCAACAGGGGATGGCCGTTGTATGCTGTATCGCCCCAACCCTGATCATCCGCCATACACAGCACAATATTCGGCTGTGCCGCGCGGGCGAGTGCGGACGATGCCAGGCACACAACGACTGCCAGAGCCACCGACGGCCGAGGCCGCATGCTGTTGCCTCTTGCAAATAGACCCTTCATCGACATACCTGCTTCTTTAGTTTGGAATCGCGTTTGTTTTTCGCGGGCAATCACGACCTATTTCTTCCGGTTGCGTTTCTTCTTTTCCGGCGGCTTAGCAACGCCCATGTACTCTTGCATGCGGGCCACGTATCCGCTGTGGCTGAAACTGCAGGCCTTCATGGCGGCGATGTATGGCTCGTGGCCATCGCCGATCCAATCGATAATGTTAAAGATCTTCAGCGAGGCATAGGAACTTTCACTCAGCAATTCGTTCCAGCAGGCCTGCGCTGATTCTTTGTCGCCACCTCGATACAGAATCCATGCCGCCATGATCCGGACGTGATGACATTCATCGTCAAGGCTCTTCTTAATGATGTCCAGATTCAAAGACGACGTTTCCTGCACGTTGAAGCAGCCGACGATGGCCCAGTAGCGAACTCCTGCATCGGTGGCGTTCAGATCTTTGTAGAACGCGGGCACGTTGGCAGCATCCTGTTGCAACGCCAGCGATGCCGCCTGCTGATACGCTTTCAGATCGTACAGCGACGAATCACGGACAAGCTCATAAATTGTCGTCCCCGCTTCTTCCGAACGTTTGACGATTTCGCTTTCCGGCAGCAATGCAGAGTCATGGTGTTTAACCTGCCATTGGTCCATGGCTTTGCTAAGCCGAGCGATGCCTGTCGCGTACGTTGGGTCATCGATAAGGTTGTGAACGTTGTCGGGGTCGACGGACGTGTCGTAGAGTTCCTCCATCGGCTTCGTCCCGAAAAATCGACCGGTGATCGCGTTCGTCTTGCCTTCTTTATGATGCTGCTCCCATGCCTGAGTGGCCTTCATCGTCCACAGATAGTTCAAATGCTGCCCCCACGGCGCGTAAGGCATGTAGTTTCGAATGTACAGAAACTTTCGATCACGGATTGCTCGGACATTGTCGCAGCGTTCATCCATGCGTGTTCGGAAACTGACGTGGTAATCCCGTGATTCGACGTCCGGCCCCAGAAACACTTTTCCCTGCAGGTAGTCCGGTGTCTCGGCGCCGCAAAGATTCAGCCAGGTCTTCGTCATGTCGATGAAGCTGACCAGCGTATCAATCTTGCTGCCCGGTTCGGCCGGACGCAGATGAGCAAACTTCTCCGGAATTCTGATAATTAACGGGCAGTGAGTTCCACTGTTAAACAGGAATCGTTTGCTGCGAGCAATGACGCCGCCGTGGTCCGAATTGTGCACAACGATTGTGTTCTCAGCCATGCCGCTGGCTTCCAGATCTGCCAGCGCCTTGCCGATATCGGCGTCCATCTTCTTCACCTGATCATGGTAGTGGGCGTAGTTCCGACGGATATCAGGGATGTCCGGATGATACGCGGCCAGTCGAACATCGGACGGGCTGTGAATGGATTTCGTAACGTCGCCAAAGGCCTTCGATTCATGAGACTTGGTGCTGTTGATCACCATGAAGAATGGCTGCTGTTTCTTCAGTTCCGACCAGTCAACCTTGCTGGTGTCCCATGCACTGCCATCTTCCCGACCGCCAATGTTGTAGTCGGTCTTTCTCGCGTTGCCGACGTAGTAGCCCGCGTCCTTCATCAGGTCCGGATAATACTTGATGGTGTCGTGCGGAATGGGATAGCGGCTGCGCATCGGATGTGTTCCCATCGACACAGCGTGCACGCCTGTAATCCATGTGCTTCGCGACGGTGCACACACGGGTGCATTCGCGTAGCAGTGCATGTACTGAAACCCCTCAGCTGCCAGCGCGTCGATATTTGGAGTGTCGGCGTACGGGTTCCCATAACAGCCGACCCAGTTGACGTTATTGTCTTCGCAGGTCAGCCACAGGATATTGGGGCGATCTGCTGCTGATGCGAAGGAAGCCGGTAACAGCAGTAGCAGTGGTATCAAATGTTTCATGTCGATTCGTTTCCGGGTTCGCGTTACCCACGTCGTGGCGAGAGCCATGGTGGAAATTGTGATTTCAAGCGTTACATCTTCTTTGATTCCTGTTCCGAAGCAAGCATGTGACTCGCTGATTCGTCAGAGGGATACACGGGGGCCGTCCGACCGGCCGATTCAGCCACGGGCAAAGCGAAGTCATGAATGGTTGTGGAGTTACAGCGTTTCACGCTGACTTGTGGCCGTGAAGAACGCTTTTCAATTGCAGTTTCGTTACCCCCACGAGCCAGTACGGTTCACGACAATAAGTGAATTGCTCCAGGGTACCCTGGGACCATTGTCCCGAGCTGGACCGAATAACGGGAAGGGACGGTCGTCCCATTCCACGGGCGAAAACAGGAGTCCGTGACTGCACCACGCTGGCACTCGACCGGCGACATATTTGAATTCTCTCTGGCAGCACGGTGTGCGGGTGTGCGACAACGCAGACAACTAAATCGTGTTTCAGCGTTGCCTGGATACAGGACGTCGCACTGAGAGCTGTACACGAAGCGGGTAGCGCCACTGCTTCGCATTTTTCAGTTCACGAGATTCCGCGCAAACGATCGCCCGATCGTTCTTACCAACGATGCAGGCTGGCGCCGTGATTTCGACTGTCACTGCGTATATGCTATCTTCAAATGCGATGACTCCTGTTTGATGGATGGTGCATGGTCGCCCATGCCATGGTAAGAATTCTGAAAGGTGCAGAGTGAGCCGGGATAACGAGAGAAGCTTCCTGATGAAACGCCTGGCGATAATTGCTTGCAGCTCAGTTGTGGTCGCCGTCTGTCTGGCCGGACGACAATTGCGAGCGGATGACGAGTTTCAGTTCACCAAAACCCGAAACATTCCAGCCGGCGTCGCTGGCAATCCAGTCATGTTCTGGGATCCGTTTATTCTGAGGGACGGACCAAAGGTTCATCTGTTCTTTGGCACTGTGTTCTGTCAGAAGCAGGGACGTGCTCATGTTTCATGGAATCCGGAGAATCCAGGAGACTGCGCATTCAGAGACGAGGACCTGTTCTTCGCCATCGGCTATGGCTTTCTGGACGAACGCCAGGGTACAGCGATTCAGTTTCGACCGACACCGGTGCTGTACCCCGGCAAGCCAGGTTCCTGGGACGACTACTATGTCGAGACGCCCGCCCTCGTCAGAAAATCCGATACGTACTATCTGTTCTATTCCGCGTTTCCCAGGGCTGCGGCAAAGCGGTACCAGATTGGTGCGGCGACATTGCAGGTTGGCAGCGGTGAATCTCTGGAGGACGCATTGCTGCGGGATGAAAAAACATTTGAACGGTTTAGCGATGAACCGATTCTCCGACCCAGCAGAACCGGTTTACATTTTGATCGCGACAACACGCAGGAACCGTCGATTCTTTTGCGCAACAATGGCCAATTTGAATTGTATTACCTGGGGATCAGGGCAACGAAGGCCAACAGTTCCGATCAGATCGGGGACGCTCCACTTATCGATGGGTCGCAGTTTCAGGAAATTGGTTTCGGCCGCGTCCTGCTCGATGAGAACCTTCAGAGAGTCCCATCCACGAACGACCACCAGCCATTTTTATGAAGTCAGTTTCGGAAGACCGGCATCAAAGGCGACCTGGTGAACATCCCGCAAGTCATACTCCGTAACGGGCGGTACCACCTGTTCTATTCTCCTCTCGACGGAACCGGTCCGAATCATCGGGATTCGATAATCGCCTATCGAGATTCGGACGATGGGATCCATTGGTCACAGCCGCAGAGCCTGCTGCGTAAAGGCGACGGGCAGGAGGACAACTGGGGAATCATGGCGCCATGCCCCTTCGTCAAAGAGGATCGTTGGGAACTTGCGTTTACGGCGTGGGGGCACTGGCCGGGACTCATGCCGTCGAATTGCGTGAAGGGTCGCTTTCGAACTCCAATTGGGTCGGGTACTGACTACCAGGGCTGCCTGAGCATGAGTCTGGGGTTTGCCGAACAGGTCAGATAATGAGTCATCGATTGTTGCCATCCACTGCGACGTACAATTTTCCGTACGGAAGTTGTGTCGTGAGCCGGATTTGAAATCAACGTCCGCGGCGATCTAA
>JAPYTO010000345.1 GCA_029941865.1 Fuerstiella sp. | reverse complement strand
GCGGCTAGCGCCTTGCGGCTAGCGCCTTGCGGCTCACATCCCAGTGTGAAACACTGAGTTGCCGCGCCAGGGACGGTGCAGTTGCGTAGGCCAGGACCTGTCCTGGTGCGCATCATTGTCAGGACAGGTCCTGACCTACATAGCTACGATCGAAGGGGCTGCACTAACCGCAACCATACATTCGCACCTCGACGTTCATGGACCCTCCCCGCTCGTTCCTCGCAACCCTCCCGTAAAGACGGGAGGGTGAAATTGTGTAGATGCCAACGCCCGAGCACTACGGCGGGGGCAGTTCGCCTCACTCTCGCGTCAATGTTTCGTCGAGTCCGAACAAGGCACGAGCTGTGGCCGCCCACGCAGCTTTGTTGGCGAGTTTGGAGTTTTCAGTGGCCTGGGTCTGTTTTTCGGCGAGGTCCAGAAACTGAACAGCCAATTCAGGGGATTCGAGAAAACTCTGCCGCTGTGCAACCAGAAACGCCAGCAGCGAGTCGAGTTCATCGTCCGTGGGAATTCTGACCAGCACGCGGCGAAAAAGCGTCGTCATCAGTCCGGCATCATTTCCTTCACCAGCGGCGGTCAGCCGTTCGGCCGCCTGCCGGGCCAGGTCCATCAGCATCACGTCGTTCAGTAGCGTCAGGGCCTGCAGCGGACTGTTGCTGCGATTTCGGCGAGCGACGCAGGCTTCTCCGCTGGGCCCGTCGAAGGTGGACAACATTGCGAACGGCGCTGTGCGCTTGGCATAAGTGTAGAGACTGCGGCGGTAACGGTCTTCACCCTTGCCAGCGTTCCACTTGGCGCCGCCATAGGCGACTTCGGTGATGCCCGCCGGTTGCGGCGGGCGGACTGACGGGCCGCCGATCTTCTCGGACAGGACGCCACTCGCCACGAGAAACTGATCGCGAATGACTTCCGCGTCCAACCGATATCGCGGCGTGAAACTCAGCAGACGATTCTGAGGATCAATCGTCGCTGCTTCCGTATTGACCGCTGCGGCCTGACGGTACGTGGCGCTGCTGACGATCCTGCGGTGCAGTTCTCGCACTGACCAATGATCGTCGGCTCTGAATGTTACGGCCAGCCAGTCCAGTAATTCCGGATGTGAAGGTGGCTCTCCCTGCAAACCAAAGTCGGCGACCGTCTTCACGATACCCGTTCCGAAAAACGCCGCCCACTGTCGGTTCGCGATGACTCGAGCAGTCAGCGGGTTTTCATCGGACACGATCCACTGTGCGAACTGCAGTCGCGTCGCTGGCGATTTGTCGCGATCTCGCAGTAGTACTGTCGGCAGTCCGGGCTGCACCTGTTCCTTTGGCTGAAGGTATTCGCCGCGATGGTGCCGATAGGTTGGACGAGCGTGCCCGGCAGGACGTTCCGCCATCACCAGACTTGACGTCGTTGGTGGCCGGTCGCGCAGTTTTCGAATTCGGTCCGCCTGAGCAGCCAGCTGAGACGCGTTGAGCAGAAACGCGTCGAGCATCAGCTGTTGCTGATCGGCCGAAAGATCTTCATCGGGTCGCACCAGCAGTTTAGCCACGGCGTCCGAGTAGTTTCGTGCCTGAGGCTGTGATTCGGCAGCGGTGGAAGAAAAACGAAAGCGGCCCAGCGAGCTGGCAAAGTGCCGACCGAACGTCATTTTAATTTTCAGGGGCGTGCCGGCGGGCACGGGTTCTTTGAAGACAAACACGGCGTCATGTCGTTCGTTCTGGCGACCGTGGACAGCCCAGCCAGTCTGTACATCGCCATCGATTGACATTGCCGCAGACACGGGATTGTTCCCGTATCGATTCTTCGCGTAGGTGTGCGACGCGGAAGCAAACGGTAATATCGTGTCACCGGAGGTCGCTGCGATCTCAGTCAGATAAAAATCCCCCAGCGTGCCTTCGTAATACGTTGAACCAGGCCCACCAGCAGGCAGTCGTTCGTCCGGCAAGGTCTCCAGTCGGATGGCTGTGACAGGAGCGGCCGATGCCGCCAGGGTCACGTAATAGTAATCGCGTTTTGCTGTGTCACCGCTGGCGAAAATCGAATTGTCGTCCTGAATTGTCAGGATCGGCAGATTGGATGTGGCGGCGGTCGGTGTCAGAGGCGTCCATTCGACCGCGTTGGGAAGTTTGTCTTTTCGCCACTGATGAAACGCGGCCTGCATCTGCTGTTTGCGGGTTTCACGCAACTCGTTCCCCGTTAGCGTGCGTGTCGCCGCGAACTTAAACGCGCCGATCGTGTGCTGACCGCCCTGAACCTGCTGCAGTGTCACTCTCAAACGAATCGGCATCTTCGTCAGCTTAGCTAACTCGGTGGTGTCGAGGACGAATGAGGCATCCGCAGTTTTCGGGACGCCCTTGTTATTGTGAATTCCCCAGCCGGTCGCCGCATCTCCGTCAAACGCATTTTGCAAATCAAAGCCCGATTGTTCGGTGGATGCCGTGCCGGATTTGATCGTCAAATTCGTCGTTTCCGGTATCCCATCGGAATCCGTGCCGTGAATTGCCTCCACCTGGATTTCGCTTAGAACAAAATTGCCGTGTTTGGTACGCCCGGGACCAGTCTGTTTTCGAACAGCCTTCGTGCTGAGTGTCAGCGTGTCGAATTCAGCAGTCGATACTTCCAGTTCGACAACATAGGTAGTGCGTTCCGGATTCTCACCGAAGACCTCAGTGAATCCGTCTTTGAGTGTTCGAAATGTTTGTGCGCCGTCAGACGTGGTGCTGGCCAACGGCAA
Source organism: Fuerstiella sp. (assembly GCA_029941865.1). Lineage (GTDB taxonomy): Bacteria > Planctomycetota > Planctomycetia > Planctomycetales > Planctomycetaceae > Fuerstiella. The sequence continues at coordinate 3,724 of JAPYTO010000345.1, read as the reverse complement.
CGCCACAGGTTCAGACACAGAGACCGGCCATTGTTCAGGCAGCTGCGCAATCAGCTGTTCGGCTTTTTCGCGATTTGCAGACCATGTCTGTTCAAATGATTCGTCCGGCAGCTGAAGAGACGGTTCATCGGCGTTGTTGAGATACGCCATCAATTGATAGTACTCGCTGTGCGAAACGGGATCGTACTTGTGTGAGTGACACTGACAGCAACCCAATGTCAGGCCGAGCCACGTGGTGCCGGTGGTGGCAACTCGATCTGTCATGGCGTGAAAACGGAATTCCAGGGGATCAATCCCCCCCTCTTCGTTCAGCATCGTGTTGCGGTGAAAACCTGTCGCCACCCGCTGTTGTTGCGTGGCATTTGGCAGCATGTCTCCTGCCAGCTGTTCAATCGTAAACCGATCAAAAGGCATGCCCTCGTTGATCGCGTTGATAACCCAGTCGCGGTACGGCCAGATGCTGCGTTCTCGATCCTTCTCGTACCCGTTCGTGTCTGCGTACCGAGCCAGGTCCAGCCAGCGACGAGCCCATCGTTCGCCGTAATGTGGAGAATGCAGCAGGTGATCCACCAGTTCCTGATACGCTGCCTCAGCAGCGTCCTGATCGGCACTGCCAACGTTGCGAAATCTCGCACTCCAGGCGTCGGCTTCCTGGGGCGTCGGTGGAAGTCCGATGAGATCAAGATAAAGCCGTCGAATCAGGGTGTGCGGACGTGCTTCGGCAGACGGCGCCAGTCCGGCACGTTCCATCTGCGACAGAGTGAAACGGTCGATGTCGTTGCGGCACCATTCCGGCTGCCTGACGGCCGGCAACGTTGGTCGTCGCGGGCGTACGAACGACCAGTGTTCCTTCCATTTGGCCCCCTGCCCTACCCACTGAACCAGAAGGCGTTTTTGTTCCTCGGTGAGCGACTTCGTGGAGTCAGCCGGAGGCATCATTTCATCTGGATCGTCCGACAGAATCCGCCGAATTAACTCGCTCTGTGAATGGTCACCGGGTTTCACCAGCACATAGCCGTCACGATCTTCGAACAGCCCGTTCCGTTGATCGAGTCGTAGCTCAGCCTCCCGGGTCTGCTGGTCCGGCCCGTGACAATGGAAACACGCGTTGGACAAAATGGGACGAATGTCCCGCGTGAAGTCGACGGTCTTTGGGGTCTCTGCGGCGACCGCATCCCGCGTGCCGATGCTGGAGCAGACAGCCACAAAACCTGTCAGAAAAAGGGTCGTTCGAAATGATTTCATAGCTTGGTAAGTTCGACAGCTTTTCATCTTCGGTTGAAATCGCGAATTGTGTGCGGTCTGTTCCCGAATTTCAGCATGGCGAAAAGATGCACGCATCGCTGTGACATCAGACTTTTCGAAGAACATAGACCACGTCTTCAGACTTTCCCGTAATGTGGTGCGGCTGATCAATATTGTAGCTGAAGTCATACACCTCGGCGACTTCAAACTCGGGGACCTTCTTCAGCAGCGAGTTAAACTGGGCGTGCTTATACGTGCGATAATCCATGTGGTCGACGATACGTCGGTGTGACGTGGGTGTGTAGATATCCAGAGTAATTCCCAGGTGTTCCTGGCGGTTTCTGCGGTCAATGCCTTTGGACCACATATGCGACGTGATCGCCAGGTTGCCGCGTCGAGCCGACCAGGCTTCCTCCTGCATTCGCGGAACTTCGGTTGGTTCCAGATGCAGTCCCAGAATATACAGCCCGCCCTTTTTTAAAGCTGCCGCCATACAGTGCAGATGCGATTCCGCAGCGGCCTCAGTCGACAGATGACGAAACGAATTGATCAGATTGAAGGCGGCGTGATACTTCTTTCTAACCTTGAAATCAGTCATGTCTCCAACGCACGTACTGCGAGCATGCCTGAATCGCTGCAGTCGGTCGTTACAAAAGTTGATGGACTTCTCGTTCAGATCGTTACCGCCGACGTCGTACCCCGACTGAGCCAGCTTGATCAACAGTCGGCCAGTGCCGCAGGCCGGTTCAAAAACACGCTCCACGCTGCAACCCGCGTGCTTTGGAAAAACGGCCTGCAGAAAACCGAATTCCGCTTTCCAGTCTGAGCCGAAGAGCAGATCGTAGTACTTTGGAAAGTCATAAATGCTTTCCTCGATGATTTCAGTCATTGGAAGTGGTGGAATTTCAGATGTGTAAGAGTCTTCAGGAAAAACGACGATCCAATTGGCGCGCATTCTGTACCGAACAGGGAGAGCGAGCCAACAGATTCCGAGCGGTAGCTCGAGCAGAACGTCGCAGACGTATCGAATAGACCGTCGCAGACGGCTCGGCGCTGGTGGCGGCGATGCTGCGGGCCGTCATTCTATCACTGTTTCTTCAGCCCGCAATGGCCCGCAGGTACAGGTTCGAGTCGCCAGCGAGTGTGTTTGCGATTTTCTGCGAAGTCGTGGCAACAAGCCGAGAAACGGGAAGAAACGGTTTTCGCGTTTAACCGCGTGCCCACCGAGCCGCGTTTTTCGACACGCGAAACACGGGACGTTGCCCAGACGGTTAAACGAAGGGAAAAAGGCATCAGGCCGCCCTTCCCATGGACCCCCACCACATTCCGGGACTGTGGCCTTCGGCACCCGTTCACCCTTGCTTCAACGGGCGTCCCGCTGGAGAATCAGCTGTTCCGCCTTCGTCTTCTGGAAAGAGTTGAATGCTGCTTACGGTTGCTGAATTAAGATCGTTTGCCTGTGTCTGCATTCTGGCCGTTGGGATCCTCGTTCCTGGGAGAGCGGCGTGTGGGCAGGACGCGGCCCGTGCAGAAAACCGATTGACGTTTGAAAAGGATGTCGCGCCGCTTCTGAAAACTTATTGTTTCCGGTGCCATGGCGAGATGAAACGAGAGGCCGGTCTGGACCTGCGGCGGCGATTCACATTGATCCGTGGTGGTGATAGTGGCCCGTCGATTCAGCCAGGCATGCCAAAACAAAGCCTGTTGCTGGAATTGATCGAAGACGGCCTGATGCCGCCCGAAGATGAGCCGCAGTTAAGCGCAGAACAGATCGCCGTATTACGACGGTGGATTGCATCCGGCGCGGCGATCACTGGCGCGGAAGAACGCCCACTTGCTGCCAGCGAAGACATGGCTGACATTGTGACTGACAAGGCCCGCAAACACTGGGCCTTTCAAACTGTCGCAGAGGTATTGGCGCCACAGGTGGAAGATGAGTCGTGGCTGCGGACACCCGTCGACGCATTCATTCTGGCAAAGCTTCAGCAGGAACAATGGCAGCCCGCGTCCACGGCAACTCGGACGGCTTTGATTCGCCGCCTGTATTTCGATCTGACAGGCCTGCCGCCACACCCGGAAGACGTTGCCGCGTTCGTGGACGACCAGGCTTCTGATGCGTACAAGAAAGTCGTTGATGGTCTTCTTGCCAGCCCGCATTACGGCGAACGCTGGGCTCAACACTGGCTTGATGTCGTTCGGTTCGCAGAAACAGAAGGCTTCGAATACGATCGTCACCTGCCGGATGCATGGCGATTTCGCGATTACGTCATCGATTCCCTGAACAGCGACAAACCGTTCGATCAATTTGTTGCCGAACAGATTGCGGGCGACGAAATGCTGCCCCGCGATCCGGAGTTTCACACGGCCGCGATTTTTCATCGACTTGGTGCCGTTCGTCGAAACGCCGGGAATCCCGATATTGCGCTCAGCCGCAACGAAGTGCTGACCGAACGCACGAACATTATTGGCGAAGCATTCC
>JAPYTO010000344.1 GCA_029941865.1 Fuerstiella sp. | reverse complement strand
ATTTTGATAGCCATAATGACCTTTGAACGGTTTTCAAGAAGATGAGTTCGAAACTGCGATCCGCTTACGTTACGGCAATTCCGGTCAGCGGCTGATAATTACGAAATGCTACACCCTGACACGTCGCGGTGCCACCACGCACTGCACCTTAGTTACGTCCACGTCTTCAATTCGGTCCAGCTTGAAATTGCGAACCTCAGCACGCCGAGATGACCACGCGATCAGATACAGACTGCCTTTATGAAAGACCATGCCCAGCGGATACACTTCCAGTTCCACGGCTTCTGTGGACTGCATCGACTGATAGACGATCAACGTCACCTTGTGGTCCTCGATAGCGACCATCAGGTTGTCGATCATCTCGCCACGCTCGCTGTAGTCGCTGGCTCCCACTGCGGTGGCATGCAGGCCGGCATTGAGCTTTTCGATGTAGCGAACGGCATTCTCCCCGATCGCCCCTTTGATCTTTCTTAGAACACTCCGGTTTTCCGAACCAATCCGCCCGATACAATGCTCGCTTGTGGTGGAGAGGCCCAAATCTGTTTCGGGCAACACCGCAAAGAAACTTTTTCAGGAACTGGATGTAATGGCAGAAGGCACGATCAAGAAGAAGACTGACAAGGGCTTTGGGTTTATCGACATTGGGGGCGGAGAGGACTTGTTTTTTCACTCGTCAAACTGCGATGTGAGCTACGACGATCTCCAGGAAGGACAACGGGTGTCATACACTGAAGGAAGTGGACCAAAAGGGCCAAGAGCCGAAAACGTCAAGCCGGTCTAAGGCTGAAACGATTCAATGCAATAGAAGCCGACGAATTTTCGTCGGCTTCTTGCGTTGTTACCACAACCGATTTACTCGACAACCTGGCGAGGGCTTTCGAAGTAGCCGAGGAATTCAAGGCATCATTCTTATTCATCCCGTTCCATCGAGAATTGCCATGAAACGAACGACCATTGTCAGCAGCTTGGCCTTCCTCATTATTGCTTCCATCGCTAAGGCACCCCACATCCCTCAGCACCACCTCAGCCAGCATGAGTCGATCGTAAGCCCTTCCGGTTCATTCCTGCCGTGACGAACAACATGCCGGCACAGAGACCACCAGAGCCACCATGAAGACGTGTGACGCTTTCGGTTGTTGTGGGTTGCCAGTTGGTTGGGATTGAGGTGCTGTGTACGCAATGGACGGTGGTGTACTTTGGCCCAAACTGCGCGGTCGTGGCGAATTTGAACGAGCGTCTAACAGTTGGTCAGTGCTGGTGTTCAAGCCTGATGACCGGGTATCGCGATACCCGCAGAGCACTCAAATCAACGATTTCTGAACAATTCGATGGAGAGCAAACCCAGTGTTTTATGGGGTTTCGTCGGATCTACGTCGCCTTCGTAGTCCGGTGCTCTATCCAGTTGAGCTACAGGTGCTTGACTAAAACATCAATGTTTTTACACTTTCCGGTATCGCTGCATCTGGTGAGGACACCCGCAGAACACTGATGGTTGTTACCAAATCGACAACGAAGGGTGCGAACCATACAAAGAGTTTCCACTTTTTGCACATCCAAACGGACAGTGGTGCCAGAAAATCTGCCGGAAGCTGCGGTACTCCGACACGTGAGACGATCATGAGGCCGCACCTGGACATATCTCAACAAAATTGATAACATTCGCGCCCCGCGGGTACTGTAGTGCTGCTGAATCCTTAACGGTCGCCTGACGTCAAGGGGGGCATGTGAACGGGCCTCCGGCTGTGAAATCTACTCAACGTTCGTCCGGACCACTCCCGCCAGTACGCCGCGAATTTCGACGCTTCCGGCGGGATATGTTTTCGCCTTCATTCTGCGGTTGGCCGGACTGAGGACGACCAGCCGATCCTTCTTCACGTACTTCTTCAGAGTTGCTTCACCGCCGTCAACAATAGCGACCACGGTCTGGCCGTTTCTGGCCCGGCTCCCATGTTTCACAATGACCATGTCTCCATCGTTGATTCCGTCCAGGATCATTGAGTCGCCACGGACCTTAAGCATGAAGTGGTCACGCGGATCGAACACCAGCGACAGATCAAACGTTTCCACGTTTTCAATCGCCTCATTTGGCGTCCCGGCCGCGATGTTGCCGAGCACACGATACGGCAAGGTTCGGTGGCCGGCTTCTCCCAGCATTAAATCCACATCGGCCCCGAGTGCTTCTGCGATTCTGGTCAGAGTTTCCTCGCCACACCGCTCTTTGCCATTTTCGATGTTCGAAATGGACGAAAAGTGAATGCCGACCTCTTTGGCCAACGCTCGCAGAGTGATGCCTCGGGATTTCCGCAGGTCTCGTAGCTTCTGTCCGATCTCGCCCATCACGCCACCCCCATTGCTTCAGCGGTTCGTCTCATGATGTTTTCGGACTCCGGAGCGATTTCTCCCCGTCGTATGTGTTCCGACTGTGGAGCTTCAATGCCGATTTGGCAAGCTCCCGGTCCGGTCTTCAGGATTCGGATGACCGTGTGCTCGTTAATGACGATGCTTTCGCCGGCCCGTCTTTTCAGGTTCAGCATGAGAACCTCCTTTGCAGCTGAGTGACGCGAATTGTCGTGTTGTGACAATACACAACATCGGCATGGTATCACATCAATTCCGATTGCCAAGAGGAGATTCCGGGAATGTGAGCAGTAGCGGAGTACGAGAAGGAAAACGTCCGTTTTGGATCGACCCGGAAGAGGTTCCGAACCGCGCATAACCGAGTTCAAACGAGCGTACGAAAGCCGCATCGATCGTTTTGACAGACGCTGGTCACTATGGCGGACGCGTCTTTACTTTCGCCGGCGGTACACCGCGAGCCTGCTTGCGCAGCATGATTTACGTCAGGATGTCGGCAATCACTTTCCCGCGATCGATGTCCAGACGTTTGCGACCGGGGATTTCCAGTTTGGTGTTGTCCAGTCCCAGCAGGTGCAGCACCGTAGCGTGCAGGTCGGTGACGTAGTGGCCTTCTTCGAGTGCGTGATAACCCAGCTCGTCGGTGGCACCGTGAATGTGGCCTCGTTTGATTCCGGCTCCGGCCAGCCAGACAGTGAAGCCATTGGGATGGTGGTCGCGACCGGTGGCGCCGCCGGAACGTTCTTCGAGACCTGGTGTCCGTCCGAATTCTGTACAAAACACCACGGCCACGTCTTCCATGAGTCCTCGCTGCTTCAGGTCCTTCAGTAGTCCGGCGATCGGCTTGTCTACGGAAACGCACATCTTTGCATGTTTCTGTTGCAGCTGCTTGTGTGAATCCCACGTGCCGTACGCTGACGGAAACACCTGTACAAAACGAACGCCGCGTTCCACCATGCGGCGCGCGGCCAGAAGTCGCTGCCCGGCGACTTTGCTGTGAGCTTCGTTGATCCCGTACAGGTTTGTCGTCTGTGATGTTTCAGCGGACAGATCAACGGCGTCCGGCACAGCTGACTGCATGCGAAACGCCAGTTCGTACGACTTGATCCTGGCCTGAAGTTTTTCGTCATGTGGAAACTCTTCCACTGTGAGCCGATTGAGTTCGTTGACAAACTGAAATTCGTCGGCCTGTTGTTTCGCGGAATGTCCCGGTTGGCGTGTACCGAATTTCAGCGGGTTTTTGGGGTCCAGCTTCAGCGGCACTCCGGCGTGTTGCGGGCCCAGATAGTAAGAATCGATGGAAGCTCGCGTGTCTGTGCGAGTTGGGCCGCCCAGAACGACAAAACGTGGCAGGTTTTCGTTCAGAGACCCAAGGCCGTAATGAGCCCACGCTCCGATACTGGGTTGAGTCTCATCCAGACGATGTCGGCCGGTGTGAATCTGATTCTCTGCCGCATGGTCGTTGTCAGTTGTCCACATGTTGCGCACAAAGCTGATGTCGTCGACGCAGTCGGCCAGGTGCGGCCACCAGTCCGTGATGGCAACACCACTTTCACCGTGCTGCCGAAATCCAATCTGCATCGGATAAATCTTCGGATACACGTCGCGAACGTTAATTTCTTCCGCCGCAACACTGCGGAAACGCTTTTTGTGGAGCGGTGAATCGACTGGGTTAGGATAAGGAGTGTCGGCGTACGACTTGCCGGCATATTTGTTTAGCGCTGGTTTGGGATCGAAGGTTTCCATGTGGCTGTAGCCACCGGAAAGGAAAACCCAGATCACCGACTTCGCTTGCGGCGCGAAATGATGCTGCCCGACTGGAATATCGCCACGCACCACGCCGTCTGCGGCCAGCATGGCACCAGCGGCCAGCCCTGAAAAACCCATTCCTGAGTCAGCCATGAATCTGCGACGATGCATCATTTCCGTTCCCTTATCGAACAGTCACGAAGTCGTTGTGGTTGAACAGGACTCGGACAAAACTTTCCCGAGCAGCTTCTGCGGACTCGCCCTGCTGAAGTTGTTGCTGCAGGAATCGGATTGCGGCGTCGTGTTCACGTTGGTCCGGCACCCTGGAAAGAACCTGCTGGAATGCCTGGTTTACGAATTTGTCGTTGTCCTCGACAGTTGTTTCTGCAATGCGCAGTGCTGCCTTCTTTGCTGACGAGTGGATGATTTTGCTGTTGCTGAGAGCCAGAGCCTGCTGCGGCAGCACCGTGCTGGTTCTGCGGAAACATTCACCCGGATCGGGAGCATCGAAGACTTCCGCCATCGCATTGTGCCCACCGTTTTCCGGGTAGACTTCATAGTACAGGCTGCGCCGAAACGTGGTCATGGCTTCCGTATTCGGACGAACTTCACCGCCGATCGTCGCATCGAGCACTCCCGCGATGGCCAGCACACTGTCGCGAACAACCTCTGCCTCCATTCTGCCGGAATTCATGCGCCACAGATTCTGATTCTCGCTGTCGTCCGCCATGTTTGCGTCGAGGCCGCGACTGGAGGAAGTCATTCGGTACGAACGGCTGGTGACGATCAGACGATGGATGTGCTTCATACTCCAGTCGTTGTCGAGCAGTTCGACGGCCAGCCAATCCAGCAGCTCCGGGTGAGTCGGCGGCTTTCCGTTTCGCCCGAAGTCATAGACGCTGTCGACCAGCGGCGAATGAAAATGACGCAGCCAGATGTGGTTGATGGCGACTCGCGGTGTCAGCGGGTTACGTGGATGAGTGATCCATGCGGCAAGGGCACTGCGGCGCCCCGTGCTTTGTTGCGACGTCGTGGGGCTCAGACGCTTGTATTCCGCTGACTCCGGTGTCTTGCCCCGTTGTTGTGTCACGGACTTTAGTTCATCACGTGATGCGGCGAGGTTGGTTTCGAGATCCTTAATGAGTGACGTCTTTTGCTTGTCTGAATCGGGCAGCGACCGTTTCACGCCAAGCTGTCGTTCCGTATCCAGAATACGCCAGCGAGCGCCCGCGTCACGAGCCGTCAGCTGAGCTGAATACGCCCGCTGCGAAAGTCGTTCGATGACTTCAGGTTCGGCCTTTTCTCGGGCAGCGTTGTCGGCGGCAATCGTGGCCTGGATGCTGACTGCATTCGTGTTTGCGGCTTCAAGTCTTAGCGTAGCCGCCTGCATATGGTTGCTGGCGGCAGCCAGCGAGGCCTTGGCCGCCTGAAGATTTAAGTGCTCCGCCTGAGCAGACCGACATCCGGCAACGGCGGACACGGCAGAAGTTGCAGTCCCGGTCGACTGTCGATGCACGGTCCAACCGTGAACACCGGCGACGTCAAGTCCATCAACGAATTGTGCCGGTTCAAAATCCCAGCTCCACGTCTGGTCGCCGGCCGTGACGTTCACATCGTCTATCAATACCCGTGTCCCGGTGCGGCAATCCAGCGTGAATGGCTGGTGAGGATTCTTTGCCGGATTCCAGCCGTTCAACGCAATGTCAGCGCCGGGCACCAGCGACGTCCGGGCATCACCGGACACGGCGTCAATACTGAGGGTCGCGACGTCAGTGGCGGGGTGCAAAGAAAGAGAAACATGCAACGTTGCCGGTGATTCGTCGAGCGGATATTGACCGACGACAAATTCCGTGAAAGTGCCCGGTCGATACGCCTTGATCGTTCCGCCGGTGAACCCGATGTACAGTGCCGTCAGGCCCTTGGTTGTGTCGCGAGCCAGTTGGAAGTTGAAATGGTCGTCCTTGAGGATACCGACTTTAAAGCGAATCGTTGTTCCGTCGGGAAGGTCCTTCAGCTTCGGCAACTCATGCTGAACAATGCGTCGGCCCGTCGGCGAGTCGATGAGCAGTGACTGCGTTCCAGCCAGTGCACCCTGCTGGCCGGCTGTGATCGCCGCCAGCAGAGCCGCATTGAAGTCTGCCTGTGCCGTCTGTACTTTGGCGACCAACGACGTCGTCTGAATGTCTTCCTGGCGGGTCTCGGCCAATGCGGTTTCAGCAGCTTCGATTTCTGCCGAGTGTTCATCAAGCAGAGCCCGCTGAAGGTTCGTGCGGGAACCCGGGTACCAGCCCGACATTGGCAGGTCAATCGACGTGATGTCGGCGAACGGGACATCCAGAAATATCGGCACTC
>JAPYTO010000343.1 GCA_029941865.1 Fuerstiella sp. | reverse complement strand
CCCCTCACTTCATCCTTCTCAGTCGTTCAATCGCGGCTTCGGCTTCCTGATCGCCGGATTCCAGGGACCGAATCGCGTGCCATTCCTGAATGGCACTCATGTACTGCCCTGTATTTTCCAGCAGACCCGCCAGATATCGACGATGTGGAATACGGGCACCCGGCAGCAGGACGCATTCCTGCAGCCATGGAATGGCTTCCTCGGATCGTCCGGTGGCTTGCAGATGCATCGCTCTCAGCAGGTCACCCTCGTCTGTCCTGTGCGACAACTGCTGTGCCCAGAGATTCTCGGCGAGATCAAACAAGGCCTCGGTCAGCATTCTGTCTCGACTCATTTGCGCGACACGCACGCACTTTACGTAGGTGTTCGGGCCGAACAGTCGCATCGCCTCTGTCCTGCTCCAGTTTAGCTGTGCGTCCAGCAGAATTGCCGTCTGAAAGTTGACGGAGACTTGAAGACTGTGTTCCCAAAGATCCCGAGCGAGTTTGGTCTGTCCCATTCTGAGCGCCAGTGATCCCAGTTGACACAACGATTCGGCATTCGCCGGTTCGACAAACCATGCCAGGGCAGCCTGCCTGGCAAACATCGTGTCGTCGGACAACAGAACGCTGACCTGTGCTCGAGCCAATGCGATGTTGGGCATCAGAGGAAACTGCTGCTGCAGACGCTCCAGGATCACCGGCAGACCTGAAGCATCCAGCATCGGTAACAGTTGCGAATTGATGCGGTCTTTCGCAGGGTGTTCCTGTCGTGCCACGACTGCCAGTGCAAACATCGTGAAGTTCTGAAATGCCGTGTCGAACCCGGCCTGCTGTCGTACTAATTGACTGCCGTCAGCGAGCATGACCTGCCAGCGAAAGTCGGCTGTCACCAGCCGTGACAGCATCCGCAGACCTTCGGGATCGTCCGGACGATTCACAAGCCGAGCTTCCAAAAGCACTTGTTCGTCATGCAGCTGGTCCAGCTGCTGCGGTGTTGTCGGCGGTGTCAGCAGGCGGTTTCCGGCAACCACGCTGCGGTCGATGTCTGCCGCTGCGACCTGATCTCGGATAAGTGCCGCTCCGCCACACAGGACACAAATCTGCATCGTCAGGACTACTCTGCTGCCACAGCGAATCGCACCGGTACTTCCGACCGACAAAGTTCGTGCACCCTGGTTCAGCACACCAGCGGACGCCGCGACGACCACCGTGAACAGGGCGATCGAGGCGGGCAGGCCGACACCAAAATCAAAGAAGGCTGAGATCGCCTGTGAGAGCGTCGCCAGAACAACCGCCATCCCAAGTCCTCCGCAGAGACGCCGCGATCCGCCCGCAGCAAATCGATCGTTCGCCGACATCATCCGTTGGTTTTGTCGCCAGGCTCCCATGCCCGTGATCAGCCCGGTCAGCCCCACGGCGACGAACAGCGTGAATCCGACAAGACCGCCTTCAACCAGCATTTCGACGTACTGATTATCTGCGTTGCGGTACCACCGTTCAGAGTCTCTTGACTGGTAGGGCAGAGTTGCAAAGCGATAGCTGCCCAGCCCCGTGCCGGCATACGGAAAGTCCTCAACGGCACCCAGCGAACTTAACCAGTAGGTCGCTCTGCCGCCAGCTTCTTCATTCACATCGCTTAGCGTCTCCATTTCCGTGATCACACCCTGATCCAGATCCAGCCACCACAGTAACCCATAAACACTACCCCCGCATACGGCAAGCATCAGCAACGCTGCCGGTAGTCGCCGCCGGGATGATCGGATCGCCAGCGTTGCGGTCACACTGACGACCAGTGCCAGAATTCCACCCCGTGATTTGGTCGTGGCGATACCGACTGCAAGAAGTGCGACTGCCAGGAATGGCATTAATTTCCAAACGTCCAGGTCTGCGAAGAACTGAAATACTGGTTGCATGAATCTGCGTCCCCTATGCGTTTGTCTGGCTCCCAATTGGCCTTTTGTGTCCACGGGGGCTGCCTTCATGTGAAAGACAAGCCAGCCACAGGCAATGCCAAAGCACAGACACAGCCACCCCGCCGCACCATTGGGGTTCACGAATGTTGCGAACGAACCTGCAGGGCCGAAGGACCACACGTCGTTCAACGGAAAGACTGTCCCTTTAAGCTGTTGAGCCAAACCGACCCCGATAATACTGACACCATTCAATACCAGGAACAGAACGCCGCAGGCAATCGTACGCAGACCCTGAATCTGATCGAAACAGACGAACGAAAGGATGGACGCTGCCATCAGAGTGCCAATGCTGGATCGGGTGTCCGGGGGACTCAGCGATGCCGCTGACGTTTCTGGCAATGTCAGCACGTCACTGCTGATTGACACAGCGTGATCAATACATTCAAGTTGATCGGGCGCGGGCCGCAGCTGCCAGATCCCCAGCAGTGTTAACGCGGTCAGCGGCACAGCCACCAGGGGAAGTGAATGCGGATGGCGGCGGAGCAGCAGGTTGGACAGAAGTGACAGCAGTCCGGCTGCGACGGCGCCAACCAGTAGAACGGCACGAGCCACCGGCACGACTCCGCCCAGCATCCATGGCAGTGAGGCGACAGTGATGATGGCGACCGCTGCCGCAAGGTGGCTCAGCCCGTTTCCGATTTTGTGCATGGAACGAAATCTGTTGGCACTGTCCAAACGCTGTTTTCATAAACTTCACCCGAGCATAACACCTATTGCAAGCATACAATGCCCGGTGCAAAGAAAAGGGATTGTGGTTTTTCAAAGCAGGATGGGACCATTGTCCCGTCGGTCAATCACATTCACCTCGGGACAAAGGACGAGGGGCAGGCAGGTTCTGTGTGGGGACAGATGTGCTCTGCGTTTTGTTATCCGTTAAATCTGTGTCATCTGTGGTTGAAACCTGCGTTTCGTGCTGAGTTTGAAATACCAAAGAAACGACCACGGATGGGACGGATGAATCGCAGGCTGCTTGTTAAAAAGCCGCCTCCCCTAACCCTCATCTGAGTCGGTTTAAGCTACGCGGGCCGGAAACCTGTGTTGACAAGGGACAAAGGACGAGAGACAAGCAGGTTCTGTGTGGGGACAGATGTGCTCTGCTTTTCGTTATCCGTGAAATCTGTGTCATCTGTGGTTGAAACATGTCTTCTGTACGGAGCTACGTAGGCCGGAACCTGGCCCACGCAACTGGAGTTTCGAATCGGCACTTATTGTTGTTCGCGCAGAAGTGCCGTTATGCGGCCACGTTCAGGACCTGTACACCCGTATACTACTTCAATTGGTCGGACCCGGGGCTTCGTTCCCGTTCTGTGGTGTTGGCTGGTCAAGTCCCGGACGACGTTTCTCATTTTAGCGACCAAAAGTCGTCCTGCGTGTTCGATTTGCACAATGCCTGTCGGCACTGCGGGTCATGCACCACGGATTCCGCTGGTTTCTGTAAATTCGCGTCTTTGCTGTGGAATCCCTCCGGTGATGCTGCAGAATTGTGGGTTCACGGTGGTCAGGCCATATGTACCATCAAAATTGTTGTTGATTGAACCACCCTCGGAGCAATGACGCTGTGAAAAATACGTCGAACGGAGCCTCTCCTTTAACTTTTAACCTGCCCGAGCAATCGGACGAGGGACTGGATATTTGGGGGTTCCTGCGTCGCCGCAAGGGATTCGTGATTCTGCTGGCCATAGTCGGCACGGGACTGGGCTACCTGAATTTTCAGCAGAAGACACAACGCTTCAACTCAGTCGCCCTGGTGCAGGTGATTCATCACAGTTTTGATCCTCGGCTGGACAGCCTGTTGGCAGAGCGAAACCTGGCAGATGCCCAGTACGTGCTCGTCAGCGAGACACTGCTGGACGATTGCTACGAGAAGCACGGTCTGGGCGAACTTGCCACGTTGCGCGGGCTCCCTCAGGAAGACGCCATCCGACGTATTGCAGCGATGATCAAGGCCAATTTGGCTCAGGGTTCCAACGTTATGAAGCTGTCATGCGAAGGTGACGATCCGGACGATACGGAGAAAATCGCCAATGCCGTTGCGGAAGAATTCATCCTCCATCACAAGGACAACTTCAACGAAGCCGTTGACCGATTGGGAACTCTGCTGACTGAGGCCAAAGGCGAGCTGAATACAGAACTGAATACGCTTGAAAATGCTTATCAGAAATTTGACGCAGCGTCTCCATTGGGAAGTGATGGTCGGAATCCTCATACAGAGGAACTCAACACGCTTCAAACCACCATCTCCGAGCTGGTCATTCGTCATTCCACACTGAAATCCGAGTTGCTTAGTCTGGAGGAAGCGATTCAGAGAGGCAGTCGCAGAAGTGTTCTGCGGCTGGTTGTTGACAAGCAATTCGGCACAGGCGATGCCGCCGGGCTGCCACAAACCGTCGGCGAAGACGGAACCAGCGCAGCAAGCGTGTTTCAGGCCATGTTTCCTTTACTGCTGAGAGAGTCAATTCTGGCCGAAAAGGTCGGTGACGATCACCCGGAACTGGTGGCGTTGCGGCAGGAGATCGAATTTACGCGGAAGCACTTTGAGACTCTGGCCGGCATGGCGCCCAAGACGGAACAGGGAGGTGTTGTGGAGGACTTTCTGACGGTTTACCTGAATTCTCTGAAAGAACAGTTGGCCATCCTGGAGCGAACAAAGACAGATTTGGAAGTCATGGCCTCCGCCAAGGAAACGGCCGCCAAGAGTCTGCGGTCTTACGAGCATGAACGGTCTGACTATGAACGCAAGATTGGGCGACTTACGGGGCTGTTTGAGGATGTTCAGCAGCAGATTCGGGATACGGAAATGCCGACAGGTCAGCTGGGTGGAGTTTCCGCCACGATTCTTAACAAAGCCCGGCACGGAGAACTGGTTTATCCAAAGCTAAGTCAGTTTCTGGGGATTGGCGGGCTGTTGGGAGCATTTCTGGGATTGGCACTGGGGTACTTCGTGGAAGCGGCCGATCGCAGTTTTCGAAAGCCGGACGACATTGTCAGACAATTCGGCCTGCCCATCGTGGCTCATATTCCGTTTATGCGTGAGCAGAAACTGAAGAAGGTTGCGAAGGATGTCATCATGGACCGAACCGTGGTGGCCTGTCATCTGCCCCGATCACAGCCTTCTGAAGCCTATCGGACGGCCAGAACTGCCATCTGCTTTGGTGCTCAGGCCGGCAGTCATCGAATCATTCAGGTGACGAGCCCGGCGGCTGGTGACGGAAAATCAACACTGGCCGTCAATCTCGCGGTTTGCCTTGCTCAATCCGGCAAACAGACCGTGGTTATGGAAAGTGACTTTCGTCGCCCTAAATTGCATAAATTGACTGGTGTGAATAACAAGGTCGGCGTGGTGGATTTCCTGCGTGGAGAAGTCGAACTTGCAGGCGTGATTCAGGACACCGAAGTGGATGGACTGTTCGTACTGCCGTGCGGACGCCGACCGCGAGACCCATCTGAGTTACTTACCCGTCCGGAATATGAGCAACTTCTTGACACGTTGCGTGAAAAGTATGAGTACGTGATTATTGACACTCCACCGGTTCTGGTGGTCAATGACCCGTGCAGTGTTGCCGCGCGTGTCGACGCCGTTTTGCTGTGCATTCGATTAAGTCGACATACTCGTGATTTTGCCACTCGAGCACTGGAACAACTGTCTGATGTGGGTGCCAATACGACGGGGATCGTGATCAACGGCGTCGAAGAATCGGATGCCTATGGATATGGCAGCTATCGCTACTCAGATTATCGATATCGTTACAACGGCTACGGTGATTACGGTAAATACGGGTACAAGGACCAAAAGTACAGTGCGTATTTCGCAGACGGCGAAACGGATGAGTCAGATGTCGAACCAGCCTTGCCACCGACAGACTCGACCGCATCATAGGTCCCCGGAAAACGGGGTCTGGATCCACGGGGTCTGGATCCAATAGTGCGCAGCACCCGCAGGGCTGTCCCAGCTATTGGTGCCTGACCCCCTTTTCCCACACCGTGCGATACATGTTTCAACCACGGATGACACGGATTTCACGAATAACAAAACGTGAAGCACCTCTTGGTAAAATCTGACCCAATCTTCATGACTGACAGAAACGAACAGCAGTGGATGAAACAGTGGCGATCGGCAGCCGTGCAGCTGCCGTTGGTCAGAGCCCGGGAATTGCGTGAACTGACAGAAGAACAGGCAACGCGTCAGGCGATCGCGCTCGAACCAGTGCAGCCCATACCGCTACGGCCCTCATCGGGCCTTGTTGAGATGCAGCGTTGGTTTGCGCGGTGGAAAGTCAAGCTGGATCATGACACGTGAACGGAATCCTCAAAGCAGCGGTTGATGTGAACCACACGTTCAATTCTCTGGGATACCCGTATTGCATCATTGGCGGTCTTGCACTTCAGCGTTGGGGCGAGCCGCGTATGACCATTGATATTGATGTCACCGTGCTGAGCGGATTTGGGAATGAGTCTGTTGTCGTCCAACAACTGCTGCAGAGATTTCCCGGCAGGATGGAGGATGTTGTCAGTTTTGCTGAACAGAATCGCATCGCACTGCTGAAGACGGATGGCGGAGTTGGTCTTGACGTTTC
>JAPYTO010000342.1 GCA_029941865.1 Fuerstiella sp. | reverse complement strand
GCAGCTTGCGGAAGGTGTCGTGCTGAGTCCAGAAGTTGAGGACGAAGTGTTCGCCGGGAACGAAGCTGCTGTCGGAAACAGGTTGAAACATTGGTCAATTGCAGTTTAAGCGACGGCACAGGCCGCGTGGTGATACGTGATGGGTTCTGAAGCGGAGGATTCTAGTTGTCTACATGGCGAGTCGCAAAGTGCGGGACGCTGTTAACTGGGCGAAATCCTGCCTGATTGGGCTCAGCAGAGGTCTCTCCAAACCTCTGTCGGCAGGTCTCCTGAGTTTGCACGCTCTCCGCCGCACCGTGAGTGGCAGAACGGGACACCTTCGGTCAGCCGAACCACGGGGTCGGGAGACCCGCGTACAGCACGAGACGGGTGCTACGATGGGCGGCGGCCGAGTTGCTTACGCGGCCTCTGGCTGTGCCGGGCCAATTGACGTGGATTTGCCTTTGTTGGTTCTCTTCTTAAGGTCGAACAGACCAAAGATCTCGGATGCGTCCATGCCCAGCGAAACGTTTTCGTTGTCTCCGTCACCGAGAATCGCTTCCGCCAGTTCTCGTTTTTCCCGCAGCACTCGGTCGATGCGTTCTTCGATCGTGTCTTTGCAGATGAAACGCGTCACAATCACCGGAGCGGTCACGCCAATTCGGTGAGCTCGATTAATGGCCTGGTCTTCAACGGCCGGATTCCACCAGCGGTCGTACAGAAAAACGTAGTGGGCAAACTGAAGGTTCAGCCCGACTGCTCCCGTACCGTAGCTCATCAGGATGATGTGGGCGTCCGGATCGTCCTTGAACTTCGCCAGGATTGGTTCGCGCTTTTTGGTGGGCACGCCGCCGTGGTATATTAACGGGTTGAACTGTTGCAGTCGTTCGGCCAGCCAGTCGATTGTCTTCGTCCACTGGCTGAACAGAATGGCCTTGCTTCCACTGGCGGCGATTTCTTCCATGTCCGCGACCAGCCGTTCCAGTTTCACGCTTTCATTTGTCAATGGGTCATAGTTGGTGATCTGCTTCAGTCGCAGAACGAGTTCGAAGACGTGTTGCACGCTGATGGAATCGCCCAGTTCGTTCAGCTGAATGATGCCCTCTTTTTCTGCCGTGTGATAGGCATACTGCTGAGCCTGAGTGAGCTCCAGTTCGGCGTCGCGGTCGATTCGCGGTGGCATATCTTTCATCACCAGATCTTTGGTGCGACGGAGGATGTGTTCTTTCGCCAGCGCTGCCAGTTGTCTGAGGTCCGGCGAGGCGCGGGCAGGAATGACTTCCATGAATTCGAATATGGACGCCAGTTCTTCCGGGCGGTTTTCGATGGGTGTGCCAGTGAGCGCCCAGCTGCGACGGCGATTGATGCTGCGCGCCGCCTGGGCCGTGCGCGAGTCGCGGTTTTTGATGCGCTGGGCTTCGTCCAGCACCAGCAGGTCAAACTTTGGCTGTTCGTCTTCCGGAATGTCAGGCAGATCCCGGGTCATCGCTTCGTAGTTTGTGATCAGAATCGGCACACCCGGCATCGTCCACAGCATGCGGCGGCGGGCGCCGTTGCCTTCAATCGTGACGATGGGCAACTCTTCTGCCCACATGCGGAATTCTCGCAGCCAGTTAGGAATCAGCGGTTTCGGGCAAATCAGCAGAATGCGGTTGACCTGCCCGCTGCGCAACAGCAGGCGGATGCCGGTGATTGTCTGCATCGTTTTGCCGAGCCCCATTTCATCGGCCAGCAGTGCGGAGTGCCGGGCGAACATCCACGCGATGCCTTCGTACTGATAGGGAAAGGGCTCGAACGGCATGATTAGTTCCTGCCCCTGCAGCCATGATTCCAGCGGCGGTTGCAGCAGATAGAACAAACGGTCCTGTAGCGACAGAGCGTTTTTCGGCGGCTTGATTCGAGTTCGCTGCGGCCGTTCGCTGCTGTCGCCTCCGCCATTGTCGGCCGCTGGTTTTTTGGGTCCGATTGCTTTCAGCGTGGTCCCATCGGATTCTGTTTCGTTCTTTTCGTCCGGCGGTTGGAATGCGATGCCTTCCGGCAACGTCAGGCCGATGCACTTCATGGGAATGCGGCGCGGCTTCCACGATGGAACGAAGTCCAGACGCTGTTCCACAGGAATCGAAACAGTATCCACCTGCGGTTTGCGATTCAGGGCCGGGTTGAATCCGGCACTGGCGACGCTGACTGGCGAGGACAGGTCAATCGTGTGAACTTCAGGTACCGTCGAACTGCTGATGTTATGTCGGGTCGGCAACTTGTTCTTTTCCTGGTGGTCCACCGACGTCTCCGGCTCAGTGGAATGGTGGACGTGGGGATTTCGATCGCTGCTTTCGCGTAAGATCCCTGCGGGCGAGCGGAAATCACTCATCGGGCCAGCACCGTCTTGATGGTCTCGTTTAACGCTTCGTGAACCCGTTCCAGTGGTTCGATCAGGTCTGCCTGGCCTGGAATCAGATGCAGCTGTTTGCTGACGAAGCTGCCGTCACTGAGATGGCTGTCGTGAAATCGCAATCGGCGTCCACCGAGATCGGTTGTCTCGATTGTGTCGGACCGTGCTGCATCCACGTTTGTTGCTTGTTCGGACGTGCAGGCCACCGGTGTCTGGGTATGGTTGCGCAGTTCCAGCAGATCCGGGTCGCTGATGACGATCAGTTCAGGTTTGATCGACACGCGATCGAGCAGCGTTTTTCCGATGAGTTCGCCCAGCAGCCACGGTTTCAGCATTCTGCCGTACAGGATTTCCTGAGTTCGGTCGGGTTTGACGGGCGTCGTACACTGAAATTCCAGCGGTCGACCGTTGTGATTCGTGACCAGCAGGCCACCGACGCACCCTCGGCCTTCGACTTCCACGGCCGCCATGAATCCCAGTCTTAACTGATCTGAATGTCCGCTTTTTGACATCCGCCCCGTCTTCAAAAACCAAAGCTTGACCCTCCAGAGTCCAGCGTGATTGTCACGGCCTCAGGTTTCGTGAGGCTCATCGAAGTGGCGGATGTCCGACTCTGGAGAGTCGAACGACGCGGAAATGAAGCGCCAACTGCAGAATCTGCCGATTCGTATCGTCGCGCCAAACCGCTCGCCGAGGTCCCTCATCGACGCAACGATTGGGTTGTCTTTAACGATCGTGGGGAACGTTGGTCTGGGGTAATTGAAGTCGGGGGCGGTCCACCGTAAAACCCGGTTCCTGAACGACTTCGAATTGACGGGCACAGCCACCGCATCGTCTTAACGCAACGGACACGTACTTTGGAAACTTACAAACAGCAATTTATTGAATTCATGGTGCGTGCCAACGTGCTGACCTTTGGCGATTTTACCACCAAGAGTGGCAGGAAGACTCCGTTCTTCATCAATACTGGTCGTTACCGCACCGGTGATCAGATGAACCGATTGGCCGGCTTTTACTCCGACGCCATTCAGGCTCAGGACGTCGAATACGATTTTCTGTTCGGACCAGCGTACAAGGGCATCCCCCTGGCAGTGGCCATTGCGATGGAACTCAGCATTCGGGGTGCCAATGTGCCGTTCTGTTTCAATCGTAAAGAGGCAAAGACCCACGGCGAAGGCGGTACTCTGGTGGGCCACCAACCGGCACCGGGTGAACGCGTCCTGATCGTGGAAGACGTGACCACGGCCGGCACATCGATCCGAGAAACCGTGCCGGTGCTGCGGGCTGCGGCGGAGATTCAGCTGGCGGGACTGGTGGTCTCCGTCGATCGCATGGAACGAGGGCAGGGTGACGTCAATGCGTTGACTGAACTCCGCGAGGAGTTTTCAATGCCGACGTTTGCCATTGTCACGATCTGTGAAATTGCCGACTACCTGCACGGACGAGAGGTGGACGGTGAAGTCGTCGTGACGGATGAGCTGTTTGGGAAGATCCAGGATTATCGTCAGCAGTACGGTGGAACGGCCTGAGGCGGGACGGCCCGACAGCCGGTTAAAGCTGACGCCAGGAAACCGGGCGTCCGTTCCGGTTGGTCGTTCCGGCAACCTACGTGCAGTGTCGTATGATATTATGGCATCGACACGATCGAGCAGCTCAAACCGCCAGCGGCGGGAACATAGGCGTTTGCCGCGTAGTCCATCACCATACGATCGGCGTTAAACCGCCAGCCCAGCGTGCGGATCGCTCGTTTCATCTGAGCAATCCATTCCTGCGGCAAATCATCCGCATCTCGTTTGAAGTACAACGGAATGACTTCTTCAGTCAGCACACGATACAGATCCTCACCGTCGCGTTCGTCCTGGACGTGCTGGTCCGAATGGGTTCGACCGTTGCCGATGGCGAAGCCATTTTTTCCGTCGTAGGCCTCAGCCCACCAGCCGTCAAGAACGGAGCAGTTCAGGCCCCCGTTCAGAACGACTTTCTGGCCGCTGGTGCCGGACGCTTCCAGCGGTCGACGTGGGTTGTTCAACCATACGTCGACGCCCTGCACCAGCCGACGGCCCATGGCGATGCTGTAGTTTTCGAGTACCAGAATGCGTCCGCGAAACGGAGCTTCGTGAGTCAGCTTGAAGATTCGCTGCAACAGTCGTTTACCGTTTTCGTCGGCCGGATGTGATTTACCGGCAAAGATAAACTGAACGGGTCGATCAACGTCCGTGATCAGCCGTTCCAGCAGTTCCAGGTCTTTGAGGATCAGGTCTGCTCGTTTGTACGGAGCAAATCGCCGGGCAAATCCGATCGTCAGTGCTTCGGGGTCCAGCACATTTTTCATGTCTTCAATAATGGAACTGTCGTCGCCTCGGCGAGTGGACTGTTCGACAGCTTCCCGCCGCGCGTAGGCGATCATCCGATTCTTGAGTGACTGATGAGTTTCCCAAAGTTCTCCCGGCGTCACGGTTTCAAAACCGCTCCAGACTTCCGGTTCACCGGACCGCAGGATCCAGTTTTCCGGAAGTACGCGGTCGTACAACGCTCGCATCTGCGCCGCCAGCCATGTGGGAACGTGTACTCCGTTGGTGATGTGGCCGATCGGAATCTCTTCGGCACTTCGCCACGGCCACAGACTGGCCCACATCTGGCGACTGACCACTCCGTGCAGGCTGGAGACTCCGTTCGCAATCCGACACATCTTCATCGCCAGTACCGTCATGCAAAACGATTCTGAATCGTTTTGCGGGTCGACGCGTCCTAGTGCCATCAGCCCGTGATGGTCCAATCCGATCGAATCCGCCAGAGGTCCGATGTGTTCTTCAACCAAACCGGAATCGAACCGGTCGTGTCCGGCAGCCACGGGCGTGTGTGTGGTAAAAACACAGCGGCTGGACGTTTCCGTCAAGGCGAGCGTAAACGGCAGTGCGTCGTCGTGCATGCGTTCGCGAATTGCTTCCAATGGGGCAAATGCCGAATGCCCCTCGTTCATATGGATGACGTTCGGAATGATGCCAATGGCTTTCAGGGCTCGCAGTCCGCCCACCCCCAACAGCAGTTCCTGGCGGATGCGAGTCCGTTGATCGCCGCTATACAGGCGAGCTGTCAGCTTTCGATCTTCCTCAGAATTCTGTTCGATATTGGTGTCCATCAGGTACAGATTGATGCGGCCCACTGCCAGGTGCAGCAGCCGGGCAGAAATTGTTCCCTGCCGAGTCTCCACGGAAATGATGACCGGCCCGTCGCCATTTTCGACCTGAGTCAACGGCAGCGATTCCATCGGGAGACGTGGGTATTTTTCCTGCTGCCACCCTTCTTTGTCGATTGCCTGAGCGAAATAGCCTTCGTGGTAGAACAGCCCCACGCCCACCAGTGGAATGCCCAGATCCGACGCACTCTTCAGGTGATCGCCGGACAGAACGCCAAGTCCGCCGGAATAAATCGGCAGCGATTCGTGCAGCCCGAATTCCGCGGAAAAATAGGCAACGGGTGCCTGTCCCAGAATGCCGCAGTGCGTCGACCCCCACGTTGATTCACTGGTCGTGTATTCGACAAAACGACGGTATGACCAGTGAATACGAGAGTGTAGAACAGCTTCGCGAGCTCGTTGTTCAAGCAGCTCGGGGGTGTATTCTGTCAGCAGCTGGACGGGGTTGTTGTGCAACTGTGCAAAACGCTCGGTGTCGATCAGGCGAAAGACTTCGACGAGTTCCGGATCCCAGCTCCACCAAAGATTTGCGGCAATCCGCGAAAGTTTGTCGTGGATCGTCAGTTCGCCAACCTTGCCAATCATGTGCGCAACCTCTGGTTGTTTCGGAGTTTGGCGCTGAAATCGGGACTGAGCGCCGAAGGCCGGTTTAGGGACGCAACGCACACGCGACGTGAGCGTACCTGCAAGTCCTTCAAATCATCGTCGTCCGCAACTGCAGCCACCATCTAACGAAGATCAGTGGTTGCGCGGCCGAAGTATAGCGACCCTCGGCAGACGGTCGAGGGGACTGGAGTTCGGCCAATAAATGAAAAGGCCCGTTTCGGACGAAACGGGCCTTGGATGCAGCAGCCTGAAATGGTGACCGTCAGGCGCAAATAGACTAGGCGATCAGCGCGACAACTTAACGTGACGTCGCTTCAATTTGCGAGCCTTGGCACTGGCCGGACGACGTCCGTGGTTGGCTTTGGTGAGTTTTCTTTGCGTCTTGGCCATTGTTCTGTGTTTCTGGATTAAAA
>JAPYTO010000341.1 GCA_029941865.1 Fuerstiella sp. | reverse complement strand
ACCGCAAGTTCCTGCAGGCCGTCGCAATGGTTCACGAAGGCGTCATCGGTGACAATGTCACAGCTCACGTGGCGATTGGCGGCGTGGCCAAAGGCGGGCCTTTCGAAGCCACCATGGCGCCCAAAGATCTGGACTGGGACATGTGGCTGGGGCCGGCCCCCAAAGCATTGTACATGGAAGAACGGCGCAGAATGTTCCGTTGGTTTGCGGAATACTCCGGGGGCAAGATGACTGACTGGGGCGCTCATCACATCGACATTGCGACCTGGGCCCTGGGCAAACAGGACACCGGGCCGGTCAAGGTCAGTGGCAGCGGACAGTATCCGCCGTGTGTCCCGGAAAACTTTGATTTTGTGAAATGGTTTGCGGGCGAATTGCAGCTGCCAAACGCGTTTAATTCCGCGATGAATTTTGACCTGAAGCTGGAATACGCGGACGGCCTGGTGATGACCGTTCATGACAAATACGTGTCGGAAGACGGCAAGACCGAATTTCCGAACGGTATTCTGTTCGAAGGTTCCAAAGGTCGCTTCTTTGTGAATCGTGGCAAACTGACCGGCAAACCAGTCGAAGATCTGACAGAAGCCGATATGAAACGGATCGACGACAAGATTGTGGAACTGTATGGCGGCGAACCAACCGGTCACATGCAGAACTTTTTCAATTGCGTCGAGAGCCGCAGAAATCCGGTTTCTGATGTGTTTACGCATCACCGCACGATGACGTCCTGTCACCTGTGCAACATCACATTGATGCTGGG
Organism: Fuerstiella sp.; assembly: GCA_029941865.1. GTDB lineage: Bacteria > Planctomycetota > Planctomycetia > Planctomycetales > Planctomycetaceae > Fuerstiella. The sequence goes on along the minus strand of JAPYTO010000341.1, from coordinate 5,855 downwards.
GCGGGAGCTGAATTGGAATCCGGAAACACAGGAATTCACCGGCGACGATCAGGCCAACGCATTGAAGACTCGCCCACAACGGCCCGGTTACACCATGTAACGGTCGTTTGATCCACATTACGTTTACTAATGCTGACGGTAGCGGAAGTCGCCATGACTTTCGGCGTTTTCCCTTGTTTGCCGAAACTCCGGGCGAGTTCCGCTGCTAGTAAACTTAACATGGACAGGCTGCTAGTGCGTTGTCACTGTCAAAAAGTGGGGTAAGCATCCTGCTTGCCGTGTGTTTCTCCTGACGAATCGCAAGCTGGAAGCTTACGCCACGAATCTGCAACCCGAAGATTCAACTGTGACAATGCAACTAGCCTGCATTGTGCACGACGTAGGCCGGACCGAGGCCGACGCCAATGCCGGAGCAGCGCAAACCGGATTTCATCGTGATACAGTCTGTTCGGTCCGACATCCGAAAGAATCGGCCAATGTTCCGGCAGGCACACGGTTTGCTCGATCGGCCTACAAATCCGTGCGCAATTGAGGCTAGCTGTCCCCGAGTGACAACCGAACTGTAGCCCATTGGCCGAAGTTTTCTTCGACACCCACGCGCAATTCTTCCAGACCGGTGCGTGATTGCATATCGCAGTCGCGGATCAATCGATGACCGATCCAGCGGGCAATTAACTCGGCCGTTGTATTTTCCATGGGCAGGATGCAGCAATCCTCGACGGGAAACACCCAACGGCGATCTTCAAATCGGGCCGTTACTTCCCGCCCGTCGTCAGATGTCGCGACGTTGATTTCCTGATGTCGCTCCGGCAACAGCACCCGATGATCCAGTTCGCCGACGATCTTCAGACAGGCGTCACGCAGCGCGATAAAGTCAAACACGTAAAAGTTTTCGTCCAGCGCACCGGCGACGGTCACATCCAGGCGCCAGTTATGACCGTGCAGCCGCTCGCAGACATTTCCATTGAAGGTAATGAAATGCGCCGCACTGAAGACCATTGAATCTTTGGTGACTCTTGCTTCGAAGGATTCATTCATAGCTTACAGCGTCTTACGCTGCCTTGTGGCCGCGGCGACGTCTTTCTACTTGCGCGAGTTGCTTTCCCACGAGCACATCTTTTCCCAAACTGCTCTAGTGCCTCTTCGAGGCTTGATTTTCGGTGCGCCGGAATCGCCGGACTTTGGACGACATATAGAAAAATTTCCAAACTCTGGCCAGTTCGGCTACGGAATAACCCCGATTCTTAGACTGGACCACCCACTAGCTCTGTGGAAACTGAATCTGTCCCTGCTGGTCCGTTGCACAATCACCGTTTCTCAGGGCAACGAACAGCGTGGCAGCCACAAGGTCGGCTGTTGTCCCCGGATTCCGACGATTGCCGTCTGCTCTCAAAAAGCGGTCCAGCCTGTGCCAGGCCGCTTCACCGCCCGTCCTGTTCGGCCATCCGGCGGCCAGCACGGCATTGGCCATTGCCCGAACCGTCATTTCCATCTCGTCGCCACATTTTCGCCGAATCAGTGAGTCACCATAACGGGCCAGAAGGTGGGTGGCCAGCCAGCCAATTCTGACAGACGTATTCAGGAAGGATTCATTTGCCTCTCGCAGCAGAGGCAGACATACGTCAAGGACGTCCTGAAAGCCGTTGGCATACTGCGCGGCCACAAGGTCGCGATCGGCTGCCAGTCGCATGCATGAGCGCAGGTCCTGATTCGGTGGTTCCGCCACGTCTTCCGATTCTGCCGAACCGAGTCCTCCCGGGTTGGCCGTGCGAATGGCTTCGTAGGCGAACTCGGCATCCTGAACCGTAAGCGCTGACAAGACAGACTCTATACCCGTGGCAATGGATAGATGTTCGGGCACGGCGGCCAGCGGTGTGAGCAGCAGCACGATTCCCAGGTTCGTGTTGTGGTCGACGGCAGCCCGGGTGGCCGTTACGGCTTCACAGATCGCCCTGCCAACTCCGTTGGTTCCGGCGGCGGCAACAATGGGAGCGATGATGCGAGCTGACTGCACGAAGTCCTGGAAAGAGACATCGTCAAAGTCGTGCGTTGGCGAGACGTTGCCGGGCTTTCCGGCGCTGACTTCTGCGACGCATGCCAGCTGGATCCACTCGTCGACACGTGACTCCCACTCGGACATCTGGTGCACCTGTGAGACTGTATTGCGGCGTTCAGACCTGGCAGAACCGGTTACTTTCGCGTGGTCGTCAGATCCATGCTGCCCACCAATGCACCATGGTGCTGGCGATAGATCTGAAAGGAAAGTTCCTTCAGATTCTTCAAGCGGGAATCCAGCAGTATAAACTTCAGGTTGCGGTCGTCGAGTGTTTCATACCCGTCCAGTCCAAGAAGGATGTCACCGCGGCGAATTCCGTGACGAGCCGCACGTCCGCCAGACACCACTGACACAACCTTCATGCCACCTTTGTAGCGGCGGCCGATGATGTTGCGGTCGTGTGTGCTCAACGACGCCAGTCGTAGCCCAAGCATGGACGCCACCTTACCGTGAATGTCAGCCGCTTCGGTTTCGTTGGGAGTTGCCACGGTCTGCACGGCCAGACTCTGCCCGTCTCTGTCAGCGACGGTTGCCGGCATGTTCCTGCCAACTCCAACCGTAAATGGAAGCGTGGTTGCCTGACCGCCTCGAACGATTGAGACGTCCAGCACTGTTCCCACAGGGACATCCAGCAATCCGCGTTCCCAATCGGCACCGTCGTGAATCTGTATTCCGCGGATCTCCCGAATCACGTCACCGTTTTGCAGTCCGCAGATGTCGGCCGCACTTCCATCGATCACTTCATCGATGACCAGCTGTTGATCTGACGGTGTTTTCACGTCAGTCGCAAATACGCCGTGAGAAATACCTCTCAGTCGCTCAGTGCTGAGCAGCCGGGCAATTGTTCGTCGAGCGTCGTCGATCGGCAGTGCGAATCCGATGCGTTGTGCACCGGCGCGAATTGCAACGTTGATGCCAATGACCTGTCCATTCATGTTCAACAACGGACCGCCACTATTGCCTGGGTTGATACTGGCATCCGTCTGAATGAGGTTTTCGTACGATTGAGTTTCGTCGACTTCAACATCACGGCCAATCGCGCTGACGATGCCTGAAGTGACGGTGTGCTCGTATCCAAATGCGTTGCCAACGGCAAAGACGTTCTCTGCCAGCATGACGTCGCAGGACGTTCCCAGCGGCATCACCGTCAACGGCTCTGAGGCATCCACGTGAATAATGGCCATGTCGTATTTGCGGTCGAACGATACTTTTTTGGCCGCCAGCGTTTCACCGTTCTTCAGTGTCACGGTAATCTGGTCGACGTCGTGAATGACGTGGTAGTTGGTGACAATGTAGCCGCGTTCGTCGACGACAATGCCGGTGCCCATTCCACTGACACGGCGTGATTTCGGCGTAAAGAAGCGGGACTCTTTGTTTTCCGGTGCCGCCTTTTCCGTGTGGATATTGACAACCGACTCCATACAGTGCCGCACGGCTCTGACTAGAGGAGTGACACGTGGATCGTCGCTTCTGGCGGCGGGTGACCAGAGGCACGCGCTCGATAGAACCAGAAGAATGGCGACAAGGGTATGCCGAAGTGAATACATGCAGGACCTGCGCCTTCTTCAGCGAGTCGTTTCGTGTGTGGCGGCCATGACGGCCCGTACGCCAACTGAAGTTTCGGCACGAAGGAAAATGACGCTTGAACACTGTGTCTTGGCCACGCAAACTTTACCTGTGTTCCAGCTGTGTTAATCTGGGTAGGTTTGTCGTACGCAGCAGTCTTTGTCTAAATTCAATCGACTCAAATGCGGCTGGCGACTAAAGTGGACTGACGAAGACAGTCCAGGCAGTGCACATTGTTGTGTTTTGGTGTGGCCGGCCGTGCAAAATCAACCGTTTAATGATGGTGCGTGGCGGTTTCTGCCGCACGTGCCTCAGGCGTGAAACCCGGGATTGGTGGAGAAGGTACATGACCGACGAGAAAACCGTTTCAGTCATCGTTGGGCAGGTCCGCCGACTGCTGCATAAGAAGCGAACGGCTAACGCTTTGCTGGTGCTGACGTCCCACCTGGAAACTGCCCCGGACGACCTGGAGGCGCAGGAACTGCTGGGCGTGTGCCACTTCAAGTCAAAGCAGTACGAAGAGGCCAAGCTGGCATTTCAGACATTGACGCGAATGGCCCCGACCTACGCTCCTGCCTGGGTCAATCTTGGTGCCATTCAGAATCTGTTGGGGGATCACCAGGGAGCTTCCAGAACGCTGCGCAAAGCCCTTCTGAAAGACAAAAAGAACGCGTCTGCCCATTACAACCTCGGAATCGCGCAGAAAGCTCTGAAGATGAATTCCATGGCGATTTCGTCGTATCGGGAGGCAATCAAACTTGCTCCTGACATGCCGGAGCCGTACACCAACCTGGGAAACATGTATGTTGACATGAAGAGCCTGTCTCAGGCTGTGAAATGTCTTCAGGAAGGTCTTAAGAATTGTCCGAAGTCCGCCAAGCTGGCCGCAGTTCTTGCTCGGGCGGAGGAGCTCAAGGAGGGGCGGCGTCTGAATGAGGCACCTTTGGGACGACTGGTTGACGAGAAGGAACTTGCCCATCGCCAGATACGAACAGAAAAGCGGCTGCTGACTGCCACGCAACGAAATGAGGAGCGTGATGAGATACGGGGTCTGGCAAGAAGTGTCAGGCATTTAACGAAACCGGTCATACCACTTCTGGATGAGCCGCTGCACCATCAGCTACACATACTGCAGCTGGCCACCGCACAGAACGACACACGAAACGAGGCGCCCGCAGTTTTTGACAACATGCTGCAGACGATTCAGGAACTTGACCGTATGCGTCAGGAGACCGCCGAAGCGACCGCTGAGATGAAGGCACAACTGGAGAAAACTGACTCGGGGCTATAGACGTCAGCCAGAGTGCACCTGAGCCGGACCGTCCACGAACGAAGTGTCCGCAGCCGTGCCGCGGCAACTCATCGACGCCGTCGACTGAACCGAATCGTGCAGCCTCGCGCCCCGGTTTTTGTGACCTGGGGCATTTTGCCTGCCATGGCCGCCGCAATTGCCAGATCAATGTATGACACCGTCACTTTGCTGGCGTCGGTGCTGTCGTCCATGGCACCTCGGTAGATAATCCTTCGTTCCTTGTTCAGGACGTAGAACTCGGGCGTGTAGATCGCTCCATAGGCCCTGGCCACTTCCTGGGATTCGTCTCGGATGTACAGGAATTTAAAGTGTTTCTCCGCACTTCGCTGCTTCATTTTGTCCAGGCTATCCGCCGCTACAGCGTTGGAGTTGATGGCCACCAGTTCAACGCCCCCCTTGTTGTCCGCATATTTTTGCTGCAGAGCAATCATTCGATCTTCGTAGTCCACGGCGTACGGGCAGCTGTTGCACGTGAACGCAACAACGATGACGCCCGCATCAGCGAGGTCCTTCAACGAGTGTTTCTTGTCGTCGGTCCCGACAAGGTCGTTCCAGGTCGGCGCTACGTCACCGATCTCCGGCGCTTTTGATTTTTCCTGTGCAGCAGCCTGATGGGCCGACAGAATGAAAAGCATGCCAATCGTGGACGACATTCTGAGCATTGTTTTCACTCTGATCACCTGCTTTATTTTGATTCCGTTGACGAACGGACTCCTATGAGAACAATTCATTTGCTGCCGCTAGTTCTTCGTCAAGTCTTGATTTTGGGGTCGCCGAAGTCGCCAGACTTTGGACGACACGGAGAAAAACCTCCAGGCTCTGGCGAGTTCGGCTACGGAATGACCTCAGTTCTTAGACGTGACAATGCACTAGTGCTGCATCCACATTAAGTTTACTAATGCTGACGGTAGCGGAAGTCGC
>JAPYTO010000340.1 GCA_029941865.1 Fuerstiella sp. | reverse complement strand
TACCCTTTGGAAACACGGCAGCCATCCTACCGATACTCATCCCGTTCCTCCTTAGACATCTTCCGCCAGTCCCACGGAGAAATCGGCTTGTGACTGCCACCCCATAGCCCGAGCTTCTTCAACCGTGCGTTGTTCTCGTCATCCGCCAACCGTTTGTCGTCGCTGTATTCTTTGTAATGTCAGGCCAGACCGCGGCGGACGAGTTCACGATTGAGGAACAGGTCCGGCAGCTCAACCAGCGGATCGTCAACCAGCGGATCGTCAACCGGCAGATAGATATCTGCAATCGTCCTGTCGTATTTGTCCTCACCATGCGTCACGAGTCGAATCATCTTGCCGCCGACGGTATCACGGACAAACTCTGTGGCGTTGTTGCCGAACGGTTGGCCGCGTTCCGGTGTGTCGATGCCCTGGAAGCGTAGGCGGATGGTTTCTTTGTCGTCGGTCAGAACGTCGATGGTGTCGCCCTCGACGATCTTGATGACTTTGTAGAGTGTTTGGGCAGCTTCGGGCGGATCGAGTTTGCTTCCTTCGACTAGGTCGACGCCCAGTATAGGCGGTTCCTCAGCCAGGATTTCCACGACAGGAACGGGAGCATCGGAAGTCACCGGCGGTTGTTCGGCACAGCTAGCCAGCCAGCAACATCAGAAATATCATCGGAAGATTGTTCACGACCTGCATTTGTTATTTGCCTCCTGCTTTAGTTCCTTACGTCACATTTCGGCAGTGCTGCCTTAATCTCTGCCAGTCCTGCGTTCGTGACCTGCGTGCCGCCGAGGTTGAGCATTTCCAGACTGGTCAGGCCTTTCAGGTGCTCCATGGTGTGAACCTTCCAACTGTTCGGGGGCCATGTAGCGTGGTGTCCCCATGACTTGATGGGTGCCGGTGAGCACTTCCTGCTGACTTTCGTTTCCGAGTATGCGGGAGAGCCCGAAGTCTGCAATTTTCACTGAACCGTCCACCGCTATCAGGATGTTCTCGGGCTTGACGTCACGATGAACGACACCATTGTCGTGAGCGTACTGCAGTGCATCGCACAGATGTGGTACGATCTTCAACGCGTGTTCGGGCGTTAACTGTCGCGTCTTAACGACCTCGCGAAGAGTGGAACCATCCACGTACTCCATCAGGAAATAATACGTATCTTTGATATTTCCAGACTCATACACCGAAACGATGTTGGGATGACTCAACCTCGCAAGTGTGCGTGCTGCGCGTGTGAACCGCAGCGCGAACTTTACGTCGTGCCCGAACTCTTCAGGCAGAAGTTTGAGTGCGACGACGCGGTCGAGTCCCTCCTGGCGAGCCTTGTAGACGGCCCCCATTCCTCCCGCGCCAATGAATTCGATGATCTGTAGTGCGGGGAAAATTTTGGCCAGGCGGGCAGTCGTTGGTGGTTCGAATGCCGCGGCTCGTCTTTCGCCTTCGTTCAGGGCGTCGCTGATCGCTTTTGTATTCTCCGGAAACCGATCGGTGTATTCCCGCTCTGTTGGTGTTTCACCCCGCCGTCGCCGGTAGTCGATGTCCAGAACAATGAGTTCCGCCAGCAGGGCATCTCGTTCGGTGGGAGACATATCGCCGGGGAGAACGGATTCAATGGAAGGCGCCTCACTCGTACGCCACTGTCGTTCAAACTCGGCGCACAGATCATCAATCCTCTCCAGAGCCGCGATCGGTAGTTTCTTCTGGCGAATGCTCATCGTTTTCAATCAATTCCTGCTGACATTTTTCTCGAATTAAGTGCAGACGCCGTTCAATCGTCCGCTCAGAGCAGTCAAAACGCTCGGCAAGTTCCGCATTTGAATACCCTTCCAACTTAGCACCCGCTATATCCCTGAGTTGCCCGACACCTAAATGAGAAAAAAATTGTTCGACAGATTCCTGCATCATCAGCACCATTTCCGGCGACGGCTCGTCGCCAATGGCTTCGATCACAGTTCCGTCGTCGCCAGTGTGGTCCAATGACTTGATCTTCTCGTGGCCACCACGCCGCTGTCGCAGATCGTGTCTTCGTTTGTCGACGACTTTCCGTGCCGACATACGCAGTAGAAGCCGCCAAAGATCATCGCGGTCGGACAAGTCGGGGAATCGCCCTTTCTCAACGGCGCAATAGAAGCTGTCGAAGACGCTCAGAACGATATCTTCTTCGTCCGACACAGCTCGATTCTGGCCATACAGTCGGTGACGCACCGAACGCACCAGTCGGTCGAAGTAGTGCTGCCAGATGCGATTTGCGGCAGTGGAGTCACCGTGCTTGACCAGGTCAATCCAGTGGCTGACGTTCGTGCTTTTGGACATACCGTCAGTCTATACGTTGGCGGTCGACGGCGAAACAGGGTTTTTCCAGTTCTCGGTTTCGTGCGATTTCACTCAGCTACGACTTCCTGCAGCATCGCGTTTGCTCAGTCCGTCTTCTGGAGTGCCGGCTGCGCCCACAGTATGAACACTGCCCATTCGTGGGAGTGCCTGCCGACTGCTTGTGATCTCCTGGTGGCGTGGATTCCCGGATTGCCGTACGTTTCGCAAAAGTGCATTCAATCCACCCTGTTTCTGGCACAGATTCGATTGCCGCGCACTCGAACGCCTGGTGTGCTCTCAGAGTTCAGCCTGGCGGCTAAGTCACGATTCCGACCACGCGTTTTTCGCGTGCCGATGTCCACGATTTTGCGAATCGTGTTCACTTCGAAGGCTGCCAACTGTCTCAGGTGTTTCGCTCAGCTGTGTAAATGCGGAACGCTGCGCGATGGAATGCGGCGGGCAGTGCACAAGCTATACGATTCCACAAACGTGGGAAATCGTCTGTCAGCCGAAAATAATTGTTTCACTGCGTTTGAAAAGGCACACGACCGGAATTTGGCCTCGGCATCCCAGAGATCATGCCGGGCCTGTGGTGTCGGCTGCGAACAGCGGAAGACTGGACAGCAGCAACCATGTGCCAACCAGGACCAGGGCAACGAAGATCCACCGAATGAACCTTTCGTTCGCCACGTCGCGGGTCAGACGTTGGCCGATGACAGTGGCCAGCACGATGAATGGTGCGGCAATACAGAACTGGCGAAGTATACTGTGCGTGAGCAGACCTTCGGCCCTGTGCCATGTGAGTGTCCAGACACTGGCCAGCAGACAATACCCCTGCAGCGATGCCCGGAACTGTTGAGGTGTCCAGCGGCGCAGGGTTCCGTAAATGACCAGCGGTGGTCCGGACGTATTGTATGCCCCTCCCAGCAACCCGGCCAGAATTCCAAACAGCGGTGCGGACCGATCCGTTTTCAGAGAGAAACGATGCGGACGCCAGAGTGACCAGACAGCAAATCCGGCGACGACGATGCCGAGCATTGCTTTCACGATTCGGTCATCACCGTTCTGCAGAAACTGCACCCCGAACGGAATGGCGACCAGTCCCGAAACTGTCAGCACGGTCGTGGACGTGAATTCGATGTATCTCCATTCACGCACCAGGATCACGATCGATATCAGCAACGCCGCCAGTGCGACCGTCGGAGCGGCCGTTGTTGTTGGCACGATCAATGCCAATAGTGGCATCGCAACCAATGCATCCCCAAAGCCGAAGGCTCCGCGGATCAGACCGGCCAGAACGATGATCAGAATCGTCAGCACTTCAATCATTCCACAGCACCGGGGGCAATATCTGAACCTGCACTGAAGGAATTGCCATTGAGACGAATCCGCGAATTTGATGCATCTAAGGACACGGACTTCCCACCGGCAGTCATACGAGTCACACGACAGTTGGCGATCGTGGTGTCGCTGGTGTCACGCAGCACAATTCCCGAATCGCAATCCGACAGATTGAGAGCATTCAACAGAAAACCACTGCACTGATCCAGGATCACGGCCCCATCTGCCGTGGCAAACCGGTGCAGCGCGGACGACGACAAAATGCAGTCATCGCACTTCGTGAAAGAAATCGTCCCGGGACGGACAAACTGTCGTGGGTTGAACGTATTTCCGTTCACGACAACTCGCTGCGAATTCGCCACGCGAAGATTGTGCGGTTTGGGGGCAAAGAAATTGTTCGAATTAATGGCGATATCGTGAGCGTAGTTGACGTCGATACAGACCGACGTATCGCTGAGCACGTTGCCGGAAATGGTGACAGAATTTATCGGGTAGCTCTGCTTCCCCGCCAGCCGGATGTTGGCTCCGCCGGGAGCCGTTGTTTTCTCCTCAGAACCTGAGTAGTTGGCAGAATGCTGAATCGTGCAGCCGGTGATGGACACTTCGGCAATTGACTTTGAACGATCATCCGGCGATCCGGAAACGTCAATCAGGACGTTGGCCGTGTTCGTCGGCGTTTCGTCCGCAGGCATGTTGCCTTCAATATCGCAACCGGTCACCTGCAGGTTGCGCACATTGCCGTCTCGGACTACGATGCCGCCGCCGCGGTTGTACGAGATGTGTGAGTTGCTGACGTTGATCTGGTGCAGGTTGACGTCATCCAGGAACACGCCAACCCCCGAATTCTCGTAGAGATGACAGTCGGACACGGTAACGTTGCGATTGCGTTCGACCAGATGAATGCCGTGACGACACCAGCGGATGGAAACCTGCGTGATCGTGGGCTCGACGGTTCTCTGCAATTCAATACCGTCAGCCAATGGATGTGCGCCCAGGATTTCTATCCCCGAAATAAGCGGCATCCGTTCGTTCCATGTCGCCGGCTTGAAGCTTTTGGGTGAAGCCGTCCCTTCGTGGCTGCCTATGAATTTCAACGCCGGACCGGGACCGTCCATCACAAGCGTGGCCCCGCCTGTGGCTCTCGCGACCGCGGCGCCGACTTTGGCCAGATCGAAGACCAATGGCTTCGTAATGCGAAACTGCTCGGCCCCGTCAAGCACAAGACTGCCGTCGTTGCTGTCGATCTGCCGTTGCAGCTCAGACGTAACATCCGGCAGCGAATCCAGATTGGGAATCTGCTGCCGCGTGCGTTCAGCCTGCGCCACACAAACCTGATGCAAAGAAAGAACCAGCAAACAAATCCGAAATGCCGGTGTCATAATTCAGTCCTTTTCCCACAGAAAGTGTAAGAGTGAAGAAAAAACGGCTGGCTCCGTTGGCCAGGTCCGCGAAGAAATAGACGGGCCCTCGATTGGACGCGATCAGGTGATCTGGATACACCACCGCTGGATCAGGCTGGAGTACAGATCAGTGCCCTGCTGAAGCTGTTCCAGGCTGATCCATTCGTCATCCGTGTGAGCCTGACGAATGTCTCCGGGACCCAGCACGACAATGTCGTTCAGCTCTGTGAGACATGAACCATCGGTTCCGTAAGCAACTGTCTGCGATCTTTCGGTCTGCGTCACGTCAAGAAGCTCAGCGACGTACGGAGACTGTGGATCCGTAAACAGTGCATCTCCCTGAAACATCATTTGAAATTCCAGTCCGTGGCGCTCGGCCAGCGATCGAACTTGATCGACCAGACCGGCGGCATCAATGGACGGCATGGTGCGAAAATAGACGGTACACACTGACTGTGCCGGCGTGATGTTCAATGCGCCGGTGTGGTCGTTGATGCCGATGTTCATGTTGATTGTGGGAGGCTCGAAACGGTCGTCCTGCCACGCCGGTTCGGCCTCAATCCGCAGGCTCAGTTCACGTACGTCGGTTAGAAACGGAATCATGGCCATATTGGCGTTAACGCCTTTGCCAGTGCTGGAATGGGCGGCGATGCCGCGAGACGTCACCTTCATCGCTCGTCCGCCTTTGTGAGCATGCACCACCTGCAGCAACGTCGGTTCGCCGATGATGGCTCGGCATTGACGCTGGACAATGTCACGATACGTGGACGAATTTGCGGCAATATGTCTGGCCCCAATCAGTCCGATTTCTTCGTCGGCCGTGGCAACAATATAAAGCGGCGCAGTCGCGGAATGGTCTCTTGCCGATTCAGCGGCCGCCAGCATACACGCGAGTGATCCCTTCATATCGCAGGAACCCCGGCCGTACAGGCGATCAGCGGTTTGCAGAGGTTCCCACGGTCCGCTGTCCGGGAAGCTCCAGGATTCGACCGAAACGACGTCGGTATGGCAGAAGTAGGCAAATCCGCGGCCGTTGTCCGGTCCTCTGCGGCCGAGCACGCAGGCCTTCGTCAGTCCCGCCGCGTCTTCGTATTCGAGCCACTCCGTCTGAAATCCGAGTGTCTGCAGAGTCTGTTCAACCCAGCGACTCACGGCCACATTCGAAGTGCTGCTGACGGATGGGAACGGCATGAGCTCGTTCAGATAATCAACGCTTCTCATGTAAGTTGCTTCCTTGAGGACCATTCGAAATGGTGTCAGAACGAGTTTGGGGCGGGGATTCCGGACACGGAAAAATCCGGAAGTTACTTTCGCGGCGTCAGTAAATGGCAGGCACGGTCCCGGCAAGCTAAGATGCGGGCGAATCGATCCCGTTGGGATAACGTACCACGTTCCGCCACACACCGACAACGACACGGAAATCTCGTTGAACGGCTGTAATTTGTCGCCAGACTCCAGGAAATTGTTGAATTATGTCGCAGCAGGTCGCCCAGGAAATTCTCACGGAACTTGAATCGCTGAGACTGATTGACCCCCACACCCATATCAATCCACTATCTGCGGCGTCTGAGACGCTGGCGGACATCATGGGCTATCACTATTACACAGAGCTGACTCATTCTGCGGGAC
>JAPYTO010000339.1 GCA_029941865.1 Fuerstiella sp. | reverse complement strand
TTGACAATCCCGATAACACACTCATCACCAATGCCATCGAGGAAGTCGACTGGTCCGTGGGCGAGATTCTGAAATCCGTCAAAGCCGCAGGTATCTCTCACAATACTCTGGTCATTTTCACAAGTGACAACGGAGCTGCGGTCGGTTCTTCGCTACCGCTGCGGGCGAAGAAGGGCAGCGTTTACGACGGCGGTATTCGTGAGCCAACTTTGATGTGGTGGCCCGGAAAAATTCCAGCAGGTTCCGTCTGCTCAGAAGTGGCAGCATCGATCGACATGATGCCGACCCTGACCACACTCTGTGGTGGCAAACCGCCCGAAAGGAAGATTGATGGCAAGAATATCTGGCCCTTGATGAGCGGTGTCGTTGATGCAAAGAGCCCCCACGAAAACTATGTCCTCATGCATGGGCCCGGCACTGTGCGTTCGGGCCGATGGAAGTTCTATCCCTGGCAGGAAGGGAAGGGCAGGCAGCGTCGCGATACCACCACCAGAAAACCTTCACCGCATCCCGTGCAGCTCTACGACACGGTGGCTGACATCGGCGAAACCACCAATGTCGCATCCGGAAACCCCGAGATCGTGCAGCGTCTGCAGGCCGCATACGATGTTCACGTTGCAGAAATCAAAGCGAACCGGCGTCCCACCGCTGAACTGGTCAGGCCAGATGGCGCTCTTTCACCCAATCGTCCCGGCGCGCCAAAGAAGAAGCCAGCCGTGAAGAAAAAGAACTGATTGGTCATCGCGTCCTGACGTGTTTGCCGCATACGTCCCCGATGCGAGTGTTGTGCGCTGTTCCGGCACTGTTCGTATACGCCCACGTCGTCGCTTTGCTCCTGGATTCAGCCTGCAACTTACGAACAGTGGGCTCTAAAACTGCACGGTCTGTCCGCAACCGGCGGCGTCGGCCAGCTTTAGTACTTCGGCGGCGCAGGCAAGGTCCTGCACGGCGTTGCCGGCCGACTTGAAGACGGTGATGGGGCGCTCTGCTGTGTATTCTTTGTTAAGCACCAGTTCTCCCAATTCGGCGGGAGCGAAATCGGACGGCAGCCGTCCATCTTCCATCAGCGGCAACAGTTCGCCGGCTTCTCGCAAACCCGCTGCGCGCTGATCAACGACAACTGTGGCACGCAGGATTGTGGTGGGTGGGATTTCTGACCGGCCAGGACCGAGCGAGCCGATCGCGTTAATGTGAACCGCATCAGCAATCTCCCGATCGGCAAACACGGGGACCGGGCTGGTTGTGGCGGTCGTGATGATGTCGCATTCCGCCAGTACGTCACGATTCGGGGCTGGTAGCAGTTCACAATGTTTACTCAGCCCGGCCATTTCTTTACTGAAGCGAATTGCGTTTTCCTCGTGAGCGGAGAAGACGTAAACGCGTTTCAATTCACGGACGCACAACATGGCTTCCAACTGATGCCCGGCCTGACCTCCGGTGCCGAACAACGCGGCGGTTGATGCGTCCGGTTTGGCCAGCAGGTCCGTTGCCAGACCCGTGGCAGCTCCTGTTCGCAGCGACGTCAGAAATCCGGCTTCTAACAAACCCACCGGCATGCCGGTCTGGCCATCATTCAGAACGATGATTCCCGGTGTCACCGGCAGGCCTTTGTCTGCGTTGCCCGGGAATACAGAGACCACTTTCGCACAAAACAGACTCTGCGCCGCGGACCATGCGGGTTTGTACAACACCGTTCCGTGATCGTTGGTCAGAGTGGTCCGGATCGGAGATTCCATTCTGCCGGCCGACAACGCCGCAAACGCATCACGCATCAATTCAATGGCCCGTGGCATCTTCAGCAAATGCCGGACGTCAGCCCGTGTGAAAATTCGAACGTCCATCAGGTCTCCTTCAACAAATCAGTCAATGATTCCGAGCTTAACAACTGCAAACCTGAATTGCCGCGTCGGTGTCGGCTTTACCGGGTGTCGGAATTCATTCGATTCACCTGAGAGCATTTTTAGTTGTTCACACATGATATTCATGATGCAGCAATCCTGAGGCGGGTGGCCGGTGGTTGGAGCGAGGAACGAGTGAAACCCCGGGGCCGGCAGTGCCGGTTTGATTCTCCTTCGCAAGCTCAGTCCAGCCTCCGGCCACCCATGCAATTCGATCACATTCCGTGACTTTTCTTTCCCATGCAATGCTGCTGGGTCATGTTGTTCGACAGGACGCGAAGGACGCCTTATGCTCGCGAGCCGAATGAAGAGGATTTGCGTCGATATGGCCTCCTGTTCGACGAAATGAACAGATGTGACATGAATCAGTTCCGGATGGGATGGAATGCAGTATCTAACGAGAATCGTGTTGGCCGTGTTGTCTCTGGCTGCTATGCAGCCGTTGGCGTCGGCCCAGTCGTTGTCACAGAAACTAAGAGCGGAACCGACCGCTGATCTGATCCTGGCGGCACAGGAATCCGGTAACGTAATCCGCGGTGCGATTCTGTTCCCTTTACAAAAGCCTGGCTGCGCCAATTGCCACGTGGCGGGCAATAACATGCTGCTGGGACCGGATCTCACGCGGTTGGGGCATCCGGTAACGGACGAGTACCTGGTCGAAGCGCTCCTGGAACCGTCCAAAGTGATCCTCAAAGGATTTGAGACGGTCACCGTGATCACGAACGCGGGGAAGTCCATAGTCGGAAGAGTTGTCGAACAGAGTCCGTCCGAAATCGTACTCCGCGATACGTCTCCGGAGCGTCGGCTCCTCACGCTGGCGACGAATGATATCGATGAGATTGTGCAGAACAAGGTGTCGGTGATGCCGGACAATCTGATGGACCAGTTGAAGGATCGACAGCAGTTTCTCGATCTGCTCCGCTACGTGATGGAGATTTCTGCAACCGGAACAACACAAGCCGCGGCGAAGACGCATTCCTCGGGTGGTGGCACCATCAGTCAGGAGTTACAGGGGCTGGTGTTGCTGAAAGAGTTTAACTGTTCCAGCTGTCACGCCGCCGATGGTGCACAGAATTCCGTTCCAGTGAACAGTGGTCCGAATCTGGCATGGGCCGGCGGTCATCTGAATCCACGCCATTTGCAGGACTACATTGCAGATCCGGTGCATGTCAAACCGGGTACAAAAATGCCGGATCTCCTGGCAGGGCTGCCCGTCCAGGAGCGACGCAGTACGGCTTTGGAATTGACTCACTATGTAACCTCGTTAAGCGACCATTCATTCGTCGATCAACCAGTGGATGGCGTTGCCGCTGCGCGTGGGCGAGATTTGTTCCATTCTGTGGGCTGTGTTGCGTGTCATTTGCCGCGAGATGATGTGGGACAGGAATTGCTTTCGGAAACATCAGTGGCTCTGGGATCATTGGAAAACAAGTACGGCGTCGTTGGACTTGCCGAATTTCTCAAGGATCCACACGAGGTCCGAGCCGGCGGCAGGATGCCCAGCCTTTCTTTGACGCACTGGGAGACCCAGGACATTGCGAATTACCTGCTTGTGAGTCGTCCCGACTCGCCGGCAACATCAGAGCCGTTCACTCGAGATCCGAAACTTGTCGAAAAGGGTCGAGTGCATTTCCAACGTCTTGGATGCGCGACGTGCCATGGAAAGGAACAAGGCCACAGCCCTCTGGTGCAACGTCCGCTGTCCAAACTTCGCACGGATCGGGGATGTCTTTCTGAAGGCGTCGGTCCCTGGCCACGATTTGGTCTGAATACCGCGCAGCGACAGGCCATCCGCGCGGGTCTTGCCCGCCAGCTGCGGCCGTTGAACGACGAAGAGCACATCTCCGTCATGTTGACGGCATTCCGCTGTGTCAACTGCCATCAGCGGGACGACCTGGGAGGTGTCTCGCCGGAACGCAATCCTCATTTTCTCACTACGAATCCCAACCTCGGCCCACAGGGCAGAATTCCTCCGACACTCACGGGCGTGGGTGCGAAGCTGAAGCCGACCTGGATGCGTCAGGTTCTGCTCGGTGGCCGCACCATTCGGCCCTACCTCAAGACAAGAATGCCTCAGTATGGCACCGAAAGTCTTGCGGACCTGGTCGATCTGCTTGCACGAGCTGACCAAATGCCCGCAGGAGAGTACGCCGAGTTTGAAGATCAGAAGCTCATGAGAACCACCGGACACGAAATGGTTGGTACCGGTGGCCTGAATTGCATTGCCTGCCACACGTTTCAACTGAAACAGGCGGCGAACATGCCTGCCGTTGACCTGACAGAGATGTCCGAACGACTGCACAAGTCGTGGTTTTATCGCTATATGCGCAACCCGCAACAGCTCAGTCTGAACACCATCATGCCGTCGTACTGGCCAAGCGGTAAAGCGATGCGCCGAGACATTCTGCAGGGTGACCCCGATCAACAGATTGAGGCTTTGTGGCAGTACCTGCTGGACGGTCGACAGGCCCGGCAGCCTCGGGGGCTGATCATCGAACCGATGGAACTGCTGGCCACAGACGAAGCCGTGATGCTGCGGCGCAGCTACCGGGGCGTCGGCAAACGAGGGATCGGAGTCGGTTATCCGCAGCAGGTCAACATTGTATTTGACGCGGAACAGCTGCGGCTTGCCATGATCTGGAAAGGCAAATTTGCGGACCCCGGTGGGGTCTGGAGAAGCCAGGGCCACGGCACAGTCAGACCACTCAGCAGGAATGTCATCCACTTTGCCCCGGGCCCGGACGTTGACGACATGCAGTCACCGTGGATCGTCGACGAGAGCCGACCACCGAATCACCGCTTCAAAGGATATTCCCTGGATGAGCAACGGCGGCCGATCTTCAAATACGAATTCGACGATGTGACGGTGTCCGATTACTTCGTTGACGCCATCGATCCGAAATCGAAGCAGCCAATGGTGCGCCGATCTCTGACGCTGCAATCGTTGCCTGCCGACAGCCACATTGCTTTCCGGGCCGTCACTGGCAAAGACATTACGCGTGCCGACGGTGGTACGTTCCGGATTGACCAAATGCTGCAGGTCCGAATCGTCACCGGTCAGGTTGGTCAGATCGTGGACACAGAATCCGGTCAGCAGCTTCAGGTTTCCCTGGACATCAACGAAACAACTTCCACACTCGTGCTCGAATATCTCTGGTAAGGCGCAGAAATGAAATTGGGATTTTTCACGTTGATAGTCCTGTCGCTGGCCGCAGATCTGCGCGCGGAAACGCTTGGTGAATACTGGGGCACAGCGGAAGAGGAGGCGAAGTACTATCGGATCGTGGAAGTGCCCCTTCCCGAAGGAATGGCTCTGGAAGCGGGCAGTTTTGAGGTTATGCCGGACAACCGGCTGGCGATCGGTACTCGACGGGGAGACATCTTTCTGGTCAGCGGCGCGTTTGACGAGAATCCGCGTCCGACGTTCAAACGCTTTGCCAGTGGACTTGATGAGCTCTTCGGCCTCTCGTATCGGGACGGGGCGTTCTATGTGACGCAACAGACCGAAGTCACACGAATCACGGACACCGATTCCGATGGTCGCGCCGATCTTTTTGAAACGTTAAGCGACGTTTGGGGATTCCGTCACTATCACGAGTTTGCATTCGGATCGAAGCTGGACAAGGACGGCAACATCTGGGTCGCGCTGTGTCTGTCAGAATCCTATCGCTCAAAAGTGCCGTTCCGCGGCTGGTGTCTGAAGGTGACGCCTGACGGTAAGACGATTCCGGTGTGCAGCGGAATCCGTAGTCCCTGCGGCATCGGCCCCAATGAACATGGCGTCATGTTCTACGCCGAAAGTCAGGGGCCGTGGAATGGTTCCTGCTCGCTGAAAGTTCTGCAGCAAGGTGGATTCATGGGACACCCCGTCAGCTTTAACTGGTATCTACAGGCCCCGCAACTGGGACCGGCGCCAGTGACTCCCAACAGCCGGTCTCGGCTTGAGGTGGAACGTGGCCGAGTCAAAGAATTGGTGCCCTACGCGGTCGTCTTCCCCTATAAGAAAATGGGCCGTTCGATTTCCGGGTTCATGGTGGACAGGACCGGTGGAA
This sequence comes from Fuerstiella sp., assembly GCA_029941865.1. Taxonomy (GTDB): domain Bacteria; phylum Planctomycetota; class Planctomycetia; order Planctomycetales; family Planctomycetaceae; genus Fuerstiella. Next base: position 719 of record JAPYTO010000339.1, on the reverse strand, counting down.
AGTTCGGACCTTTTGAAAACCAGATTTTCATCGGTGACTTCAGTTTAAGCGTGGTGATGAGGGCCACGACTGAGAAGATCAACGGTGTCTGGCAGGGAGCCTGTTATCCGTTTAAAGAAGGCCTGGCAACAGGTTTGCTGGCCTGTGAGTTTACACCTCAGGGCGATCTGCTGGTGGGTGGGACAAATCGAGGCTGGCCCGTCCGAGGTCCTCGACCATATGCACTGCAGCGTCTGGACTGGACCGGAAAAGTGCCGTTCGAGATCAAAGAGATCAACGCTCTTCCGGACGGGTTCCAGGTCACATTTACGAAGCCCGTCGACGGCAAAGTTGCGTCTCGGCCAGAAACGTATTCGCTGTCCACATACACCCACATCTATCAGCAGGGCTATGGCAGCCCCGAAGTGGACCACACCACGCCCCAGGTTGTCAGTGCAGATGTGTCGCAGGATGGTCTGCAGGTTATGTTGCGTGTCGCAGGCCTGGTCCAGGGACACGTACACGATTTCGACCTCGAGCCCATGCGATCAGCCGAAGGATCTTCTCTAGTCCACTCGAACGCCTACTACACTCTGAACGAAATCCCCTCCCCGTAATCGTGAAGCGATGCTGTGCAGCGCAAGCTGAGCAAAGTCATTGACGAGCAAGGATTCGTTATCGATCGGTCACACGCAGTTTGAACTCGTTGCTGTTGCCGACGAGTTCGGGGGCGTACATGC
>JAPYTO010000338.1 GCA_029941865.1 Fuerstiella sp. | reverse complement strand
ACCAAGGACACGCCCTCCTTGGTCACTTTGGCTGAGGTGCGTGTCGTCATTTTGGCTGGGCGCTCGGACGGTTTCTGGTGACGTTGGGAATCTGAATGACTACACGCCTAAACGTGCGGCGGCGTGCCGAATCGAAGCTGCCCCGTAGATTCACGATTCGCACTGGATGTAAATCCATCTACTCAACCATTTGTGGTGTGCGTCGAAAAACCACTGTGCGTGTTGAAAAGGTCGGTTTGTTGGCAAGCTGCGTGGATTGCATAGTCGCGTGGCGGCGATCTGACGGCTGAAAATCAACCACAAAAGAGAGCCTTCACCAACCGCTTGAGATTCTGCGCGGTGGCGCTCAAACAGGCCTGGATCTGGACCTTCGATCGTCCGCGATATCGTGCCCGGAATACCCTCTGGCTGGCACCAGAAGCCCTCAGTCTCGCTGCAAGCGTGCTGGGGGCTTTATTTCGTGAGGCCGTAAATCGAGTGTTCTGCACTTCGACATTCGATGCGAAATCGTCCTCGCAACAACGCCGCGTCAATGAAGTGGAATGAAAACGTATCCGTCCAACTGACGGTTGACGTTGACGGTCAGTGCGGACACTGCGATGCGAACTTCACTCGCAACATCTTCGTGCCGTCCGCCCTTATGTGCGAGTGATTGGCCGCAAACGAGAATCTCGACTCCGGCTTCCTTGAGCTTTTCGAATAGCGGGACGTTCGGGTTCCGGTCTGCTCGCAATTGATTGGCGTATGACTCGTTGTTTAACGCAGCCAGCGTTGCCTTACCGTGCAGAATAACTGTGATTTGCACGTCTGCTGGCCGCCTACCGGCTCCAGCGTAGATGTTGACGAAGCGAGCGACCTTCTCAATCGCCGGGTTGATCGCATCGGATGATCCACCGGCAGTTACATCCACACAAATCTTCGATCCGTCGCGAGGCTGCTCGGCCGCATCGGGCAGTCGAACAATCTTTCCGTGGTCTTTGATTCGTGGATGCGTGAACAGTTCGGTTCCACTGGGTTCTATTCCTTCCGACTTCTGAGCAAATGTTTGCCAATTGCCTGCCGCTAATAACACTAACACAACACCGATGGTGATCGCGATCGAGTTTCTGAACTTCATCGATGATATCCTTTGCTTGTCGTGTTGTTTTTGGCACGTGGAAATGGTTCGTGAATGGATTCATGCTCGGCCCTTCAACATACCGCTCCAGTACAGGATAGGTAGTCCGTACTTCTTCAACAGCCACATGCTCCACCGTTCCGTGGCTTGATCGAATGGAAACGATTCGGCAGGGTTGCCGTCGTAATCAAATTCCGCCAGCACGAGGCTTCCGTAGCCCGTCACGACCGGGCACGATGTGTAGCCGTTGTACTTCGCCGTGAGCGGCTTACCGGCCATCGACGCTCGCAGGTTCTTCACCAATAACTGTGCCGCGACTGTGATTCCAGCAGTTCCGCCCCCGACGACAACGATGTCGTGGTGATTGACCTTGTCGTTACTGTCTGATGGCGACTCGGTGGTTGCCAACGTGGGAGCGACGTGCGTGCTCATTGAATGATCTCCGTTTGTTGAGTTGAAGTTTCCGGGCTGGATGTCGATTCAATTTCGTTCGTGTCGTCGTCAACGACAGCTTTGGAGTTCGCGGAACTGTGCGAACTCGCACATGAACCGCTTAGTCACGTCGAGACACCGAACTTGGGAAGCACCCATGTATTGAGCACAAACCATACTACAACGATCGCAAGTGGAAGAAGCAGGTCGTTCATGTCTGGTCTCGTTGCAGGTTCGGTGCCAAGTTTGTCACGCACACGTGGCGGCCGTCGCACTGGCTCGGCACGACGAATCGCCATTGCGTTCCGATGTCTCGTATGGCAGGCCGGCAGCCTTCCACGCGGCCATGCCACCCAGCACGTTCGTCACATCTTCGTAGCCTTCGCGCTTCAGGAACGACGCTGCGATCGAACCGCGATAGCCGCTTCCGCAGATCACGACAACCGGCTTGGCACGCGGCACGAGTTCAAAGTTCTCTTGCAACTTGCCACCGTGAATGTGGATCGCACCTTCGACGTGGCCCGCGTTCCATTCCTTCTCGGTGCGGACATCGAGAACCGTCACGTCGGCGACTCGATCCGGCACCGAATGAACTGGCATCGTCGTGAGCGTTGCCATCTCGTAGCCGCTCGTCTGCCATCCATCCATGCCGCCTTCGAGGTAGCCTTGAATGTCGTCAAAGCCCACGCGAAGCAAATGCGTTGTCACTTCCGGCATCTGAGCCGGGTCATCGACGACGATCAGCATCGGTCGACCGTACGGCAGCACCCAGCCGGCCCATGTTGGAAGCGTCGAACCAAACGGAATGTTGATCGCACCGGGGATGTGAGCCGCTGCGAACGATTCCTTCAGGCGAACGTCTACGATCAAACAGTTCTCACAGGTCCTCTCGTGAATTTGCCTAGCGCTCCAGCGACGCTGACCGGGAAGTTCCCGGCCGATGATTTTCGGGCCTTCCTTATTGACCCGCTTCATGCGTGCGAAGTAAGGCGGCGATAACGGCATTTGATCCATCAAGTCGCCGATCCACTCTTCTTCCGGTTTCTCGACCAACGCAGCATTGAAGCGCCGTTCGTAACCAAGCGTCGATGAAGCTCGCGAACCGATCGCTTTTCCGCACAGCGAGCCCGCACCGTGGCCGGGGAAGATTTCCGTGAAGTCAGGCAGCGGTGTCAACTTACCGAATACACTTTGATAGAGCTGGTGAGCGAGTTCCTTACGAGCTTCTTCGCCGAGCAGATCAGGCCGACCAACGTCTCCGACAAATGCGAAGTCGCCCGTGAAGAGCAGCCACGGCGTATCGGTGCTGCGAGAATCATCGAACAACGCCCACGAAACGTGTTCCAGCGTGTGACCCGGAGTATGAACCGCCTTGAGTCGCACGCTTCCCATCACGACTTCGTCGCCATCCTGCACGACGTGATCTGCATATGGTGGCGTCCAGTCGGCACCGCCCAAGCCGGATGCGTGAATCGTCACCCCATCGCGCAGCCGGTCTTTCATTTCCCGCGAACCACTGACAAAATCGGCATGCACGTGCGTTTCGAGAACGTGCTTGATGTGCAGCCCTTCACGCTTGGCGATTTCGATTAACTCGTCAACGTCACGAGTCGGATCAATGACGGCGGCTTCTTTGGTCTTCTCATCGCCGACGATGTACGAGTAGATGGCCAGACCGGGAACGAATCGTTGATGGAAGAACATTGTCTCTCTCCTTGGTTACACGAATGTCTTGCTGACAATGAAAATCGCGACGGCGACGATGCCGCTCGCAAACACGTTCTGAAGAACCGGAGCCGGCAGTCGCTTACTGATCAACCCGCCCAATGACATTCCAATGACACCGCCCAAAACAAACAGGCCGGTGACTTCCAGCGATATTCCGCGACCGGCTGCAAAGTGCGATGCCACGCCGGAAATGCTCACCAACATGATCACAAACAACGATGTCGCGACCGCCTTGTGAATCGGCATCCCACTGAACATGACCAACGCCGGCACGATCACGAACCCGCCACCAACGCCAAACATGCCAGATAGGAACCCAGTCATAAGACCAACAGCCGCGAGCGACATCGCACATCGCGACGTGAGCCGGAGCTTGCTGTCTGCGGTACGTTGGCAAGTTGGTCCACGTTTGTTTGTGTTACACACCGCTTGCACGTCGTCGTCTTTTGTTTTCGATTTGTTCCACAGTTGCCATGCGACTACGAACATCAGCACCGCGAACATCGTTAGCAGTACGGTTTCCGGAATCATTCCCGCGACCCACGTTCCCAGCGGAGCACCGAGCATTCCAGCGATGGCGAACAGAATGCCGGTGCCAACTTCGACTTGTCCCGCTCGAATACGAGGCAGAACGCCAACCAGGGCCGTTGCACCGACCGCAGCCAACGAAACGCCGAATGCTTCTCGTGGTGCTATCGCCAATCCGTAAACCAACAGCGGCACTGCAAGCAGCGAACCACCGCCACCGGTCAAACCGAGTGCAAAGCCAACGAATGCTCCGAACAGAATGCTCAGCGGGAACAACATGACGCACCTTCGTCTTTCACTTGGTTCCACGGCATCCTAGCCAACATCATACCCATGCCGCAGGTGTCAGTGATCCCGGCGAACATCAGTCCACCACCCACGAACGCCGAAAGGCCCATGAAGTAGGGATTCACGAAAAAACCAAGCACCGCTCCGAGCAGAACAAGGAACCCGGCTGCGATTCGCACCTGACGTTCCAACGAGATGGCCTTCTTGCCGCGAATGACCGGCAATCCGGCCTCATCCCACGCCTGTGTGCCACCTTCGACATTGACGACATTGGTGTAGCCCGCGTCGATGAATTGTTGGCACGCTTTCGCCGCCAGCGTGCCGCTTCGACAGATGACGTAGAGGGGATCGCTGGCAGTGCCATTCCATTCCTTCATCACGGCGTGCGGATTGAGTGAGTCGAGCGGCACGTTGCGAGCGACCACGGCTCGCACTTCCCGGAACTCGACCGGCGTGCGAACGTCGATCACATCAACGTTGCCCTGTCCATCAAGCTCCGCAAGCCGTTTGGCCGAAACCGTTGAAAGCACTGTCATGTCGTTACCTATCTAGTTGACGATATGTTGATGAAAAATAAAGGGACGAGTAACGTCCTCGATCCTCACGACAGGAACCGGCTTTCGACGCAGTTCATGATGTTCTCCAGATGCGGCTCGGCGACTTGGTAAAAGACCTTCCGCCCTTCGCGTTCGCTCGTGAAGAACCCACACCGCTGCATCAATCGCAGATGTTCCGAAGCCACATTATCCGGGATGCCACAATCCTCAGCCAATTCGCCGACGCTGTAGCGGCCATGCAACAACAACTGCACAATCCTCAACCGGACCGGATGAGCCAGCGTCCTCAAGCATTCAGCCGCCTGAGCAAACGCCTGCGGATTACCGGCTGGCTTGGCTTTTGACTTTTTCTTCGTGGCCATTTCATGTCTCCTTATCTCAATATATCGTAACATTGCGATATGTCAATGAGTAATTCTGGGGGATTTCGGATTTTTCATACGTCGAACGAGAAAAGCTTTGCATCAGCCAGCCTTTCGCTGATTCCACCGCCCCACTGCAGCCCACAACGGTTCGTTGTACTCATCGCACTATTGTCGTTGCGTGCTCATGAGCATCCGGCCGTGTCGGTAAAGCGTCTCCTACAGCAGGGGCATTCGTCGTCGAAGCCTTTGGCCAATGCCGAAAAAGCGGAAGGTTGCCGAATTGTCATGATCGCCTTGAACGCCAGCGGAGCGCGATGTGCATAGTGACGGTAGGTGACTCCCCCCACGGAGTGGCCAAGGATCTCGACAGATGACTCCGGGACATGCTCGTCGTAATACGTTGCGCACGTCTTGCGAAGATCCTTGAGCACCCAGGGGCGTTCTTCGCCTGCCTCAATGCTCGTCTTGGGTTCGATCCCAGCGAAGCTGCAGAGTGTTCTAAAGCGATTGTTTGGCCGCGTGCCGCCTCCAGGGAACACAGGAGCATTCGGATCAGGGTTTTCCGGCATGATGCTCTTAATGTGAGCATGAACGGTACGATTCATCGGTCGGTAAAACGTCTTGCCGGTTTTCACGCGACGATAGAATAACCAACCCCATGGTGACCGCTCTTTCACCTCACGGTCGGGGGATTGGCGATCCCACGATACGTGCCGCCAAAGGATTGGTTCATGAAACGATGTCGTCTTCCAGACGGTGCCCGTATCCACACCGTAGTTGAAGAACACGACCAACGCGCATCGCCAGTAGCGGCCAATAGGAAACGGATGGCTCCAACCTCGGGGGCGTATCATCTGGTGGGTCGCGAAGTAGAGCGAGTTGATCTCCGCCTTGGTCAAGTAGTGCCTGCCGGCCACGTCGCGCTGGGCCTTGAGCTTAGGGAATCTTGGCAGGGCATCGACAATGTCCTGCTCCCACGCCCACGACATCACGGCGCGCAAATGCGAACGGACCTTGTTCGCGGTCCGCCCTGGATTTCTTCCATTCTGTGCAGCGGCCTCGTGCACCCAATCCAGAAACTCACGGATTTCCTTGCGTCCGAGTGTCTCGAGCGGAACTCCACCGCCCCAGCGTGCCCACTTTCTGAGTGTCGTGGAATACTCTTCGCGCGTTCTCTGCGCTGGATTGCCCGAACGAAGGTACATTGCAACTGCATTTTCGAGAGTCGTCGACATCGTTGAACTCCGATGCCGCCGGCGCTTGCTCCGATGCACGATCCTTTCTCGACCGGCGGCACTGTGCTATGCCTCCTGCTGTTTAAGCGGGATCAGAAGACTTTCAGAAGTGGGCCATTAAGTTGGGCCTCATCCAAGAGTAACCAGCGGAGATCGCGAAAGACACGCAGATGAATTGTCGACGATCCCCATGAGCGACCTGACGAATTCTGACTGTCACGCAACAATCAGCGCACCTGTCACGCCCTCCGCAGCGCGCAGCCGAGATGGCGAGTGTCGTCGTTTCGATTACGCGGCGGGATGCAATCCAGCCGCCTCTTGAATCAGTTTGTTAGCTGCGTCGATGTGTCGGGCAGAAGCGAACAAGCAGACCGCTTCCAGACCTGTCCAAACGTCGCCCCGAGTGCACGCCGCTGAGGGAAACCGGTCCATGTCTGCCC
>JAPYTO010000337.1 GCA_029941865.1 Fuerstiella sp. | reverse complement strand
TTTCCGTTGCCTCAAGCGGAACATGAGGTGCGAAGTAGGCAAGGTACAAAAAGAAGGGGCTGGTGTGATTGCGATTGATGAATGCAACCGCAGCGTCGCTTTGAATATCAACCCGAAACCCGTTTCGATGCAGCACGTCTTCGCCCGTGAGTCGCAATGACTGTCCGGACAGGTCGTAGTTGGAAAAATACCTGCGGAACGGCCCCTCGTAAAACTCAGCAAAACCACGGTTGCCCGCTCGATAGGGGGCCGTTTTTTTGACGCCGATGCGAGAAAATTGTGTCCGCGCATTCTCAGGCGTCACTCCGCCAACATGCTGTCGAATCCAGTCGATGTCGGTATGGTTGGGCGCCAGATGCCATTTGCCAACCATGCCCGTTGTATAGCCGGCATCGCTCATTCGATCCGCAATCGTTGTTTCGGTCAGTGGTAAAGGCCCCCTGCCATTCGACTCCACACCGAATCGATTCTGGTATCGTCCAGTCAGAATTCCGGCTCGCGAGGGGACACATTGCGGAGCTGTGACGTAGCCGTTGGTCATCCGAAACTGCCACGAAAAGATCCGAATCTGCGGATACCCGGAGGTTGGTTCGCAGGCTGAGTTCCATCTCATTCGCAATGGCCATACTCGTTTTACCTCAAGCCAATAAAACGAGCACCTGACGTTCTTTGTCCGGAAGTTGCTCCATCTTGCTTTCGAATGCACCGTCAGTTGCACGCTGACGACGTCGCTCGGTATCGTCAGCCAGACCTTGACGAATTTAAGTCATGAGATCCTCGATCTCGAACGGCTTTTCAAAAAGGGCATCCCACACCTGCTGTCGGCATGCTTTGCGCTATCTGCGCAATCACAATACCACGAAGATCACTGCTGGCGTGCCAACCGTCTTTATCGAAAATGCCCTCGTGATTGGCTGACGTGCAGGACGACTGTACGCGTCGAATTCCTGTCTTGGGACAAGTTAGCTGTGGCGTAAAAATGACAAACCGCACTTTGGCGGCGACATCGTGTTTGCCAGGCTTACCCGATTACCCCCATGGGTTGCGCTAAGTGTGCAATCTGAAGACTCAGTCCAGGTAGTGCTCAGCCTTGCGATCATCCTGTGCGATACACCACCGTGTGATTTCCAATCGTTTATTGAATCGATGCCGTGGAAACAGTCGCAGCGTTGGGACGACAGGTGGAAGGCACTACAGCAGTTTTCAAAATCACGCGGTCGTTCTGTAGCGGAATTCGCCCAGAATTTCGGCAGTGAAAGGTCGAAAGCCTTGGCGGCTTCCGCTACGAGCAATAAGTAAACTGCACGAAGCCGGTTTGCCTTGATCGCAGCATCATTTCTTAACGTTCATGTGGGCGTGATATGCTGGTTCTTTTCTCATCACATCCAGGGAACCCGATAAATAATGAAGCGAGCGGTGAAATATGTCGGCGAGGATCGCGATTTGGTTGAGTTGCTGAAGCAGGATTCAAAGTCGCGTGGCTGGCAGTGGACGGAATTCGAAGCTTATGAGGAATTGTTGTCCTACTTGCGCAGCAGGAAGCAATCGCAATCGGCTTTGCAGCTTTCAAGTGGCCATGAGTTCAGGCGGTGGTTGCGCGATCGGTATGCTCCCATCGTCCTGGATCTCGACTTCGATCAATCAGGGGCTACTGAAATTGTTCGCAACATCAAAAGAATTGACGCAGGTGCGTCGTTAATCGTGGTTTCCCGGCTGACGTCGCTTACGGCGTATTCGATCGCAAAAATGGACGGCGCAGAAGCATTCCACACCAAGCCGATCACCAACCTGGACTATCTGACTGAATCGATCGAGTGCGCCTTTGACAAAATTGATTGTTGGGAGCGGACGCTTCTTCAACTTCAAGAGCATCGCGAATCAACGGACACCACCACCACCAGATCGTTGCCGACACGTCTTGATGCTCGGCCATGAACAGAACGACACGGGCGTGTGCTGGCATTGCCCTGAACTGATACGATTCTGGTGCGGTAGAATGACTGGAACGGATTGGCCACTCAGGCTCGAACGAACTTTCGAAGAGTCGGCAGTCCGGTTGCGTCTTCGCCGGCTGCTGTTGCTGCAGTGACGGCGACTTCTCCAACGTAAATGTTTCCTTTGGAATCGACACAGATATCGTGACAGGCGTAGAAAGCGTCCGGTTGGCGAGCATCCAGACCTCCGCCCCAGCGACTTAGCAAACTGCCGTCGCCATCGAAAATGCTCACCCGACCGCCCGTTGGCTGCGGGGGTCGTGGCTGCCACGGAAACCGTCCGTTTTGGTTTCCGAGTTCCGCCACGAAGAAAACATCGTCTGCACCGGCGAACACCTGACACGGCCGAATGATGTCAGTCCACGTCTGCAGCAACGTCCCCTTTCGATCAAAGATCTGAATTCGGCTGTTCTCCCGGTCCGCAACGAGGATTCGACCGCGGGCATCAACGCAGATCCCATGCGGGACGTTGAATTGACCAACTGCGTCACCGGGAGCACCCCAGGTTCGAACCAGGTTTCCATCTGCGTCGAAATGATGAATGCTGGCGTTGCCGTATCCGTCTGCAATGAACAGATGGCCATCTGCAGCGACTGCAACATTCGTCGGCAGATTATACGGACCAGCACTCGTGATCGAACGGTAGTCGAACTTGCTGACGCCGGTCTGCGACGGAATGCCCGCCGGACCGATGTTCCTTAAGAGCTGACCTTCAAGGGTAAACTGTGCGATGCGATGGCCCAGGTCATCCGTCAGGTAAAGAGTCTCATCCGGTGCTGCAGTGATACCGTGAGGGCGAACAAACACGTCTTCTCCCCATGCGTCGATGAATTGCCCGTCGGGTTGAAAAATCAGGACCGCAGGATTGCCACGGTTGAACACAAAGACGCGGTCGTCCTGACTCACTGCGACACCGATCGCTTCGACGAAGTCGATGTCATTGGGAATCTGTGGCCAGTCCGGGACGGGTAGATACTGGTAGTTTTCCTGCCCCAGTACGCCAGACGTTTGGGTGTCGTGAGTCATTAGACTTCGTCTCGGCAGGAAGGTGGTTCGGTTGAGTCAGGTGTAGCGACAAACGAGAGCGGTGTATCGGTTCCAAACCTCGGCTTGCGTGGTCTGACCACCGACCGCATGGCATTGTTTTTCAAGTTGCAGCTGCAGTGTTGATCAGGGTCTCAGGCACATTGCATGCCTGGGCCGCTGCCACGATCTGCTGCCACGTTTTTTCGTCCAGTTCGATCCCGTTTTCAGAACGTTCCTGTCGACGCTCAACTTCGACGTCTCCTGGAACAAGGACCGGGTTTCCTGGCGTGGCCGGTTTGCAGCTTTTTACAAAATCGATGTACCGTGCCGCGTCGGGGCCAAAGAAATCCTGCACTGGTAGTTGAGAGGGATCAACGAAAATCGACAACATCCCCTGTTCCAGCCGAGTCTTGCCCTTCTGGCTGCAGCCATTCCCCGTTAACGCGCCGGCCAGTAATTCGACCATGAAACTCAACCCGTACCCTTTGTGTCCGGCGATGGGAAGAATGGCTCCCATCGGTGGGCCGTAAAAGGCATTGGGGTCGTTGGTTGGCTGACCGTCCGCATCCAGAATCCAGTTGTCAGGCACTTGAGTTCCTGCGTTACGAGCAACCTTCAATTTTCCTTCCGCTACGGCTGCTGCGGCAATGTCCAGGACAACGTGCGGACGTCCTTCGACCGGGACCCCGATCGTCACTGGATTCACCGAAAGTCGTGGCTCAACACCACCAGCGGGTACGACAAACATTCCCTTGCCACTTGTATTCACAAAATGCAGCGAAACACAGCCGGCGTCGGCAGCCTGTTCTGCCCAGTGTCCGATGCGGCCCAGATGCCCGCTGTTCTTCACGGCGATGACTGCCGCTCCATGCCGCCGACACTTTTTCAGTCCCAGTTCAACGACCTGCCTGCCGATGGACTGTCCGTAGCCCTGTTGACCATCCACAAGAGCAAGAGCGTCCGTCTCGTGGATGACCTTTAACCGACGGTTAGCAACAACGTCGCCATCTTTCAGCCACTGGATGTAAATCGGCGTGCGAATCACGCCATGCGAATCGTGTCCGGCGAGATTTGCTTCCACCAGGTGGTTGGCGATCAGATCAGCTTCCACCTGCTCTGAACCATTCGCAGAAAAGATGGCAGCAACGAGCTGACGCAGGGGACCGTGAGGAAAACGCATGGTTGGCATTCGTAAGGTCGAGTGAGGTGGGCGGTGTTCCGCTGACTGAATGTGTCGAGCGGATGGTCGAGGCTAACGAATTCTATTCATAAAATCATGTCGTGGTTGAGTCAAGTTTACCGACGAATGAGAACCGCTGACTTTATTCGAATTCTCGACCGTAAACCACCAGCTCTGCTGGTGAGCACTCATGACGCTCTGCCGTTCCTGATACAAGCACGCCGTGCAAGCAAGTGAGCTTTAAAAGCGCATGTGACCCACTCGCTGGCGCTTCGAGCTGCTGCGGCCCCTTCGAGGGGCCTTCCTCATACCACCGGCTCTGCCGGTGGTCGTGATTGGACAGCGCCACTTCCTTCTTCATTTTAACCCATAGCGTAAGCGAGAATGCAGGCCGGGCCGAACGTAGCGCTGTTCCGGCATCGTCAGCCCACTTCTCTGTTCATTCCATTGCCGGAGCGGCGTCGCTGCGATCCTGGGTCCGGCCTGCTTTGTTGATTGACTTGAGACGATGTCTCCGCTTATGCGCTGGCTCGGCTCCGAAATCCAGGTGCTGGCTGGCAACATGACGGCAGTGTCATGCCCTGCGTTCGATGTTCTGCTGATGCTGCGCCGGTCACACCACAAACGTCAGCCGGAGCGTTCGCCAGTGTCGGCTTTTCACGAAGGTCGACCATCAACCTTTCAGGCGATGATGTCTTTCGCAACATTGCCGTGTACGTCGGTCAGCCGGAAGTCACGGCCAGCGTAGCGGTACGTTAACTGCTCGTGGTCGAGCCCCAGCAGATGAAGAATCGTGGCGTGCCAGTCGTGAATGTGGCACTTGTTCTCAATCGCTTCGTAACCGTGTTCGTCAGTCGCACCGTAGCTGAAACCGCCTTTGACGCCGCCACCAGCCATCCAGGTGGTGTATCCCTTGTTGTTGTGGTTGCGTCCATCGCCGCCCTGTGCGGCCGGAGTGCGTCCGAATTCGCCGCCCCAGATGACAAGCGTGTCTTTCAACATGTCTCGCTGCTTCAGGTCCTGCAGCAGCCCGGCAATGGGTGTGTCGCAGGCTTCGGCCCGAATCTGATGATCGACCGAAAGGTTGGTGTGTTGATCCCAGCTGCCGTGCGTCACTTCGACGAATCGTACGCCTGCTTCGACAAAGCGGCGCGCCAGCAGACACTGTTTGCCGAAGCTGTCCGTGGGGCCGCCATCGGCTCCGTACATTGCCAGCGTCGCCTGGGTTTCTTTTGACGTGTCCATCAATTCAGGCATTGCGTCCTGCATTCGGAAGGCCAGCTCATACGATTCAATCACACCCTCGACGCCAGGTTGATACTTGTCGCGATGCATTTTTTCGCGATTGAGTGCCTGGATCAGATTCAGTTGAAGTCGCTGTTGCTGATCAGTGAGTGCGGGATTCTTAATGTCCGGGACACTCTCGCCGCTGCCGCCTCGAGCAGGGCGAGTTCCGCGGCCGCCTCGCCCGATTTTGGAACCACCATAAATGGCCGGCAAAAACGAACTGCCATAATTACGTGAACTGCCCGATGGTGGACTAAGCGAAACGAATCCCGGCAGACTGTCGTTCTGTGTGCCCAGACCATACAACGTCCACGCACCAAGCGACGGGCGAATGAACTGAGCCGTGCCGGTGTGCATTTGGGTCATTGCTCCCGGATGGACCGGCTGATCGCACTGCATCGAACGGATCAGAGTAAGGTCATCAGCCTGTTCGGCAACGTTTGGAAACAGATCTGAGATCCACAACCCGCTCTTGCCTCGCTGGCGGAATTTCCACGGAGACTTCAACAGCGAACCACCATACTTACCACCCTTGCCGTGATCTTTGATCAGTTGTGGTTTGTAGTCGAAGGAATCGACATGGGACGGGCCGCCCTGCATGCACAAGAAGATGACTCGTTTCGCTCGCGCCGGAAAGTGAGGCGCTTTTGCGGCCAGAGGATTGGTGTTGGCTGAGTCCTGAGCGGCACTCGCACTACTGACCCCTGCGAATGCCAGATAGCCGAAGCCGGCGGATGCGCGTTGCAGGATTTGGCGACGTGAGAACATCGTAGTATCCGATTCAAAGTTGGTTCAGTTTTCGGTTGCCGCTGTGGCCGTCAATCGAAGAGGTAAGTCGTATTGGATCGGTTTCCTGAAGTGAGCTGCACAGTTCCGGTCGAGTGAGTCAGGTTTTCCCGATCAGCATTGGTTCACAGCCGAGCGGACTTGGCCGTAGTGCGTGTTCAAGTCTAAAAATCAGAGTTGTTCCGTAGCCGAACTCGCCAGAGTTTGGAGTTTTTCTCTATGTCGTCCAATGTCTGGCGACTTCGGCTACCCAAAAATCAAGACTTGACGAAGCTCTAGTGCGTGGTCACAGTTCAATCTTTGGGTTGCAGATTCGTGGCGTAAGCTTCCAGCTTGCGCTTCATCAGGAGAAACACACGGCAAGCAGGATGCTTACCCCACTTTTCGACAGTGACAAGCCACTAGTCAACATAACGGAACTCGGCAGACGCGAACAGACTCTGGCACAGGGCTG
>JAPYTO010000336.1 GCA_029941865.1 Fuerstiella sp. | reverse complement strand
GATCCCAGCAAAAAAATTGCTCAGGGTTTCGACACATGGACCTTCGTCATGTTGAGCGGCAAAGCGCACAACGGCTTCGTCGTTCTGGAAAGCGCGGAAACCGTCACGATCCGGCAGAACGATGGGCTCAGTGTCGAACTGCTCCAGGACGACATCGACGAACGCGTCAAGCAGGAGATCTCGATGATGCCCAAAGGGGTCGTCGGCAACCTCACGCCGGAACAACTAGCCGACCTGGTCGCATGGCTGCAGACGTTGCATTGATTCAGCCGTGCCTGGGCCGCATTGGCCTCAGCTCTGCATGGCCGCAATACGAGCTCGAAGTGCCAGCGAGCGGGTCTCGTGCGCTTGTGGAACTCACTTGCTGGCGCTGCGTGCTTGTATCAGAAACGGCGAAGCAGTCGTGAATGGTCATGGCAGCGTATTGAGTCACAGGCTGCGTCAGGTTAGACTCGGGCAGCAGTTCACCATACAGGTTGTCTTCCTGAGTGGTGTTCTGAATGTTCGCCATCAACGTTCTTCCAGGACCAGGCCGTGGCTTCGCGACACTTCCCATCTCCCGGTTTGAATCGCCGACAGCTGCTGCAGGTTGGCAGCATTGGTCTGGCGAATCTCTCCCTGGCAGATGTGCTGCGTTGTCGGGCAGCGACAGATGATCGGGGAAGTGATGCCAGTCCGATTCGATCCGTCATCTACGTCTTTCTAAGCGGTGGGCTGTCGCAGCATGAAAGCTTCGATATGAAGCCGCACGCTCCGGACAGCGTCCGCGGCGAATTCTCTCCGATTGCCACAAAGACGCCGGGACTGCACATCTGTGAACATCTGCCACGGTTGGCGGAACGGAGCCAGCAATGGAGTCTCGTCCGGTCGCTCACGCATAAGAGCAATGATCACGGTGAGGGCATTCATATCATGAACACCGGGCGCAGCCACCTGCCACCGGGACTCAACCGCAACAAACCGCAGCCGACAGATTTTCCATCAATCCTTTCCGTCGCGGGAAGCCAACTGCATGGTCCGGGCGGTCTGCCGGCCACAGCTGTCTTGCCTCGTATGGTTACCAACGTCAATCGAGCCGAACGACCGGGGCAAAGGGGTGGTCTGATGGGGGCCGCTCACGATCCATGGTTGATCAAGGCCGCCAGTGAGTGCGACGGCTATGGCGCGTGCCCCGACTGTTTTCATTTTTCCAACAAACCAGCGTTCCGGCATTCGATTTATCCCGTGTTTCAATCACCCAATCTGCAACTGCCCGAGGGACTTTCGCTCAGCAGACTGGATGGACGCGCTGACTTGTTGGCCGAAGTCGAACGCCAGCGAAGAGATCTTGACCAACAGGCAACGGTCGCAAATCTGGACCGACACCGGGCAGGTGCCTTTTCACTGCTGACTTCGGGAGCTGTACGTCAGGCGTTCGATCTGCAGAACGAGGACCCCAAACGGCTTGATGCATACGGGCGGAATGTCTTTGGCTCATCGATGTTGCTGGCCCGTCGGATGGTTGAGGTTGGTGTGCGACTTGTGCAGGTGAACCTCGGACGCGGTTCCACCTGGGATCAGCACGGTGACCTGTTCCCTGCCCTGCGCAAATTATTGCCGCCGTTCGATCAATCTCTTGCCGCGCTGCTGGATGATCTGGCAGACCACGGCCTGCTGGAATCCACGTTGGTTGTGGTTGCCGGTGAGTTTGGCCGTACGCCGAAGATTTCAAAACTTAATGTCTACAAGCTGCCTGGACGAGATCACTGGGGAGCCGCTCAGTCGATACTTCTGGCCGGTGGTGGTGTGCCGGGCGGTCGCACGATCGGAGCCACCGACGACATTGGGGCGTACCCGATCAGAGATCCGCAGACTCCCGAGAACCTGGCTGCGACGATCTATTCAACGCTGGGCATTCCACGAGACGCACACTGGCACGATCCGACCGGTCGACCCTATCCGATCTATCACGCAACACCGATCGCCGGCCTGACGTAGTTGTCGTCCAACGCGCCAGACATTGAAAAGGAATGCCTGAATCAGCCGCGTCGCGCCTTGTTCATACCCAGAGCTGTCAACAGGACTGAGACGAACAGAAAAAAGGCTCCTGCAGGAAGCAACAGAATTCCGATGCCCGGGTCACCGCCATGAATCTGAATTCCACCCAGAAAGAAACCCAACGGGATCATCAGACTCGCGGCACACAAGGCACGGGACGCCAGTCGGCGTCTGCCGGATTCCCAGTTGGGCACCAGCCAGGTTGCTGTGGCAAATGCAATGTGGACCAGTGCCAGTAAGGTGCCATGGGCGTGAGCCAGCGTCCACATCAATCGTCTGGTTTCGTTTGACACGTCAAGGTACCACCCGACTTTGAATCCGTGCATGACTTCGAGCACGGCACCAAGGGCCAGGAATGTCAATAAGGACCACCAGCCAAACTGCAAATGTGCGGCTGTTGTCCGCGAGAGCTGCGGGTCCGCTGCACGACCTGAATTCGGGGAATCTTGTTCTTCTGTCATTCTGATATCACAATCGGTCTGTCGTCACGCTGTTGCAGTAGTCGTTCAACTTCGTCACGCTTCAATTGGCCTCGCGGATCGAGCAGCAAGGTACTTGATTCGTCGCCAAAATCATGGCTGAGCTGTTCCCATAAAGATAACGCGTTCTGGTGTGCGTGCGTTCTATCCGGTGCAGAGCCAATGTGGTCGAATTTGAAGTCTTCAAATCCTGGCAGCTTTGCCAGTGACTCGTACGCAATAAAGCGAACCATCGAGTACGGGTCTTCAAGAATCTGCGCCAGAAACGGTGCCTGCCACGATTCTCCGGACGCTTTACGAGCCGGCTCCCAACCCATGTGCCATGCGGTAATCACGCGTTGAGCGGCATCGCCGCGAAGCAGCCAGAGCAGTGACGCCGCGATCGTCGTTTCGTCCTCACCCATTTCCACGGCCGGCGTTCCGTACCATTCGGAAAGACGACCTGCAGACCAGGCGAGTGTCTTGTCCAGATGGCACAGGTTGCACGCGTTGGGCCGTCCCAATTTCAGGCTGGAGGCGATGTCAGGACTGTCAACGCGATGACTTCGCATGGCTGTAAACAACGCATAGGTAGTGTGTGGCATGTGACAGTTGTAGCAACGGCTGCCACTGGAATTCGCGAGGTGATGCGTATGCCCTTCAATGTCGTCCTGATACGACGAATGACACTGCAAACAGGCCTGATCGCCGTCCATGTGTGCTGCAAGTTGATCGTTGGGATCACTCTGATGCATGGAATGGCATGAAAGGCAGGACATTGTCCCACGCAGGTGGCAGGCCGACTTGATCAGCCCAAGGTATTCGTCGCCGCCAACGCAACACGTTCCGTCACGCCAGTAGGTCGTGACTACGTTCTGATCTTCCTCTTCGGCCCCTTTAAATTCCTGCACGATGTGGGATTTTGCGAGGTCGTCACCGGCGCGATACCGCAACCCGTTGGCCAGAAAGTCAGCCGTGCTCCGCGGATCAAAGCTGATGTGACACTGACCGCAGACCTGCGAAGATGCGGTATGAGACAATCGAGCAGGGTTCACGATGGTCGGGTCACCACTGTCATCAAAATGGCGGCGATATCGGTTGATGGGGTTGCGGTGATGGCGAATGTGTTCTTTGGCGGGACCATGGCAGGCTTCACACGAAATTCCGAATTCGCTGACCGAAGTCTGCAGGCTGCGACCTGCGATCAATCCTGGTTTGCCACCCACGCTGTGACATTTGATGCAGTCAACTCGCCATTCCGAGGAATTCACTCCCGCGTTGGGCGGCTGTGGCGGCGCCAGTAAAGAGTCGTCGCGCGGGATCCAGCGCTGGCCGTCAATGTGATAATAGAACGGCAGTTCGATCATTCTGGAATTGTTCGAAATCCAATAGACCTGCATGTGATGCGACCCGGTCGTCAGCTCAACACGCCTGGTTAGAAACGGAGACCTGGAAGTCCCGAGCACCGACAGCGGTTCGATGCCTGCAGCCACATACCGGTCTTTCCAATTGGATTCGAAAACCGTCGCCCAGAATTCATCCCCCCGTCGCTCAAGTCGACAGGTCAGCGCATCGTCCCGAAGTTCAACGTCGTCAAACGGGGCAGCGACCGCCTCAGGTGTTGCCAGCTGAGCCATTGTCCGGTGGTAACTGTCGTGCCAGCTGGAATATTGATCCGGATGACAACTTCGACAGGTATCAGATGTTACAAATTCATCGCTCGCGGTCTGGTGTGGTACATCGAATCGAGAAATCTCCGAAACTTCGTCCTGATGGGGCACCGGCGTCCAGACCATGGCTGCACCTGCGGTGAGTGCAATCGCGACGACAACCACGGCGATGGTTGCGAATCGTAATTGCCGTTCATTCACACCGTGTGAGATGCCCATATTATTGCCCGAAGAAACTGCGGATCGAAGATCACACATGTATCAGACGGTTAGGCCTACCACCAGATCTCATCCGGAAAAAATCGGGACACCAGATTGCGATAGTACGGCATCAACTTCTCAAGGTCCGGAGCCGTCTCACATTTTGTGTAAAGATCGTACGGGTTGAATTCGCGAACGCAGCGGAACAGATCGCGATCTTCGTCGTTCATCAGATGTGTATAAGCGCCTTCGCGATGAGCCGCGTAGAACGAGTGATACCGGATCATGTACTGGGCTTCTCGTGGGACGAAATCTTTCACGACGTTGTACAGATACTCGTCGTGGCCCCACGACATCAGCACGTTGTCCAGGCCACATCCGGCCTCATATATCCCGTTCACTGTTTGATAATCTTCGTTGCGCCAGTCCGGGTTCTCCTGAAAGAACTCGTGATAGACGACAGAGTCCGAATAACGGCAACCCACCGGGAAGGTGTCTCCCGTCACCGCCCATTGAGGTTCATCAAACAGACACAGCACCTTGCCCATGTCGTGGATCAGTCCCGTGAGCACAAACCAGTCCGGATGTCCGTCGGCGCGAATCGCTTCGGCTGTCTGAACGGCATGAGCGATCTGAGGCAACTCGGTGTCCGGATCGCTGTCGTCAACCAGTTCGTTCAGGTATTCCAGCGCCTGCCAGATACCCATGCGCCGCGTGCGCACGGGGAGATACTTTTCGCGTGATGATCGTACAAAGTCGACCGTCTGACGAATGTGATTCTGGTGGTAGAAGTCGCGGACTGAATCTCGAACCTGATCTCCATAATCACGGTACCCATCCGGCTGATCGCCGTCACCTTCCGGATATCGGTTTCGCACGTCGTCGTCCCAGTCATCCAACGATGACAACGGATTCTGCGCTGAAGTATCGTCGGGGATCTGCATGTTGATGCCTGCTGGCAACGGGTTGATGTGACGGAACAATACGAATCGAAGGATTCAGTAACTAACAGAGTACATGCCGCGAACAGGTGGCGAAACCTTAGGTCGTGAAATGCGCATCATCGCCGCGATGAGCCGTACGGGCGGCCCTGAAAATGTAGGCCGGACCGAGCGAAGCGCTGTTCCGGCATCGTCAGCCTTCTAAGATACCTCCCAGCCTTTGCGGTAGTCTTTCCGCAGCAGCACGTCGGCTTGTTTGTCACCGGTGCTCATGTCGACCGGGTTATAGGTAATCCTGCGTCCGACTCTGTAGGCCACATTGCCCAACAACACGACTTCGGTGAAAGGCCCTGCGTAGCCGAAATTGCTGCCCGTCGCCGAGCCCGTTTTGCAGGCCGTAATCCATTGCTGGTGATGATGAGTTCCGGAGAACGGCGTCGCGTCTTTCCCGTCGCTGTTAGCCGCCGCCTCTGCTTCGCCCAGCAGTCTGGGCTGCTGACCGTGTTCGATTGAAATCTCGCCTTTCGAGCCAACAAACAGTGAACCGTTCATGGGAAGTTTTGCGGCGATGTCAGCTCTGGGTTTTGTGGCGCCTTCGTACCAGTATACGCTCAGTTCGCCGTCGTCTTTCCGGGCCGGAAACGTAAACCTGGTCGTCATGTGCGTGGGGCCGCTGTGAGGGTGAGGAGGCGGCCCCTGCGATTCAACCTTGACCGGACGGCCTCCCAGATTCAACGCCTGAAACGTCGGGTCCAATAAATGAATGGCCATGTCACCAATGGCGCCGCACCCGAAATCCCACCAGCCCCGCCAACGAAACGGAACGTAGGCCTGGTGGTAGTCACGTTTCTCAGCCGGCCCCAGCCACAGATTCCAATGCAGATGCGACGGTACTTCCGGTGTCTGTGTTGGTTGGTCCAGTCCCTGTCCCCACCATTTTCCGGGGCGGTCAGTGATGACGTGTACTTCTGTGACGTCGCCAATCGCTCCGGCACGTAACAATTCGACCAGGCGAACATAACCGGGATGTTCATGATTCTGAGTGCCCATCTGAGTTGCCAACTGGCGCGCCGCGGCCACCTGCGCGATCTTCCGTGCTTCCTCGACTGTGTGAGTCAGCGGCTTCTCGCAATAGACATGCAGATCCCGCAGCATTGCCCGCATGGTGGCCGGAGCGTGATGATGATCAGGAGTGGCTACAACGACCGCATCCAGGTCTTCCTGTTCCAACAGTCGGCGATAGTCGTGATACGTCTTGGCGCCCGGATGTCGCCGCGCTGCCGCGCCCAGACGTTGTTCGTCCACATCGCACAACGCCACAATCGATTCCGTACTCACTGCGGCAAGATCACTTTGGCCGCGTCCACCGACACCGATGACTCCGATGTTCAGCTTCTCGTTGGCGCCAAACGCATGTGCGGGAACAAAGTA
>JAPYTO010000335.1 GCA_029941865.1 Fuerstiella sp. | reverse complement strand
AAACCAACAGGCCAACCTCCTGTCTTTATTCGAAATTAAATCAACAGCCCGCATGGTTCAGTGGTAACGCAGAAGGTCTCGTGATGGCAAACCGCGCCGCCAGCAAATTCAAAGGACCTTGCCTCCGCCGGCAACGATTCAACGCTGCTGCAGGCCTGCGCGGCGCCGGAACGTGACGCTGGATTACTATTCCTTGGTTTCCTCTTCTTCTGCTCCTTCTTCGCCTTCTTCCTTCTTTTTCTTCTTTTTGCCGGCTGCTGCCTTAGCAACCCGGACTTTAGGCAGCCCCAATGGGCTTTGGTCCTCGAGCCAGCGGTCCTGTTCTTTGAGAACCAAAATGCGTTCTCCGCGTTTCAGGACGTTTCTGGCACGGACAACGCCGCTGGGCTTCTTTAATGATTTGTCGATTGACACAATTGAACTCCGAAAATCCCGGCGACGGATTCCGTCCTCGTCGCCAAATCAAAGTGAATTTCCCGCTTTTTGACTGTCGTCGTTGCTAAAAAGGGCTAAGCGGCCCTTTCGCGGGACGGGGAGTTTATCGACAGTTCTCGGTTATCTCAACCAGGCTTATGTCGCTTTTTGGCTTGACGCTGTGATTCTGTGTCGTCTGCCAAGGGTGAGAATCATATTCAGGGATCGAGACATTGGAAGACATCAGGCTCGCTGTTGCATTAATCGGATTCGTGTCTGTGGCCGTATTTGCGGGCATGTACCGGTTGCTCAGGGACCGGTCGAAGCCGTTTCTGGACATCATTGCCGCGTTTATCGTGATTCTGATCGTCGTGTACATGTACACGGTGTGGGGGCAGTTGTGGATCGTCAGATGGATCCCGTTGCCGTCCGTCATCATTCTGGCCAATTGGTTTCCGCCATTGTTGGCAGGGCTGGGGGCAGTTGTGTGGTGGCGACTGCACCCTTCGCCGCTGGCCAGACGGTTGCCCATCATGTTGTTACTGGTTGTCGCAGCCGCGTTTTCGCTGACATACTTTATCCCAGCCGAACCGCCCGTTTGCGGCGACAAATGGGAGCCGCCCGTACCGCACACCGTGTGGCCTGTTTGCAGGCAGACAACGCCTTATACGTGCTCGGCGGCGGCGGCAGCGACCATTTTGTACACGCTGGGCGTCCAAACCTCTGAACAGGAAATGGCTCAGCTGTGCCTGACACGGTCCGGGACAACGTGGCTGGGCCTGTATCACGGACTCTCGACGCAGCTCGTCGGCACGAACCACCGCGTTGAATTTTTCGAAGGCAGTCTGCCGGATCTGGAGGCGATCTCGATGGCCCACCCGGTCCTGCTGTGTTGCCAGCTTGAACCGGAAGTCGCTGAACTCATTCCGACGTATGTCAGGGACGGCGGCTGGATTCCCGGAATGGCGCACTCTGTCGTGTATTTCGGCAAGCTGCGTGGCATACACGTTATTGGAGATCCGTCCCGTGGTTACGAAGGGTGGACAGATCGAGACCTGAACACCCTCTGGACTGGCACAGGACTAAAAATTTCCACCAGGAAGAACGGAGGCTCACGCGTGCCGTGAGCAACGAACGCCTCTGCTGCTGGTGGGACGATGTCCCCAAGCCATTCTACAGCACGGGCGCTCAGCCCTGCAGGCAGAACCAAAGGACTCAGCTGTCAGGACCGCCGATGAAGATTGCGCTGCAAGGGAGGTCCCGTCATTCTTCGTCCGACTTTGGATTGGCTATGGCCGTGGCGGAAGCCGCCGTTGCAGGCCCGAATTCGCCCTTCCCCGCCAACGTTGCACGGCCACCGTTGAATGCACCGACGTAGGTCGCGGATCGTAGCCGCCGTACGCACATGGTGTCATCGCGCGAACAAAAACGTTAGATTCAACTTGTTTGCTTATCGGCGCGACGCGCACAGACTCCGAAACATTGAGACGAACACCAGCATGACAGCATTTCTGCCACACGACGATCCGTTCGCGGTTAAACGAGCAGCGCGGCTGAAGCACGCTCAGCGGCGGTACGAGTTCAACTATACACATGTGTCACCATTGGCCCTGCTGGACCGCGTGCCGATTGGTGATGAATTCAGCTTCGGGTGGCTAAAGACCGTCGCGGGGCACGCAGTGGTCGGACTGGAGAACCTGGCGGCCATCGAAATGGACGGACACCATCGAGAACTTCATCGCAGCAAGTTGTCGTTGTTTTCGAAGCTGCTGCACCTTGGAGAAGCAGGCCTTCATAACCTGAAGGCTCTGGTGACCGAGTCGCTGCAATTCAACCCGCGTTTGGCGTCTGACAGCCGGCGACCGGTGAGTCTGGACGATTACACCGAAATGTTTCATGCCATCGGTCTGCCACCCATTGCTCGTGATTTTAAAGATGACCGTGTCTTTGCATAGATGCGTGTGGGGGGACCGAATCCCGTGATGCTGCAGCGCGTCAATGAGCTGGACGATCGGTTTCCCGTGACCGATGTTCACCTTAACAGCGTATTGTCGGGAGACACACTCGTTGCGGCCATTGCAGAAGGTCGCCTGTACTTGGTCGATTTCTATATGCTGGATGGAGCACCGGACGGTGACTATCCGCACGGGCAAAAATACATCTATGCGCCAATGGCGATGTTTGTCGTTGACCCCAAAACCAGGACACTGCTGCCCTTCGCCATTCAAATCAAGCAGCAGCCTGCGGACGATAATCCCGTCTTTACTCCGCAGGACGGCTGGAACTGGCTGATTGCAAAGACCATGGTCGAAGTGGCGGATGGAAACGTTCACGAAGCCGCCACACACCTTGGTCGGACGCACCTGTTCATCGAACCGTTTGTGGTCACGACCTATCGACAACTTGCACCGAACCATCCGGTCGCATTGCTGTTGGCACCTCATTTCGAAGGCACCCTGGCCATTAACGAAGCGGCATGGAGGCATTTGATCGCGAACAAGGGGGCTGTCGACAAGTTGTTCGGGGCCAGCATCAAGGCAGCACGCGGTCTTTCGGCCGCCAGTATTCGGGACAATCCGTTTAATGACATTATGTTGCCCGATACCTTTGAAAAGCGCGGCGTTGCTGATGGGGATCTGTTGCCGGACTATCCGTATCGTGATGATTCCATGCTGTATTGGTCCGCCATCGAAAAATGGGTCTCAGAGTATCTGGCCGTGTACTATCCAAACGAAGGTGATCCGCAGGCTGACACTGAACTGCAGGCGTGGTTTGCTGAATTGGTTGCCACGGACGGGGGACGCGTAATTGGCTTTGGTGAAGATGGAGGCATTAAGACACGAAGTTGTCTGACAAAGTCACTTACGCTCATTATCTATACCTGCAGCGTGCAGCACGCTGCCGTCAATTTTCCGCAGTACGATCTGATGAGCTATACGCCGAATATGCCATTGGCCAGTTATGCTGAGGCGCCAACAACGACATCCGGAGCGACAGAACAGGATTTCCTGGATGTGCTGCCCCCGTTGGACATGGCCGAACTACAGATGAATCTTGGATACCTGCTCGGGAACGTCCATTACACCCAGCTTGGCCAATATAAAAAAGGCCACTTCACGGACGGTCGCATCGCCGAACCGATGAACAGGTTTCAGCAGCAGGTCACATCGATTGGTGGCACGATCCAGGAACGCAATACAACTCGACGTCCCTACGAGTTTCTTGTTCCGACCGGTGTGCCGCAAAGCATCAACATTTGAATTCACAACATACCATGGATGTACCGTCACGATCGCTCGCATCCAAATTGAATAGTCGGACAATTCAGGCGGGTGAGAGTGAGTGTTTTTCCCCCGGTGTATAGCTGTTTTGTCGGGATTAAGCGTTGGGCCAACCGTGACTGCCGAGGACGATCTCAGAGACCATCAGACACTGGATCGGGATCGACTGCGGTTTCGTGGTGACTGGTTTTCGTGTGCATCATTCATCGCTGACCTGGCTGATCAGGTGGAGCAGCGCTGTCGGGCATCAGGTCCGTTCCGAAATCTGGTTCTGCAGGACATTGTTGTGGACCAGCTCGGGCGGCCGGCTTTGGCGGATTCCGCTACGATCGGCAATTCTTTCGGGGCTGGTCTGGCACACTTGCCACCGGAACGGATTGACGGTGAACCGTCGTCAGCGGCGGACAGCAGTGGCCACGTTTACAGCATTGGCGTCATTTTCTACACCCTGCTGTGTGGCCGGGCACCATTCTCTTCCACAGATTCGGCCGAACTCACGCGTCAAATCAAAGCTGACCTGCCGCAGCCCCCCAGACAACTGATCCATGGAGTGCCAGCAGAAGCTGAGAGTATTTGTCTGAAGGCGTTGCAGAAGGACAAGACGGCTCGGTATGCCACGCCACAGGCGCTGGCGAGTGATCTTCGAAAACTGATCAGCACCACTGAAGATTCGGTGACATCGGACAGTGTTTCGACTTCGGTGAATCCTAAACAGCATTCAGGCGTGGCGCAACGACTTCTGGCTGTGACCGTGTGCGAATCTTGCGTCGAAGTCGACGATTCCACTGGCGAGCCCGTCGAGCTGCTTGTGCAGTCTGTCATGGCCGAACGTTTGGGGCTCAGCCGGGTCCATGTCATTGGCAAGCGAATCTTTGTCGATTCCGGCGTGGTCGAAGCAGGCATCGTCGAAGACGAGCGTGTGGCATCGCTGCTGTCCGATATTGCAATCTGCCTGACGGCCCTGCGTGACCGGATTTCAACCTCCGGCAGCGATTTGCGGCTGGACATGAAGGTGCACTTTGTCGTCTGCAGGGAAGCCGCGTTTGAAGAAGTCCGTCCTGACCGTATGCAGTTTACCGCTACCCGATTACATGCTCAGATCGATGGGACGTCGATTCGGCCGACAGTGGACACCAGGGCGACGTTGCGCCGTTGGCTGGCGCCGTCGAATACCGATGACACAGAGTTACAGGCGACGTTTGTAATCTCAGGGCTGGTCGGGGAGAATCTGACAATTGACGGGACCGGTTTCGTGGGCCGTGAACCTCAGCTGGGCATCCTGAGTTCTCGCTGGATGCAGAGCCTTGAAGGAATGGGCCAGGTCGTTCTGCTGATTGGAGAAGAAGGATCGGGCAAGTCGCGTCTTCTCTCAGAATTCGTCACTCGCGTTTCGCACGCTGACACTGCGATGACGTGTATCACCGTAACCTGTCGTCCCGCTAATCGGGGTGTTGCTTATGCCTGTTTTGCGGAAACTTGCCGTGAATTGGTCGTGAGTCCCGGGGTGACCGAGGTCGACAATGGTGAGGCGGCGACTCACTCCAATGAAAGCATTGCGGGAACCTCAATAACGGTCCCGGCACTGGATGACCTGAGCGCCCGTTTCGCTGAAGAAAAGGCCGTAGTTTCAACTGCTGAGAAGGTTCACGTTGCCGACGCAATGCTGAATTGGTTGCGTTCGATCGCCAAAGATTCCCCCGTGATATTTGCTGTGGAAGATATTCAGTGGGCCGATCCCGCAACGCTCGAATTTCTGCAGAGCATCGTAGCGCATGGGCCGAATGACAGAATTTTGACCGTGCTGACCTGCCGCAGCAACTTTGAAACGCCCTGGGGAAGTCATCCCAACCAGAGTCAGATCGCAATACGTTCTCTGTCGCGACGCGATATCGGCGAAATCCTTCAGGCTGGCGGCGAAGAACCGTCCGACGAATTTGTCAAGCGGGTTAAGAAGGTCACAAAGGGTATACCGTCGCTCGTTGAAGGCGTCCGCGACGGCACCATTCCGGTGAAGAAAAAAGGTGCGACCTGGCATGAGTCATGAACCCAATGAACCGTTTGAAACCGTCCGTTTACCGGTTGAAGTTGATGCGCAATCGGGATTAAATGAATTCGGTGAGACGATCATTGGACCCGGTCGTCCATCGTAGACGCGGTGGAGTCACGGGCCGTTTCCGTCGGAGCGAATCCGATATCCGGCGTGCCGAAAGCACTTTCAAACGTACCACCGGAGTCAATCGGTCGATACCGGATTGATGGTGTTTTGGGGCAAGGCGGTTTCGGTGCCGTTTATCGGGGGCACGACCCGCAGTTGGCGAGAGACGTGGCCATCAAGGTGCCGCTGACCGGGGCACCCCCCGAATCGGCAAAGGCCGTCAGTATCAATGAAGAGTTCCTGCAGGAAGCACGAAGCCTCGCGCGTCTCAGTCATCCGGGAATTGTGACTGTTCTGGATGTCGCTGACGATGCCGGTACATGCTTTATTGTTTCTGAATTTCTTGACGGACCGGACTTGAATCGGTGGGCCAGGGCAAACCCGCCGACACTGGAACAGTCTCTGTCGATCGTGGCCGCAATTGCTGATGCTCTGGCTTACGCGCACTCGCAGCGGACCGTGCATCGTGACCTCAAACCCGCCAATATTATCCTGACTCAGCAGGCGGACGGAGTTCGTCCGGTGCTTGTGGATTTCGGGCTGGCGCTCAGCGAGGCCACCCAAAGCCAACTCGGACAGATCGGCACGATCGCCGGGACTCCCAACTATATGGCTCCCGAGCAGGTCCGCGGGCTGGGGCACCGAATTGATGGACGAACGGACATCTACGCACTGGGCGTGATCATGTATCGCCTGCTTTGCGGTCGCCTGCCGTTCGCGGGTGGCAACGCCACAGACGTAATGCAGCGAATTGTCGCCGAAGAGCCCGTGCATCCGCGGCAGATCAACCGCGATATACCCGCGTCAGTTGAGAAGCTCTGCCTGAAGGCCATGGCAAAGGAGATTTCGGATCGCCACACGGCTGCCGGAGATCTGGCCGTGGATGTACGGAGAGAGTTGGATCGGTTGAAGTCCGCCACGGCATCTGACACGGACCATATCGCTAGAGGCC
>JAPYTO010000334.1 GCA_029941865.1 Fuerstiella sp. | reverse complement strand
CGCGAGCAAGTGGATTTCACGAGCGCACGAGACCCACTCGCTGGCGCTTCGAGCTAGTACTGGGGCGACTGGCACGATGGACGATGATCGACACAAGGGGTAAAGCGAAGGATCGAGCTCGCAGAGCGACCGCACTGAAACAGGCGTAGTATCGGCCGCCGTCCCGTTGTCCAGACACAAGCGAAGTAGGCCGGCCCCAGGAGCCTCAGCGACGCCGCTCCGGCAATGGGGTGAATGTGGACGTGAGGTCACACAGCCGCTGCCGGAACAGCGCTTCGCTCGGTCACGGCCTACGTTCTGCGAGTTACGTATCGGCCGGACCGAGATCGTCCGGGGTCATGGGAAAGGTCAGCCGGCGGTGTTCATTCTTCGCTGCAATGGTGATCGCGGCTTCTTCCAGCCGCAGGTCCTGAACGACAAACCGGGTGTGGCAGCGGTACGTGCAGATGCCACAGCCGACACATTTGTCGCCGTCCACGAAAGGTGCGGCAATGGTGGCCATCTCTTCAATTTCAAAATCTGAAAACCCCTGAGACTCTAATTCATCGCGGTCCACCGGCAGTGCAATGGGACGCATTTCAATCGCGTGATAGCCCGCCTGTTCACATTCCACAAAACACAGGTTGCAGTCTTCCCGGTTGTCGTCATCAAATGGCAAACACGTGTCAGTATTTACGATCGCCAGCCCCATGTGCGTCTGGCGTTTGACGATCAGATCAAGCGGCTGAATGGCTCCCGTTGGGCACACCTGAGTGCAAAAGTTGCACTCCTGATGGCAGCCGGCATGCTCCGGATGAGCGACGGGAGTCCACAACGATTCCAGTCCGTGCTCAAGTCCGGCCGGATGCAGCACGGGACCGGGACAGACCTTAAAGCATTCGCCGCAGCGGATGCACAGATCCAGAAACTCAGCTTCGGGAACGCTGCCGGGTGGACGCAGTGGCGCCTGCTGCCTGCCAGCGCCCGATACTCCCGTGGCGGTGGCTGCCCTGGTGATGGCGGCCGCAGCCGTGCCGATCAGTCCGGCCGCGACGAATCCACGTCGAGACACAGGGCGAGGTTGATTGGGCGGATCGTCGGGCGTCTTTAGCTCGACAAAGTTCCAGCGGGTGACGAACTTGATCGCATCCGTCGGGCAGACTCCGCCGCAGCTTTGGCAATACGTGCATTCGTTGGTCCGAGTCGTGAAGTCCTCGTGAATCGCGTCAAAGGGACAGATTTCGACGCACTTGTTGCAGTTGATACACGTACTTTCGACCTTGCGTTCGCCAACTCGAAAGACATTGAAGACCGAAAGCAACGCACCGCTGGGACAGACGTAGCGACACCAGAACCGCCGCCCTTTCAGACTCAGCAGGAACACGGCAGCGAACATCCCCAGCGACACGTAGAACATCGCGTTGACGGGACCCAGCTGACCAGCCCCTTTAACAAGGCCCAGTTGCAGTCGACCGCCACTGAACAGCAGGCCTCGGGTCAGCACCGGTATTGCCGAAAAGAAACCGCTGGTCAACACTCCACACGCCGACGTGATCAGGACTCCGGCCAATAAGTAATACTTGAAATGCTCCCAACCGCGGGGCTTCTTCAGACCGGTTGGATTATCGGGCACATGCCAGCGTTGGAAACGCCGACCGACAAGCCAGTCAAACGCATCAATCAACGTTCCCAGCGGACAAAAGTATCCGCAGAACGCGCGGGGAATGATCACGCAAAATGCGATGATGCCCACCATCCACCACAGTGTCGTCCAGTTCAGAACCTTTCCTGCCAAAGCCGTCGACAGTCCCACCAGTGGATCAATCAGCAGGAATGATTCGACCGGCAATGATTCCTTGTCAGCAAAGGTCGTGGCGGAAAAATGTTCGGCGTACGGCCAGCAGACTCGGAAAAACGCATCCAGAAAAACCAACAGACACACGACCTGAATGCCTCGACGCAGCGGCGAACTGCGGGTCACCGGACCGATCCGTTCCAGCCATCTCCAGCAGACCCCCCGCCAGCCAGTGCGTTTGCTCTTCTTCAGAAAGGGAAAGAAGATATCCGCGTTGTTTGGCTTCACTTCAGGCCTGCCTGCTGCAGGGCTCTGAGCGTGCCTGCCAGAATCGCGTCCCGGGTCACTGTGGCACCGGTGATGCTGTCCACCTGAAAGCTCTGTCTGCGGACGATTTGCTGCGGAATCAGCACGCACGCATTCTGATCGATCTTCTCTTCATGCTGTACGCCAATGTCGGAAATGCGTCCGTCCTTAACATCAATGGTCAGCTTGATGTCACCGGAATACCCCAGAGCCGTGTCCTTGTACTGGCCGTCACGCAACGTCGCTCCATGCAGAGACTGCTTTGACAACAGGTCGAGCTTCGATTGCACCTTCTTTGCTCGTCGCGGAAGAAGGTGTTTTCCGTACGGCGGTTTCGCCAGTGGAAACAGTCGCATCGCTTCCCGATAACTGGCCCTGGCATCGTCGGTCCTGCCCCATGCCGTGTACAGGTCACCGAACGCGTCGTGCATTTCGGCCTGCCGCATTTCGGTCCATTTGGGGTCCGGTGGCGGAGTCTGAAGTCCACGTTCCAGCAGCGGCACGGCCTGTTCGAACAGGCCGTAATCAGAATACAGCGATGCCAGCGCGTGAATTCCGAAGTACGGTGGGTAGTCATGATCCGTTCTGGCAAGCCACTCACGATACACGTGGATGGCCCACAGCGGCTCCCTGCCGAGGAACAGGTTCATCCCGTATTCATGACCGTTGCCGATGTCGTCCTTCTGCAGATATACCCACGTCAGCTTGATGCCCTCTCTCCGCGAGCTTTCGTCGCCTTTGCCCAGTAACGTGCGAATTTCCTGCCGAGCCTCCTTCCAGGGGATTGAGGTGTCCCAACTCGATTCAACGGTTTCAACCCACGTCGGCGGGATGGTGAATGCCGCCAGTTGTTCTTCAAGTCTTTCCGCCGCGTCCAGGGTTGGGCTCACATCGG
Source organism: Fuerstiella sp. (assembly GCA_029941865.1). Lineage (GTDB taxonomy): Bacteria > Planctomycetota > Planctomycetia > Planctomycetales > Planctomycetaceae > Fuerstiella. The sequence continues at coordinate 3,828 of JAPYTO010000334.1, read as the reverse complement.
CCGCAGTCGGCGGAGTTGATGTGGTCACGGACGTCGATTCCGCAGGCTCAGTTTCAGCAGTCGGCTCGTCGACGACACTCACCGAAGGCGTGACAACGTTGCTGCGTTCGGCGACGGACGCGACCATATCCGCCTGGACGACTGCTGGATCAGACACAACCTGCTCCGGCGTCGAGGCATCAACTGGAGCTGTGATTTCGGTCTGCGCGCTGTCGATTGTCGTGGTTTCGACATCGGCTTCCGGATCACCGCTGCAACCGGGTAAACAAGTCGAAACACTCAGCACAAGCCAGGCGATTGTCCGTTGGGAACGCTGATTTAAAGTCACGGAAATTTTACCCCTGCAAATTGAAGTCGCACGGCGACGTAGTGAATCGAAAAAATGTGTCACGAACCGATATCCGGGCCTGCGTAGCTTCCCGACACGTTCCCAGCCCTCATTCACCCGCCCTCCGGGAGGGTCGCGAGGAACGAGCGGGGAGGGAGATCGAAGTTGTTGCGAGACTTTCAGTTGGTGATCCCCCTCCCGGAAGGAGGGTAAATCGGACGGCTTTCAAATTGTGTCCACACCAATGTCCGTAGCGACAAAGGATTCCCGACACCTTTCCCGAACCGTCACCGACGCATCATACACTCGTCATGCACAAACAGAACATTAGCGATGGTAGTCCACGCGGCCAATTCGGCAATGTCGGTTGCATTCGCTGAAGCATCGCCGACCGAGACGTACTTCGTGGCAGCTTCTGTGTTCTTCTGAAAGTGCACTCGCTGATCCTGCAGCAGTTGCAGCAGAACGCTGGCCTCACTGTCAGTCGGCAGCCGGCTGGTCAGCAGACGAAACATCTCCACCAAAAGTGCCTTGTCTCCGCTGCCGTGTTTCTGCAGCAGGCGGTCGGCCAGCATGCGAGCGGCTTCTACAAACTGCGGGCCATTCATCACCACCAACGCCTGCAGAGGCGACGCTGTGCGTTCGCGTTTGACGCGGCAGACATCGCGTTTGGCCGCGTCCAGGGTCATCATCATGGGAGCCGGGGCCGTACGTTTCCAATACGTGTACAGACTGCGGCGATACAGGCCGCTGCCCTTGTCGGGGTTCGATGGTTTAAACGACGTCGCCAGTTCATAGGGCTTCGCAGGCGGACCGCCGTTCTGACGATGCAGCAGTCCACTCACCGCCAGTGCATTGTCCCGCAGCATCTCAGCACTCAGCCGAAACACGGGGGCGTGCGTCAGCCATGTGTTCTCCGGGTCACGACGACGCTGATCAGGTGACGTGGAACTGCTTTGCCGATACGTCGCCGACATCACCAGCTGCTTCAGCAGACGCTTCACATTCCAGCCGTTTTCCAAAAAATCGGCCGCCAGCCAGTCCAGCAGCAGGGGATGACTTGGCGCCAGGCCCTGACTGCCGAAATCTTCGGGAGAGCGTACCAGCCCATCGCCGAATTTCCTCTGCCAGAAGCGATTCACGGCCACTCGAGCGGTCAGCGGCTGATCCGGCGAAGTCAGCCATCGGGCCAGCCCCAGGCGATTTTTTGGCCACGAAGAATTCATGGGCGGCAGAGCCGCTGGGACATCCGCTGAAACTTCTTCTGCTCTGGCATCATAGGCACCGCGGGTCAGAACGTAGGCCTGACGTGGCACGACCCGTTCCTGCATCACCATGATCTCCTGGAAACCGTCCTGAATCGTGCAGACAGCTTCGCGCGCTGCCTGCAGGTCCGCCAGGCGATTCTGAAACTCGACATCCGCTGTCACAGCCGCGTAATCCGTCAGTGCGTTTAACGCTGTTTCGTCCAGTCCTGCCCAATCCGACTGCAGCATCTCTGTCAGACTCCGGCCGTCGAATAACTCTTCAATCTCCAGTCCAGTCAGTCGGCGGCCAAAGACGCGAAAGTCATCGACGACGCCTTTGCGGAATCCTTTGTCACGGAATCGCTGACCAATGGTGATGGTGTCTCCGCCTCCGCCGGTGATATTCCTGTACAGATTGTCACGATCGACGTTGGTCGCTGCCAATTGCCCGTTGACCCACAGTGCAAGCCCCGCCGCAGAGCTGGATCCGTCGTACGTCATCGCAACGTGCGTCCATGTATCGACTGCCAGGGGCTCAGCGCAGCGAATTCGAATGGCGTTACCGGGCCAGAAATGGATCAACGCGGCGCTCAGGTGACCATCTTCGATCAACAGTTCGTAGCCTCGACTGCCCGCGTCCGTCCACGCACGCGACCGATGAAACACCACACTGCGATCGTGCTGTGTCGCTGGCTTCAACCACGCGGTTACGGTGAACGGCTGCCATCGAGGAAAATTTCCGACCTTCACATCAATCCCGTGATCGCCCGTCAGCTCAACCGCGTTGCCATGCTTTCCATTGACGATTCTGTTGGCACCGAATGTTCCTGTGTCGAAAGCGAAGGCTGCCTGTTGTCCAGGAATTAACATGGTTGTGTCTGCCAGGCGTTCGGCAATGTCGTCCTGCAGCTTTGCCAGAGCCATCTGGCGACGGTCAGCGTTCTGTAATTCTGCCGTCAGCTGCGACAAAGCCAGTTCGGTGGCGGCCAGACGTTGATGGGGCTGCCGCAACCGGGCTTGCTGAGCATCGGTTGGCAGTTGCAGAGTGGGTGTCGGCGTCGAACTTGTGAAGTACGAGTACAGTCCGGCTTCGTCGATATTGTTGAAGAATGAGAACATCTGGTAGTACTCGCGCTGCGTAATCGGGTCGTATTTATGGTCATGGCAGCGAGCACATTCGAATGTGAGTCCCATGAAAGCAGTCGCGACCGTCTGAGCACGATCGGCCACGTATTCGACTCGAAATTCTTCCGGCGTGCTGCCGCCTTCCACCTTCTGCGGGTGCAGTCGGTTGAATGTCGTCGCCAGAATTTGATCCGAAGTCGCGTTCGGCAGCAGGTCCCCGGCAAGTTGCTCTGTGATAAACCGGTCGTACGGCATGTTGTCGTTGAATGCCTTCACGACCCAGTCGCGCCACGGCCAGACGTAACGGTCCCGGTCAACCTGGTACCCGAACGTGTCGCTGTACCGAGCCACATCCAGCCAGTCAGCCGCCATTCGTTCGCCGAAACTTTCAGATTTCAGCAGTTGATCGACGACTTTTTCGAATGCGTTGTCAGATTCGTCGGCAAGAAACGCGTCGAGTTCATTCAATGTCGGTGGCAGCCCGGTGAGGTCAAACGTAACCCGTCGCAGCAAAGTCTGTTTTGACGACATTGGATTCTGGCCAAAACCATTTGCTTCGTGACCTGCGACAACAAACTGATCGATTTCGTTGCGGCACCATGCCGCATTTTCGACGGTCGGCACATCAGGCGCGACGATTGGTTCGAAGGCCCAGTGTCCTTTCCATTCCGCTCCTTCTGCAACCCATTGACGCAGCCGTTCCTGTTCCTCGGCGCTCAGCGACAACCCCGAGTCCGGTGGCGGCATCCGCGCATCAGGATCCGTCGACAGGATTCGCGACACCAGCTCACTGTCCTCCGGCTTGCCGGGTGCCACGACGAATAACAAATCATCGGACTCAAGTTTTCCCAGAACAGCGTCTGCGGAATCCAGACGAAGATCGGCCTGGCGGGTTTCCGCATCCGGACCGTGACACAGAAAACAACGATCTGACAGTAGCGGCTTGATGTCCCTGGAAAAATCAATCCGGGTTTCATCGGCGGCCATCACGAATTGACGGCTGAGCAACGAAAACGTGATGAGCGCCAGGACAGCAGCGAAACGGCAAATGGGTAAACCGAGGAACATTGGGTTGGGGCAGCATTGAGGTGAGAAGATCGGAAGGACGACCAGTGCTTTGTCACTGTC
>JAPYTO010000333.1 GCA_029941865.1 Fuerstiella sp. | reverse complement strand
GCAAGCCCGAATGGCGGGGAGCTTCAGCTGGTCTTCACGTTTCTGAAGCTGGCCAGAATCCGGCCGATGCTGAAGCACACGGCAGCTATGACGCAGATCACAAGCGATTGCAGCTGCAGTTCGCCGGACAGACACAACCAGCCACAGAGTCCGGCCAGAGCGGCCAGGACAAAGAGACGGCTCATCATTGCCGGCACGCCGTACTTGCAACTGCTGATCAGCGTGATGGCCGCAACTACGCAGGCGATGGCCCATGCGAATCCGAGACCCGTGCCGATTGCTTCGCGATTGCGAACCGTCAGTGTGAGTGCCGCATTGCCGCCGGTACGGACGAAGTCGTGCCGAATACCGGCTTCCGGGATCTGGAATTTCAGGGACAGCAGACTGGCAGCGGACGGTTCGTCAGCGACCGGGGGCTGGGCAGCTGGAGTTTGAAGTTGTTGCAACCCGAACGCCGGTACTGCGGAGGGAGACGATTGGGGTTCGTTTAGCGAACCTGACTGCCGACCGCCGGACTGAGGCTGCTGCGGGCTGATCCCTTGTTGGCCGGGCGGTCGACGAGACTGTTGACCAGGGGCGACGATGTCTTCGGTGAGACGCTCTTTGAAAGACCACGTTTGCGCACCTTTCTCAATCCTGGCCCTCGCTTTGCTCGCCTGCTCTTTGACGTTTGATTCGCGGCGTCCCAGCAGTTGAGATCTTTGCAGTTCAGACGATGGTTTTGCGGACTCTGACTTCAGTTGCGGTACCAGGCTCTCAGGTATGTCCAGTTTCGATGATTTTTTATCTTCTGCCTGGATTTGAGCCGGCAGCGAAAAATTAAACGTCCCCGGAGAACCGTGTCTTGCGTCACTGACGTTCTGACCTCCGCTGAGTTCAAACGATCCTTGGCGAAACTGGATTCCGTTGCCGGCAATAAAATCTGCGTTGTTGTCGTTGTTAAACGTGTTGAGTCCCAGGGCTTCATCAGACAAATACAAATTGACTTCGCCCCCGGTACTGCCGGATCCAGGCACTTGTACGTTGAAATCGAAGTCCGCTCCGATCTGCTGGTCCCCCAGCAGTATCTGCAGTTCTTCCAACGTCTGCTCTCGCTGTTGTTGGGCTGCACGTGTATTGCCGCGTTGCGAAAAAAGTATGCTTTGCTGGTCCTCCAGTGCCCGGTAAGCTCGGCCGAATTTTCCCTGGCCCTTCGAGGACTTCATCGAATTCATGATCGACTTGATGTTGTCGACAGCGGACAGCAGCGACGCATCCTGAAAGTCTGCCTCATCTGCGATCACGACGTTTGTCTGACGAGGATCGTCAAGCGTGGCCGCGTACCAGCTATCCGGCAGATGGACGCTCCAGGTGTTTCGCATGACGGTGATGCCGTAGTCCGGGAAGTCGCGATATTCAGGAAATTCGGGAATGGGGATGCCAACATTGATGCCGTTCAGGTCTTTCCCAATTGGTGAAAGTGCACCTGCCAGGGCGATCCGTACCTCGAATGGCGTGGACAATTCTCCGGACTGCGGGACCGGGATCAGGAACAGTTTCCCATCACCTTCTGCGCGAGAAACGACGCGAGTGGGTTTCCCTTTGACCAGACAAAACAGAAATCGACTGTCCTGAGGCAGTCTGACCGGCAGAAACTGGCGAGATTCGTTGCGCACCTGAAGTACGTGCTGGGAACGCCATGTTCCGTCTTCTGCGATAACGGTTGTGTGGGCGGCCAGTGCGATGACGGCCGGAGAAACCTGCTGACGCTCCGGAAACTTCAGTTGCCACGGAGAATTGGGACGGTCACTGCGGAGTCGGCGGATGGCGACGGACTGCTGCAGGAAGCCCGTGGGGATGTTGGTCTTGATCTGATCGGCAGACACATCGTCACCGTCCGTGTCAACATCGACGGCTTCCAGCAGCCCCGCAGATTGACTGACGATCACCCAGAAGTGCGACTGGCTGGCGATGGACGCGGTGGTATCCTGTTTCACCAGGAACTGCGGAGGATCTGCCAGAATCTGCCGCGAATCGGGCAGCGGTAATGTCCCTGTGCCCAGCACAAAGAAACGATCACTGGCGGGTTGTTGCAGGTGGATGGTGAATTCAACGCGGTCGTTGTCGACGGGGTGTCTTTCCAGCTGACGCAGACCGGGGATTTGAAAGTCAAAGACATCACTGAGTCCCTGCGGCAGCGTGAAAGAAAGTTCGCGCGTGGCGGCACGAGCGATTTTCCAGTTCAGGCCAAGAGTCAGTTCGACGGACGTATCCGTGACATTGGTGACGGATACCGATTCCGCAATCAGCGACGCCGGTGCCTGTCGCAGCGACAATGCAACCGTGCCTGGCGTCGTGGCGGCACTGGTGAAAGAAATGTCTGGTGCGTCGGCCTGCAGCTTAAGAATCCGGGAATCGATTGTCGTACCGCTGCCGAATCGCTTCCATCCGTCGGCACTTGTTTCGGCGATCTCTGAAGCGGCATCCAGCCAGACGCTCAGCGTCGTTCGTAATTCGTCAGCCCCTGCCAACCGCGGCGCGACGAGGTTGGCGTCTGACTGTCCGTTGCTGCGATCGGCCTGACCCTGAATCACGGCGTTAATCGTACCGGTCGCTGCCGTGGCGAGCTGGATGTTCAGAATCTTCGAGCCTTCGTTGCCAGGCGATTCTGTAAAATACCAGTCGTCCAGTCCGTTCGCACTGACATCCAGAGCCAGGAAGCTGGTCGGGACTTCAATTTCCAGTCGTCGACGCGGGGCCCCGGAAACATTGGCCGTGATCAGGCTTGTCCATAGTTGTCGCTGCGATTCCAGCTGGACTGCGTGAATCGCAGTCACCCGCAGACGGTCCGCCGTTCGATGAACTTTCGTCGTAATCGCGACCGGGTGCCGCGTATAACGCCACGCCAGAACTCGTCGTACATTACTGTCCACTCCTGCCGGAAGCTGCGACTCGGCCGCATTGACCTGGCTGACGCCGGACAACGAGTCGACTCGCACTTCCAGTTCACGGCCCGCCAGGACCGTGACGTTTCCCGAATCGCGGGACGCCCCTTTTACAGCCGGAACGGGAATAGGCAAATCCGTTTTCTCGGCAGACGTAATCTGCCGCCTGAACAGCGTCAGACGGATTTCTGTCTGGTTTTCGACGGGCTGTTTGAACAACAGACGCAAGGCGGGACGGCCCGCCAGCCGGCGCGAGCTGACGCTCGGAAGTCGCTGGTCGGCTTCCGCTGGTTGCTCATCGATGTCTGCGATGGGCGGGGCAGCAGATTCTAAACTCCAGCCAGCTACGTCCGCGCCAGCGACCTGCTGCACCGAGTAGTCGCCCGGCACAGCAATGTCGACTTCGGACAACTGCCCCTGGCGGCAGTTGATTGTGATGGACGACTGCAGTGTCAGACCGGAGTCATCGATGGACAACGCTGTGTTGACGGTGGCATGGAAAATGGTGTCGGTGACGGACTGAGTACTGGCAGGTCGCCATTCAATTCGCGTGTCGGCGGCGGCGGATGCCGGAATCGTGATCTGCCGACCGTCTTTGCGAAATGTATTGCTGCGACCGTTGACTCGGGCCTCCAGCCTGTCTTCCGGCAGATCGAACAGAACGGTTGCCGCGGGGACGGGCCGCAACGGGAGCGATAGACGCCCGATTGAGTTTTCAACCGTCGCGGCGACCTCAAATACCACATCCACCAGGTGCAGGCCTTTGGATGGAATGTGGATGGAATAAACGGCGGTGTCGACTGGTGGTGGGACGATCTGCGGTTCCGCCTGCTGCTGCTGGAGAATTTGCGTCTGCTGAGCCGACTGATTCACAGAGCCTGTGACGGGGTGTGTCACGGCGTTGCCAAGTAGTATCGCTGCGGAGCCATTCAGGGATGCGGACCGGACGGCAACTGTGCCGATCGGCAGTGGGACGTTGACCGGCTTGTCAGAGAAGCTACGAATAATGTAGCGGACAGAAAATGTCTGCGACCACACGGAGTCCTTCACCTGCCTGAGGTTGATACTTTTGTAAAACGCAGCCGAAACTCCCGTTGTCGAAGGTGTCTGAGGGTTGCCGAGTTCGTCGGGGTAGGCGGAGCGATACAGCTTCAGAAACTCGTCGCGTGGCAGGAAGACCCGATCGGCCAGCAACTCGGGCCGACCCGGCGTGTATGGCAGCACGACTTCCGGACGCGACACTGTTTTTCCCTCACTGGGCAGAACGGATTCAAGTGGCGGAGCCGCAACCGCTTGTGGAGCCGCTTCCGTTGATGCGGCGGTCACAATCAACAACAGGATGCCAGCGGAAACGGTAGTGCCGCGGCGTTTGAAGAATCCACAACAACCATGCTGGCAACACCACGCCACACATGAACGACAGCAGGATGCCATTCCCAGAATGACCCATATTCCGATGCCCGTGGCCGTGCCGATGGCCACACCGTCGACCGCGGTCTGCCATTGATTGGGCAGCAGAGGCACTACCGCTGCCGCCAGCAGAAACAGAAGCAAGCTGATGCCCATCTTTGTGATCAAAGACATTCGCAGGCAGGCCAGACAGATGAGAATGACAATGGATGCTGCAATCAGCCGCATGGCATGCAGGTGATTTCGGCCCTGGACAACAACCTGTAAGGTCCCGGAATCCTGTCCGGTGCCAATGGACCGGAAGTGCAGTGAACGATAGTCGGCGGGCTGAGCAATTGCCGCGCGAATCGACAGGCGAGCCGACCCCGAACGTTTGGCCAGCGGTACGCTGATTGCGTCAAGGCCCGCGATCACTGCCGGTCCCGAAGCCTCGCCGTCGAAGTTCCGAACATTGTTTTGGATACTAAGGTTTGTGTCCTGCGGCACCGCCTGGACGGCTTCTCCGGCCATGCCACCACCGCCGAACTCACCAACTTCCGCATCGCTTTCAGAGAGTCTTCTTCTGGATTCCTGGATCGCCTCGCTTTGTGTCATGTTCTGGCTGCTGAGTGGATCTTTCGATAGAGCGAACCCGCCGGGAGATGCCCACGCGCTGTTTGGCACCGCAATGTCCTCCAGGGGCGAACGGTTATATCGCTCATCCTCCCACTGCTCGTCTTTTTCTTCGATCGCCGTCTCTGCCGTTGCTGCGACGTCGTAGGCCACGGACGCAGCGACTTTGGGAGCTTCTGAGAAGTACTCCGATGCTGCCCGTTCCTGCATCACGAAGGTGAGCAGCGTCATTGGCACCAGCAACAATCCCAGCAGGCAAACACAGGCCAGACTTTTCCAGCGTCGTCGACAGATCAGAACCGTTCCCACAAACAGCACCAGCAGTAGGATGCTGACAGTCACCAGTCGATTTGTCGTACTGCGAAGCGTCGGCAGACGGAACTGGGCGGCAAGATTCTGCAGCCAGCCCGGTTGTTCCAGTTGCTGTAACGGATGAAAGCCACCGTCGTAAGCCAGCATCATCATGTTGTCGGGGTATCGAACGTCCCATGTCTGCTCCAGCACATCAATCGGCGAAGCGGCGCCGCCGTCCGTATCGATTGACAGTTGCAGCGACTGCTGAGTGGTCGTGCCAAAGACCAGGGCATCGACAGCCGCCGATTCAAACAGAATTTCCAGCGTATGTTCGGTCTGGCGGCTGTTTGTGGGGATCGCCACCAGATAGGCGTTCGCGTCACGCCGTACTTCGACGGCTTCGCCGTTAAGAATTGTCGACCACAGGAACGAGTGTTCGGACATAGGCAGCGTGAAACGGAGTGTCTGCACGCCCACACAGCGAAAACTCGCCGTGCAGGAACGCTGAATCGTGCCCGCTTCGCTCAACAGACTCACGTTGGCCATTTGTTCGCAGACAGCTGACGGAACCGTCTGTGTGTCAAACAGGGTTTCCGCCAGGTTCAGGGAATACTCCGGCTGAATGTAACGGTACACCAGGGCAACGCGGCGGCCGGAATCCTCGGGGGGCGGTTCCACAAGACCCGCGTCGGCGACGGTCAAACCCGATATGGCGTCACTTCCATCGACCGGGACGAGTTGCTGTTCCGGTAGTGCTTCAAACACGATCAACCCATGCTGCCGGACGGCTTCTGCGACCTTGATAAATGGAACTGTCAATTCCCGTCCACCGTCGCGTGGACGCTGTATCCGAGTCTTTACAGTGAGTGCTCCGGCAATCCGTTTGTCGAACGTTAATGAGAACGTCCGCTCACTGTTTTCAGCATCAGCGGCCGTCTGTTCCGTTATCGTGACGGCTGTCGGCACCTGCTGATCGTTGAAGCCAGGGACCTGTTCGATCGACACGACGGTAAACCGCACTTCCTCGCCCAGGGCCTCTGGCAGCGTCAGCTGCAATGTTCGAGTGGTGCCGTTCGTGACGTCGACGGTGACAGTCGCCTCAACGGTACTTTGTCGAGTGTCCATCCAGGACCGCAGCACAGAACGACTGGAAATCCTAACCGGCTTTCTTATGACCGCCAGCTTTCCGGAATACGTCGTACCCTGCGTGCGAAACAACAGCGTCCCGTCTTCATCGCCGACCGGTGACAGCCCAACCATATCAAGTGGTGCGATGCTGAGATCTGAGGCTCCCGAGATCTGGTACGTGCCACCGACGACCAGTGTGTCAGCCACGGTAACGAGAGGCAGTGTGATCGTCTGTGTCACCTCGGGATCGGAAATGGTTCGTACAAACGGCACAACAAAGCTGAACAACGCACCCGGCTCAACGGGCGTTGCTGGTTCGACAACGATCTGATTGGCAATCGTTCCGGCCCGCCATTTCAGCGGTTTGCCGTCGTCAGTGGCAAGATCGCCAATCTGCCAGCCGTCCGGCAGCGTCAACGTGGCGTCAAACAATGGTGCATTCAATGTTTCAATCGTAATCTCACTCTGAAACG
>JAPYTO010000332.1 GCA_029941865.1 Fuerstiella sp. | reverse complement strand
CCAACCACGCAGTCGTAGTCGCGGCCTTTGCCGGCCTTTCGTACCTGGTCCGCAATCTGTTCCATCTCTCGACGGCCCTGGTCGCCGGTTGGATACAGTCGATCCAGCTTGTCGTGAATTCTGCAATGATTGCAGATTCCGTTACCGTCAAGACGTACACCCGGTACGTCGGTGTCCATCACGCAGCGCCGACACATCGTGTGAGTGGCTGTCATTTACCGTTGCCCTGTTTAACGGCGCCATCAGGCAGAACCGTCGGATTTGATGTTTTGAGGCGGATTTGACTCGGGTCAAAGGCCTGAGTGAGCTCATTGTCGTTCGGATAGGTCAGGAGCACTGTCCTTCTCTGGCCGAAGAACAGGAAAAATGCTCCCGCTGCAACTGCGGAGGCATGGCCAACGCCGACGGCATCGGCGAGGTGTTCCACACTGCCAGCTCCTCCACACGCGATCAATGGTATCGTCAAAGAGTCGCTGACGCGTTGCGTCAATTCAAGATCGTAACCGTCCATCGTTCCATCTCGGTCGATCGAAGTCAGCAGAATTTCACCGCAACCGATGTCCTGCATGCGGCGTGCGTGACTGACGGGGTCCAGCCCGGTGGCGCGAGTGCCGCCATGAGTGTAGACCTCGTAAGAACCGTCGGGATTCCGTTTTGCGTCGACTGAAACAACGACGCACTGGCTGCCAAAACAGTCGGCGGCCTGAGTGACAAGATTCGGTTGCTCGACGGCACAGGTGTTGATAACAACTCGGTCCGCTCCGGCGGTCAGCAGTTCGCGGATCGTCGAAATGTCTCGAATACCACCTCCGACCGTGACAGGCATGAACGCTTCTTCGGTGATCTGCGAAATCACTTCGATAATTGGCGGCCGTTTCCGCTCGGTGGCAACGATATCAAGCAGGATCAGTTCGTCGACATTTCGACCATTGAAAACACGCGCAGCATTGATCGGCGACCCGATGTACACCGGATCCTGAAACCGAATACTTTTTTCGATCCCCCATTCCTTCAACAGCAATACGGGGATAACGCGAATTTTTTGCATCTGCAGCGATCTTCGCTGACTCATGGCCACGGTTGACGTGTTTCCCCTTGCGAGAGTCGCTTTCCCACGAGCCCCACGACCACATCTTTTTGAAAACTGCATTAATGGCAGAACGGCTGCCCCCACGAGCCAGAACCGGTTTCGTCAATTTGGTAAACTGCTCTAATTGTAATCAAGAAAATTCCGCAGGACAGTAATTCCGTTCGCATGACTTTTCTCCGGATGAAACTGAACACCGAAGACATTGTCTTTCTGAACGATGGAAGCGAACGAACATCCGTACTCGGTCGTGGCGACCACAGTCTGGTCTTCCGCACACGCGACGCTGTATGAGTGCGCAAAGTAAAAGCAGGCGTCGTCCGGAATGCCCCTCAGCAGGGGACAGTCTTTTCGATTCTGCAGAGTATTCCAGCCCATGTGAGGAATCTTGACCGAGCCACATTGCGATTGGGATGGAAGGCGTGTCGTCGTGCCATCGATCCAGCCGAGTCCTGCGACAGCCCCCTCTTCACTGAAGGTCGTCAACATCTGGTGTCCCACGCAGATTCCCAGCAGAGGCGTGTTGTCTTCCCGGACTTTTTTCGTAAGCACTGACATCAGTTTTGCATTTCTCAGGTTCTCCATTCCGTGTCCGAATGAACCGACGCCGGGCAGAACAATTCGATCGGCCGCAGCGACATCATCACAGCGCGACGACACGACCGCTGTACCACCGGCCTTCTGAAGCCCGCGGATCACAGATTGCAGATTTCCCATTCCGCAGTCGATTACGGCGATCATCTGATTCTCACTCAACCTGGTTGATCAACAAAAAACAGAACTCATTCGGCTGCTTCCGCCATGGACGCGGTAACCAGCGAGTTGCCGGCAGGCGCCGTAACCAGAATATCCTCGATCGCAAGGTAGTCCAGGCCCGCGTCCAGGAAAGACCGCACTGCGTGTTCAGCCGTTCTTACGATCGGTTCCTCGTGAATGTTAAAACTCGTATTCAAAACGATGCCGCTTCCGGTCAGATTCTGATACTCGGTCAGCAGACGATGAAACCCGGGGTTCGTTCGCTCGCGTACGAGTTGCGGTCGAACCGTGCCGTCCACATGCGTGACCGCCGGATGTTCGTCCTTCATCTTTTGAGTGGCGTCGAAACAAACGGTCATAAACTCGGCGGCGTTCCTGGCGGAGTCCAGGTCCGCAAAATACTGATCGGCAACCTCGTCCAGCACCGCCGGTGCGAACGGCATAAAGTCGCTGCGACGCAGCAGACGATTCAATCGTTCCACGACTCCCGGCTGAGTTGTACTGGCCAGCACAGATCGGTTCCCGAGGGCCCGGGGCCCCCATTCCATTCGTCCACTGCAGCGGGCCACGATGAAGCCTTCCGCCAGCAGTTCTGCGATTTTCCGTTCGATGTCATCACAGCGAGTATACGCCAACTGATTCTGCGTCAGCGACTCCAGGACATCATCGTTGCTGATCGCGTCACCCCAGAACACATCGTTGATCGTCCGAGGCCGTAAGCCGAACTGTGCGCAGATCGCACCCAGCGACAGTCCGCCATCACCCATATTGGGACAGACGAACATCTGTTCGACTTCGTCCAGTTGATGCAGCCGCTGATTCAGTTTGACATTCGCGACGATGCCTCCGGCCGCGACCACCCGTGTCAGATTCGTTTTGCGCAACCAGTCCCTGACGATTCCCGCAACATTGAGTTCCAGAATATTCTGAACCCATGCCGCGATGTCTTCCCGGCCATAACGCCGGCCAATCTGTCTGGCCCAGGCCACACCTCTCCGGCCGGTCGGACCGTCGTAAACCAATTGTCCGTTCACAATGGTAAACGGTGATGGCTCCTGAACCTTCTTTGCATCACCGTGCGCAGCCAGTCCCATGACTTTGCCCTCGTGACGGCACGGGATGAAACCGAACGATTCAGTAATCATTTCAAACAGCAGTCCCAGTGAATCTCTGGATGACGCCGTCCAGAGACGTTCGATCCCTTCGCTCGAGCAACGGCTGATCGTCATCGAAAGACCATCGCCCATCCCATCGCCCGTCACGCAGAGCGCCTCGTCCATCCCGGACAGATTCCATGCGGACGCGGCATGAGCCAGATGGTGTTCGACAAAATGTAAAGGCTTGCTGCGGAGGGCTTTGGGGAGTGTCCGCCGCACACATGGGAGCAGCAGTTTTCCCGAAATCCTGCGCAGAATCGAACCGGACGACGTGTGAGCCAGTGACGTGTGATCCTGCACGAAGTCGATGAACCGGGCGCGCAACCCACCTTTGTTGTCAGTTTTCTGTTCCCCATCAAACAGAAAATGATGCAACTTCGGGAACATGCGCACCGGCAGCGGAGGCGTCATCAGGCCTGCGACACAGATTCCATCGACCGCATGCATGTCAACGCCGGTGAATTCGAACAGGGCGTCGAGTGAACGTGTGGGAAAACCACCCTGAGTTTTTCGGCGAGTAAACCTCTCTTCATTGGCTGAATACAGCACACCGTTTCCGTCAACCAGAGTGACTCCTGAGTCGTACCGGTCCTGATTAATGCCAAGGATGATCACAAGCGATGTTCTATCAAGGATTGCTTTCCGCCGTTTGCAGATGAAATCACAATGCGTTGTTGAGGACGTCTGCGACGCGATGGATCTGTTTCTCGGTGATCCCATCAAACAACGGCAGGCTGATTAGCCGAGGGTACACACTGTTGAGCGTGTGACAATCGTTGTCGCCAAGAATCGCTGCGCAGTTGTCGGTTAACTCCTCCTCAACCCCCGCATCCACGCCTTTCAGCAGCATTCGCTTGCGAATACGGGCGGCCGGAACGGGCAGTTCGGCCACAAAACAATACTGGGACGATCGGCATCCTTCGGGTACGTCGTGTACGTTGATTTCCGAGTGCAGCAGTGAACTCAACATTTTGCTGGTCTTTGCTCGCTCGCAGATACGTTCATCGAGGTTTTCAAGTTTCCTTAATCCTATTTCGGCCTGCAGGGGTGTGTAACCGGATTTCGGGGGAACCGAAGGCTGAGTGCGGTGATACAACCACGAGCCAAGGCGTTTCAGTGCTGGCGTGGCCAGTATGTACAACAGCGGACCTGCGAGATGCCTGTCAAACAGAAAACGCTCAAGCCGGGCGCTGCGCACTTTTGATCCCAGGAGTTCCAGGTTAAACGAAGCCGCCACGGCATCGCGGCGAATCGCCCGAATCAGTTCCTCGTCGCGCGAGACGACAATACCGCCACCGAACGTGTTGACCGGTTTAATGGCCTCAAAACTGAAAAAAGCGACGTCGCCGAATGATCCCGTCTGCCGCTGGTTGACAGTCGCACCCAGCGAATGAGCACAGTCTTCGATCACTGGCAACGAGTGTCGCCGACCGACGGACAGGATGCCGTCGACGTCGAACGGAACGCCAAACGTGTGCAGTGCCAGAATCGCCTTTGTCCGTGGAGTGATTCGTGCCTCGATGGCTTCCGGCGTGCTGCACAGCGATCTCGAGTCGATATCCGCCGGGACGGGTCTGATGCCGAGTGCCTGGATGGGCGGCAGCAATTCGCGAAACGTGTAAGCCGGAACGATGAGTTCGTCACCGGTTCCCAGACCAAGATGAGACAACGTTAACACCAGCCCGCGACGACCGGAATTGACCGCAGCTGCATGGGGAACGCCAACATACTCCGCGAACGCCTGTTCCCACTCTGCAATCAGCGCCGGATCTCCTGCGTCACCACGTCGAACACAAGCTGAGAGGTGTTCAAATTCCCCAGGAGAAGTGTATACTCGTCGACGTGCGATCATATTTTTTAATTGCGCATCAAATGTGTCAATGTTCGATATCAAAGTCGACAGCGGTCAGCCGCGTGGGAAAACATTATTCCGCCAACGAGCAGATTTTGAAAGCACAAACGGATCGCGAGCGTCAATCACAAATGCCGAAGCCGGACACCGACCATTTCGACCGTGAAATCAATGTCTTTTGTCGATATCTGATTGGCCGGTCGCCCGACGAATATGTTGTGAGCCGTTATCACAGGGCCCACGAGATGGGCGCCCTGAGTCTGGGCGAACGTGGCAGTCGCTTCGATGAACTACTCCTTCGCATCGCTCGGATTTCTCCCGCATTCACCCGAATGGCGGATGCGTACGCCAGTGTGTGTCAGGAACCGAGGCTGCGGAGCAAACTGGTCCTGTTGCTTGCGATTCTGGAAACCAGTCCGGCACATTCCGAGTACATCAACGCTCCACCGCGGCAATCGCGCCTCTCATTTCTTGTGGGCGCGTGCGGAATGGTTATTGTTTACCTCGCCAATGTGCTGGCTGCCGCGCTCGTGCTTCTGCCACTTCACGTGGCCTGCCGGTTACGCGGCAACCATCGAATGAGTTCCTCATGAGTCCGGCTGCGGAACCAGTCGTCGTCGTCGGCTCCGGCCCAAGCGGAGTCCATTTTGCGCTGACGCTGCTGGAAAAGGGGTATCGCGTTCAAATGCTCGACGTCGGACGCAGTGGTCACCCGCCAATTCTCCCGGACGCCCGATTCGAAGAACTCAAGAACAGCCTCGAAGATCCAGCCGCCTTTTTCCTTGGCGAGCGATTCGAGGACGTCGTTTTCCGTCGCGACAAGGACGGATACAACATGCGGTGGCCCTGGTCGAACAAAGCAGGATCTACCGCAGCGCCGAATGCTTCGCACTCCCTGCATGGCTTCGGGCAACACTGGAAGCACGTGTTCGGACCGCTGTCCGGATATACCATGCAATCCGAAGGATTCTCTCCCATCATGTCCTTTGCCCAGGGAGGGCTGGGTGAAGCCTGGGCCGCCGGCGCCTTCCCGTTTAACGATACGGAACTGACCGCGTTTCCATTTTCCTATACAGACATCGAACCGTTCTACGATATCGTCGCAAAGCGAATTGGCATATCAGGCGCAATTGACGATCTGGCCGAATTCACCCCCGTGCATCAGCATTTGCAATCACCATTGGAGCTGAATGAACACGCCGCTCTGCTGCTTGGCCGATATGAGCAGCGTCGTCGAACGATTCACAATCGTCTTGGTTGCGTGCTGGGTCGATCTCGCGCGGCGACGCTGAGTCAGGACCATGCGGGTCGCAAGGCCTGCGATCATCTGGGCCGCTGTCTGCTGGGGTGTCCGCGGGAGTCGATCTATTCGCCACGGTTCACGCTGCAGGAATGTATGAAGTCTGACCGGTTCGAGTATCTTTCCGGCTGGTGCGTCAGTCATTTCTGTGTGAATGATTTGCAGCAGGTGACTTCAGTCGTCGCACAGTCAACCGAAACAGGACAACAACAGACGTTTCCTGTCGATACACTCGTACTTGCTGCCGGAACTCTGGCAACGGGCCGGATTGTGCTGGAATCGATCCGCCGACAAACGGGTGTTGTTCGAAAACTCACCGGTCTGATGGATACGCGAATGTTGTTGATTCCGTTTTTCACCCCTGCCATGCTCTGCAAACCCAGCCAGACCGATCAGTATCAATACCACCATCTTTCCGTGGCGATCAGGATTCCGGGGTCCAGCGAGATCGCTCATGGACAGATCACGACAATGACGGGGACGACCGTGCATGCCGCTGTGCAGAGTCTGGGCTTCGACCTTAAGACTGCGATGTACCTGTTTCGGCACCTGCATGCGGCATTGGGAGTCATGATGGTGGCGTTGGGGGATGAACGCCGCGATGACAACTACCTGACGCTGGATCCGGGCGAGGGTCAGACACCGTCTCAATTGGTCGCTCATTACCAGCCGGCAAGCAATGAACACGATCGAATTCGAAGCACGGTCCGTCAGGCGGTCAG